>JBFXBG010000044.1:0-24121 GCA_050183505.1 Gemmatimonadales bacterium | reverse complement strand
AACGAAATCCTGGAGGGACACCTGCGGCCGGGCGCGCGCTTGCCGGCTACCCGGGATCTCGCCCGTGAACATGGCCTCTCGCGCGGCACCATTGTCAGCTCGTTCGACCAGCTCCGGGCGGAGGGGTACATCGAGAGCGCGCTCGGGTCGGGGACGTACGTGAACAAGATCCTGCCTGAGGAACTCCTGCAGATCCGGGGCAGGCGGCCGGCGCGGTCGCGCCCGCACCCGTCACGGCCACCGCGCCGGATCTCCGACTATGCCCGGCGGATCACCCCGTTCCCTCCCTTTCCCAGCCGACCGGTCCGGGCGTTCCGGGCCAACCAGCCGGCCCTGGATCTGTTTCCCACCACCCTCTGGTCCCAGGTCACCGCGCGGCGGCTCCGGCTGGCCACCACCGACCTGCTGCGCGGCTGTGGTCCCATGGGATATCCCCCCCTGCAGGAAGCGATCGTCGATTATCTGCGTGCCGCGCGGGGGGTGAAGTGCGAGCCGGAACAGGTGGCCATCGTATCGGGGATCCAGGAAGCCCTCGATCTGGTCGGCCGGGTCCTGCTGAATTGCGGTGACCGGGTCTGCATCGAAGAGCCTGGATATCTCGGCGCCGCCAGGGTCTTCGAGGGGATGGGGGCAAGGATCTGTCCCGTGCCGGTGGATGCGGAGGGCATGGAGGTTCCCGCCGGCCGCCACCGTGAGGTCCGGCTGGCGTATGTCACGCCGGCCCACCAGTTCCCGCTCGGCGTCAGCATGTCGCTCTGCCGGCGGCTCGAACTGCTGCGCTGGGCCCGCCAGACCGGGGCGGTGTTGTTTGAAGACGACTACGACAGCGAGTACCGGTACGCGGGGCGGCCGATGCCCGCCCTGCAGGGACTGGACAAGGCAGGGGTCGTGGTCTTCGCCGGGAGCTTCAGCAAGGTCCTCTTCCCGTCGATCCGGATGGGTTACCTTGTGGTGCCCCCGGACCTCGTTGATCACGTCAGCGCCTGTCTGTCGATCACCAGCCGCCATGCCCCGCTCCTGGAGCAGGCCGTGGTGTGCGATTTCATCACCGAGGGGCACTTCGGCCGGCATATCCGCCGGATGCGGGCAGTGTACGCCGAGCGGCTCGGGGTTCTGCTGGAAAGCGCCCGCGCCAGACTGGGCGGGGTGCTGGAGATCTCGAGTGTGGAAGCGGGCCTCCAGACCGTGGGGTGGATTCGGCCGTCCGGCGTAAAAGCCGCAGTGGCGGCTGATGCGGCGGCTCGGCGGGATGTCGAGGTGATCCCACTCAGCCGGTATTGTCGGAGTCGTCAGGCACGCGAGGGTCTCAAACTCGGCTTCGCCGCCGTGGACCCACGGGAGATCCGCCGCGGGGTGGAGGAACTGGCCCGGGTTCTGGGTGCCCGGACTTCCTGATTGCCCCGATTCCGGCCCGAGGGATTGAAGCCCGCCGCAGCCCGGGGGAGGGGAGATGGAATGGGCGGCGCACGCTGGACCAGGGGGGTGGAACGGGGCTGGTGCCCCGGCCGGTCTTCAAAACCGCGACGGAGACGCCTCCGGTGGCTCCGGTGGGTTCGATTCCCACACGCTCCCGTGCTATGACCACTTGTCTGCTGGTGAACCCGGCCGCCGGCCGGGGCCGGGCGGAGCGCCTGCTGGCCGTGGCGCTCGAGACCGCGCGCGGGCACTGGGGTCAGGTGGAGCTGCTGCGGACGACCGGACCCGGGACGGCCGGCAGTCTGGCGGCGGAGGCGGCCCGGGCCGGCGTGGCCCGGATCCTCGTCTTCGGGGGAGACGGCACGGTGCACGAGGCGGCCAACGGGCTCCTCACCTCCGGCGCCCCGATTCCTCCCATCGGCGTCCTCCCGATCGGCTCCGGCAACGATTTCTCGAACCTGACCGGTACCGGCCGGCATCCGCTGACCCGGGTGATCGACCGGCTGGCCCGGGGGCGTGTCCGGTGGTTCGATGTGGGCCGGGCCTGGGACGAGTACTTCGTGAACTCCCTGGGGCTGGGTTTCGATGCGATCGTGGCATCCCACGTGCCGCGCTACCGCCACCTGCCGGGCCCCCTGGTCTACCTGGCCGCCGCGATCCGGGCGTTCCGCGGATTCCGCCCCGAACGGTTCGAGGTCGAAGCCGGGAGCGGCATGGAGACCGGCCCGCTCTTCTGCATCGAGGTCGGCATCGGGGTGTCGGCGGGCGGTGGGTTTTATCTTACACCCGATGCCGTGCCGGATGACGGGCTGTTTGACGTCTGCGTGGTGAAACCGTTCGGCCCGGTCGGGTTCTGTACCCGGATGCCGCTCGCCCTCAAGGGCGCGCACACCCGGCTCCGGGAAGTGCGGATGCTGCGGACGGATCGCCTCCGGGTCCGGACGCCCGGGGCCGCCATGCTGGCCCACCTCGACGGGGAACTGCGCTGCCCCGGCGGGGATTCCATCGACATCACTCTCGAACCCCGGCGCCTGCCGGTGATCGTAAAGGACAGGGGCTGATGGGCACCCGATTCCTCCGGCTGTTGCCGGTGCTGCTGGTCCTGCTCGCCCTCCCGGGCGGCGCCGCGCGCGCCCAGGACTCTCTCGGGGTGCGGCTGGATTCGGTCATCACCCCGCGGGATACCGTCCCGGTCCTGCAGGATTCCCTGGCGCCGCGGGCGCCGATTTCTCCCATGGGTGCGCTGCTGCGCTCGTTCGTCCTGCCGGGCTGGGGCCAGGCCAGGCTCAACCGGAAGCTCACCGGCGGGATCTTCATCGCCTTCGAGGGCGTCTCGCTCGCCATGACTCTGAAGACGACCCACGAGTTGAACTACCTCCGCCGCACCAATTCCGGCCGGGTCGGTCCCAAGAAGGCGGAGCAGCAGGACTGGCTCATCCTGCTGGCGTTCAACCATCTCATGAGCGGACTCGAGGCCTATGTCTCGGCCCACCTGTGGGACTTCCCGGGGGACCTCGAGATTCGCCGGGTGCCCGGCGGCGTGGGCGCGACCATGACGCTGCCGCTCCCCCGATGAACGACCGTCCGATCGGCATCTTCGATTCCGGCATCGGCGGGCTGACGGTCGCGCGGGCCGTCTATGAATGCCTGCCGGGGGAATCCACGATCTACTTCGGCGACACCGCCCGGGTACCGTACGGGCCCAAGTCGCCGGAGACGGTCCGGCGCTACAGCCTGGAGATCCTGCACTGGCTGCTGGGGCAGGGGGTCAAGGCCGTCGTGATCGCCTGCAACACCAGCACCGCGCATGCGCTGGACGCGTTGCGGGAAGAGTCGCCGGTACCGGTGGTCGGGGTGATCGAGCCGGGAGCGCGGGCCGCGGTGGCCGCGGCGCAGGGCCGCCCGATCGGCGTCATCGGCACGGCCGGCACCATCCACAGCAATGCCTACGTCCGGGCCATCCGGGCGCTCGACGCCCGGGTCCGGGTGGAGCAGCAGGCCTGCCCCCTCTTCGTGCCGCTGGTCGAGGAAGGCTGGTTCGAGCATCCCGCCGCCGAGCTCATCGCGCAGGAGTATCTGCAGCCGCTGCGGGACGCGGGCGTGAAGGTGCTGGTGCTGGGCTGCACCCACTATCCCCTGCTGAAGCCGCTGCTCCGCAGGGTGATGGGCCCGGACGTCGAGCTGATCGACAGCGCGGAAGAAACCGCCCGGGCGGTCGAACGCACCCTGGCGGCAGGTAATCTGAGATCATCCACCGAGGCCCCGGTCTCGCACCGTTTCGTGGTGAGCGACGACGAGCCCAGGTTCCGGCAGGTCGGTGCCCGGTTTATCGGAGAACGGCTGGGACAGGCGGAGGTGGTGGCACTCTGAGGGAACCTGGTTCAGAGTGCAGAGTGCAGAGTGCAGAGTGCAGAGTGCAGAGTGCAGAGTGCGGCACCCGGCACCCGGCACCCTGAACTCTGCACTCTGCACTCTTACTCCCACTTCCTCAGTTCCGCCCCGGATTCCGTGGCGACCGCGTATGCCTGCCCGTCGAGCCAGGCGCCCGGGTTGAGATACTGGCGGCCGGGGGATGGTTCGGTCAGCGCGGGGCGATGGGTATGTCCCATGACGACGAGTCCGAGTGAGGGATCTTCCGCCAGGGTCCGCTCGGCCCAGACCCGCTGCCGCTGCGCGGCGAGATCCAGCACCGCCGGATCCCGGGTGGTGTTTCCCAGGCCGTGGCTCATCCGGTCGGCGATCCAGAATCCGACCGACGGGTGGAGCGCGCGATAGAGCGCGATGATCGCGGGAGAACTGGTCAGCCGGAACATCAGCGTCGCCGACCAGTGCTGTTCGGTGAGCCCGTCGCCGTGGATCGCCAGCACCTCGCGGGTCCCGATCCGGAAGCGGGTCCGAAGCGGCTGGAAGTCGATCCGGAGGTCGTCCCGCCAGAAGGCGCCGCCCCAGCGGTCGTGGTTGCCGCCGATCATCACGATCGGGACCCGGCGCCGCAGCGCCGCCAGCGCCGCCGCGATGCGAAACCCGTGGCGCGGAATCACCCGGCGGTACTCGAACCAGAAATCGAAGAGATCGCCGTTGACCAGGAGGCTGTCGCCCAGATCGGGCACGGCGTCGAGGAACGCAAGCATCGCCGCCTCGGACTGCGGTGAGGCCGCGCCGAGGTGGGCATCGGAGAGAATGACCAGCTGGTGGCCGAGCACGGCGAAAAGGTAGTGCGATCGCGAGGGTTGGAGAAGGGGAACGCGAGCGCACATGCCCGGCGCCGGATGCCGTGGTGCCGTCGGGTGTCCGTTGCCGCAGCCGGATCCCGGGGTGCAGACGCGCTTCGGTGACGCTAAGTTTCCTCCTTCCGGCACCCGGCACCCGGCACCTGTCCTATTCCGCATGCCATTGATCTCGACCATTCACCACCGCGTCAACTATTCCGAAGTCGACCAGATGGCGGTGGTCTACCATGCCCGCTACGTCGTCTGGCTGGACATGGCCCGGACCGAGCATCTGCGCCAGGCGGGGATGAGCTACAAGGAAGTCGAAGCCCAAGGTGTCCGGCTGGCCGTGGGAGACCTGCAGATCCGCTACCGGCAGCCGGCGCGCTACGACGATCTTATCCGGGTCCGCTGCTGGGTACGGGAACTGGCGTCCCGGCGGGTCGTCTTCGGCTATGCCGTCGAACTGGACCAGACCGGCACGCTGCTCGCCACGGCGACCACCGCGATGTTCTCGCTGGGGCTCGACCAGCGCCCGGTGCGGCTGCCGGTTGAAGTCGGCCGGCTGCTCGAGGCGACAGACGATCCGGTGAGGATATAGGCCGGGACGGCCACCCGTTACTCGTTGCTCGTTGCTCGTTACTCACCACTGGTGAATCATCCGTGCGCCTGGGACCCATCCTCCTCACTTCTCACTTCCTGCTTGCCGCCGCGCTGGCGGCGCCGGCGGCGGCTCAGGACGAGGCGCAGGTCGAGGCGGTGGCCCCGATCCTCATGGCGGAGGATGCGCGGGACTTCCAGCCCGGGCAGTTCCAGGCCTGGCTGGCGCAGGCCGACCCGCTGGTCCGGCGCACCGCGGCCCTGGCGGCCGGGCGGATCCGGGATCTGCGGGCCACCCCGCTCCTCATCGACCGGCTGAGCGATCCGGATACCTCGGTCCAGACGACCGTGATGTTTGCGCTGGGCCTGATGGCGGATCCGGCATCGGTGCGGCCGATCATGGACCGGCTGGCCAGCCAGCCGGCCGCGCCGCCCGAGGCCGCCCTCGAGGGCATCACCGCGCTGGCGAAGATCGGTGGCGGCGAGGTGGCGCAGTTCTTCAGCGGAATCCTCCGGGGCACCCAGGCCTTGAGCGTGGACAATCCGGCGGATCTCCGCCAGCGGGTGGCCGAGGAGCTCTGGCGCCTGGGACGCGACGCGCCGGCGGAGGAGCTGCTGGGATTCGTGCGGGACACGCTCATCCCGGTGCGGACCGGGGCCATCTTCAGCCTGGGCCGGCTGCGCTTTCCCGGGGCGGCCCAGGCGATGATGTTCGCGCTGCGCGACGAGGTGGCGCTCATCCGCGCCTACGCCGCACGCACGCTGGTCCCGGCCTACGTCGACTCCGCCGGCCTCGATCGGGGCACGACCCTGGTCGAGCTGGGCCGGCTGGTGAACGATCCCGATCCCGGCGTGCGGGTGAACGCGCTGCGCGCGGTGGGGGCGTATCGGGATTCGAGCATCACCGTCGAGGTGATTCCCCATCTGGACGACAACGATTTCAACGTCCGGGTTCAGGCCGCGGCCACGCTGGGGCTCACCGGCGGGAGCGGGGCGATCCGGGCCCTCACCGGCGCGCTCGACGACCGGGGCCTCTGGGCGGTGCACCGGGAGGCGCTCATCGCGCTGGCCCGGGTGGACACCGCCGCGTTCATCCGCCGCAGCGCCGCCTGGGCCGCCAGCCGTGACTGGCGGGACCGGGCGGTGGCGGCCAACGCCTGGGCGGTGATCGATCCCGCTCCCCGTCCGGGAAAGCCCGATTTCCTGGAGGATCCCGACAGCCGGGTGGTGGGCGCCGCCCTGCAGGCCTGGAGCGGAGCGGAGCCCAGCCCGTCGGCGGCCCTGGAGGAGGCAGCGAGGCGCCTCTCCCGCAGCAGCGACGCGGTGGTCCGCACCACGGTGGCCGACATCCTCGGCCGGGCCCGGCGTGCGAGCGACATACCGGCGCTCGTCACCATGTATCGGCGGTCGGAACGGGACTCCATTCCCGACGCGGTACTGGCGGCGCTGGCCGCGCTGCGCGGGATCGCCCTCAGCGACACGGCCGCCCGGCTCCGGGTGCGGACCGAGTTCCTGGATGTCGTGTCCCGGCCCGAGTCGTACCTGGTGCGGCGCTGGGCCGAGGCCAACTGGCAGGAGGCGGCGGCGCGCTGGGGGCCGGCCTACCCGATCCGCACCGAGCGTACCCGGCAGGACTATCGGGAAATCGCCCGCCGGTTTGTGGTTTCCACCGATCCATCGCGGTATCCGCACGTCTTCGTGGAGGTCGAGCAGCGTGGGACTCTCGAGCTCGAACTGTTCGGTCCGGAAGCCCCGCTGACCGTGGCCAACTTCCTGACGCTGGTCGACCGGCACTATTTCGACGGCCTCCGCTGGCACCGGGTGGTTCCCAATTTCGTGATCCAGGACGGCGACCCCCGGGGAGACGGCTGGGGCGGTCCGGGCGGCGAAATCCGGGATGAGATCAACCGGCGCCGCTACAACGGGCGGATCGTCGGGATGGCCCTGTCCGGTCCCGATACGGGCGGCAGCCAGTGGTTCATCACGCTGGGGCCCCAGCCGCACCTGGACGGGACCTATACCGTCTTCGGCCGGATCGTGGGGAACGCCAGCGCGCTGCCCCGGATCACCCAGGGCGACGTCATCCGCACCATCCGCCGATGAGACGGTTCCTTCTGCCGGTCCTCCTGCTGCTGGTCGGCGGAACGGCCCCGCTGGCGGGGCAGATCGCCAGCTTCGGCCAGAACAAGATCCAGTACCGGCGCTTCGACTGGCAGGTCATCCACGGCCCGCACGTCGATCTGTATTTCTACCCCGCGGAAGCGCACCTGGCGAGCACCGCGCTCACCTACGCCGAAGCGAGCTACGATACCCTGGCGCTGCAGTTCGGGCATGAAGTCACGACCCGGATCCCCCTCATCGTCTACGCCTCGCACACCGACTTCGAACAGACCAACGTGCTGCCCTTCGTGCCGCCCGAAGGCCTGCTCGGCGCCACCGATTTTCTCAAGCGGCGCGTGACGCTGCCGTTCGGGGGCAATTTCGCCGAGTTCCGCCACACGCTGCGGCACGAGATGGTCCACGTCTTCCAGCTCAGCATCGCCACGCGGAACTATTACAAGAACGCGCGGGCCGGGCAGCTCCACATCCCGCTGTGGTGGAGCGAGGGCCTGGCGGAGCTCTGGTCGGGCGGCCAGGAGCCGACCGACGAGATGATCATGCGCGACATCACCTTCAGCGGCCAGTTGCCGGGGCTGAAGGAGATGGAATACGTCTCGGGCGGCATCGTGTATCCCATCGGGGGAAGAATCCACCGCTGGCTGGCGGATACCTACGGCGACTGGCGGGTCGCCGTGTTCTACGAGAACTACTGGCGGTACGAGAGCTTCGATGAGGCCATGCGGGCGGTCTACGGCCGCTCCATCGAGCAGCTGGGCGAGGAGTTCAAGCTGGCCATGCGGCGGGAATACTACCCGACGGCCCAGGACCGCGGGCCGCTCAGCGTGGTGGCCCGGCAGCTGGCGCGCGGGGCGATCAAGCCCGCCTTCGGCGTCACCCGGGACAGCACCCCCGAGGCGTTCTACATCTCGGGGGCCCGGGGCTACATCACCGTACGGCGCCGGCCGCTCGACGGCGGCAAGTCCCGGGACGTGGCCCAGGCCGGCAAGTCGGCCGACCTGGAGAACCTCCATCCGTTCGATTCCCGGCTGGATCCCTCCCGGCCGCCGTACGTCCTGTTCTCGGCCCGGACCGGCGACCGCGACGCGCTCTTCGTCTGGAATGTCGAACGCCGCAAACTGGAGGGCCGCTACCAGTTCCCCGGGCTGGTCTCGATCCTCTCGCCGGTCTGGGGTCCGGAAGGGAAGTCGGTGCTCTTCAGCGGACTGGCCGAAAGCGGCGTCTCGGATCTGTACCGGGTGTACCTGCCCGGGGGCAAGCTGGAAAAGCTCACCGACGACCGCTACCAGGATCTCGATCCCAGCGTCAGTCCGGATGGAGACCAGATCGTCTTCGCCTCCGACCGGACCGCCGGCGGCCTGGGGGGTGCGATCAACCTCTTCCTGCTCGATCTGCAGACCCACCAGATCCGCCAGCTGACCGTGGGGCCGTGGCAGGACCTGACGCCGCGATGGGCCCGGGACGGCCGGATCTACTTCACCTCATCCCGGGACGGGGTCCTCAACGTCTTCAGCCTCGATTCGCTGGGTACCGGCCGGCGGGAGACCTCCGCCTGGACCGGTGCGTTCGACCCAGCCTACATCCCGGACCGGAAGGCGCTGCTGGTCAGCGGGTTCAGCAACCTGAACTGGGGGATCTACCTCTATCCCCGGGATTCCGCCGCCCAGTCCGACACCTTCGGCCTCGCCGAGGGCGCCCCCCACTCGGAATGGCGCTGGCCGGTGGCCGACAGCGCCCAGGCCGCCATCGCCAAACGGCAGCCCTACCAGCGCAAGCTGACCCTGGATTTCGCGGCCGGCGAAGCGGCGGTGATCCCCGGCTACGGCGGACTCCAGGGCGCCCAGGCGTTTCTCTCGGATCTGCTGGGCGATCATTTCGTGTATCTGGGCATCGCCAGCTACCAGGGCCGCAACCTGGGAAACATCCTCGAGAATCTCAACGCGACCGCCATCTACCTGAACCAGAGCCGGCGGCTGAACTGGGGCGTGGGGGCTTACCGGACCAACCTCGCGTCCTACTCCGGGCCATTCGATATCTCCTATCGCGAAAAGGCCTACGGGGCGCTCGGACTGATCCGCTACCCGCTCGACCGGTACAACCGGATCGAAGCCGAAACCGTGCTGGAGCATTCCGACCGGGTGGACTTCGAGTTTCCCGACGGGGCCCCGGTGCCGGCCGACGGTCTCCGGCGGGTCGGCTGGATCAACTCGAACTACCTGAGCTACATCACCGACAATTCCCTGTGGCTCTACTCCGGCCCGATCGACGGCAGGCGCTTCCGTCTCACCCTCGGCGCCGGGAGCGACCTGTCGCACGCGCGGTTCGACAACTACCTGGTGAACGTGGATGCCCGGCGCTACTTCCGGCTGGCCAACCGGGTGGCCTATGCGGTGCGGCTCTTCGGCTGGTACAGCGGCGGGGCGCTGCCGCGGCGGGTCAACCTGGGCGGCTCGCTCGCCATGCGGGGATATCCGCTCTACGGCACGATCGTCGGGTCGCGGGCCTACATGGTGAACCAGGAACTCCGTTTCCCCCTCCTCAACTACCTCACCCTCGGTACCCCCGCCGGTCCGCTCACGCTGCCGGAGCTTCAGGGAGCCGCCTTCGTCGATGTCGGGAAGGCCTGGTACCTGGACCAGTCCAGCCGGGCCCTGATCGGAAGCTACGGCATTAGCTTTCGCTGGGCGCTGGCACCGTTCCTGGTGCTGCGGCTCGATTGGGGACGCCGGTTCAGCGACGACGGCTTCCGCGGATACCCGCTCACGCCGGACGAAAAACGCCCCGGGTTCGTGAAGTTCTTTTTCGGCTATAACTACTGATGGGACAATGGTTTTGGCTTGACCGGCCTTCCCGGAAGGTCTATTTTGCGCTCATCCTGCTGGCCGGGTGCCGGGGAACCCCGGGGCCGCTCCTGCCGGTGGGCGCGGTTCCGGTCACGGCGGGCCAGGTCGATGGCTGGGTAGCCGGGACGCTTCCCCACGGACACGCCCTGCACCAGTTCAAGTGGCTGTTCCGGGACGACCGTTCCAGCGCCGGCGGCATCGGCCGCGCCAGGGTGGCGGCGCCGGACACGCTGCGGTTCGATGCCCGGGGGCCCCTGGGCTCGGGGCGGATGGCGGCGGTGGTGGTGGGAGACGATCCCCTCTGGGCGGTGCCCGAGGACGCGGTCTCCCGGCTGGTGCCGAGTTATCCGCTCTTGTGGGCCATCTTCGGGGTGGCCCGGAGCCCGGACCCCGGCGCGGCGTTGCGGGGCCTGAGCGACGGCAAGGTGACCGCGTGGCAGTATGCGCTGGGCGCCGACACGGTCGAGTATGTTTACACCCGGGCACCGGCCCGCCAGCTCCGGGCCGAGGTCCGGGGCCCGCGAGGGGTGATCGGCCGGGTGGAAACCTCCCTGGCGGACGATGGTCAGCCCGTGCGCGCCCGGCTGACCGTGCCCAGTGTACCCGCGCGGCTGGATATCGAGTTTGTTGCGACGGATTCGACGGCGGCCTTTCCGCCTGATACCTGGCGCCCTCCTGAGCCTTAGCCTGGTCCTGGCCGGGGGCTGCCTCTATCGGTTTACCGGCGGAGGCCTCCCGCCGGAAATCCGGACCGTGGCGGTGCTTCCCTTCGACAACCTGACGTCGGAGCCGACGCTGACGCAGCAGATCTCGCTGGCGGTCCGGGAAGCGGTGGAACAGCGGTTGGGGCTGCGGCAGGCCGGGGAAGCCCAGGCGGACGCGATCGTACGCGGGTCGATCACCCGGTACGAGCCGGATGTCCCCGCCGCCTACACCGGGCAGAGCGGCCAGGTGACCGTCACGCGCCGGCTGGTGCAGATTACGGTCTCGGTGGAAATCGTGGACCAGCGGGCCGGCAAGACACTCTGGCAGCGCAGCGGGATGACGCTCGAGGGCGAATACGATCCGCCGGCCGAGGCCGATGGACGCCAGCGGGCGCTGGAGAAGCTGGTTACCAACATCGTCGAGGGAGCACAATCACAATGGTGAAGCCCCGGGTCCGGAACAGGCGCGGCGGGAGCACCCTCGGATGCATTTTTTCCCTGCTGGTGTTCGCGGCGGTGCTCTACTACGGCGTCAACATCGGCTCGGTGTATTTCCGCTACTACCAGTTGATGGACACGATGCGGACCAACGCCCGGCTGGCGCCCAGCCTGAACGACGCCACCATCCGGCGCCGGCTCCTGGCCCGGGTCGAGGAGTTGGGCCTGCCGGACGAGGCGCAGAAGTTCACCATCAAGCGCTCCGGCCGCCCGCGCACCATCACGATCTCGACCGAATACAGCGAAAGCGTCGACCTCCCGCTGTTCAAGCACACGTTCGTCTTCCGGCCCGAAGCGGTCGAGGGACTCTGACCGCGGCCGGGCCGCGGGCCCGGTTGACTGCCCCCGGGCCATCCGGGCATTGTACGGCGGTCAATCGAGTCCGGTTTTCCCAACCCCATCTTCCGCAGGAGCCGTGAAGGGTCTGACCGCCCCCCGCTTGCCCGTGCCTCCGCGCCGCCGCGGCCCCCGTCTGGGCCGGGTACTGCTGGCGAGCGCCGTGCTGGCCCTGTTCGTCGCGCCCGGCGAGTTGTGGGCCGCCACCGGCAGCGAGGATGTCGCCCATCTGTTCCTGGCGCTCGCCGCGATGCTGGCGGTGGGTCGCCTGTTCGGCGACCTGGCCGAGCGGATCGGCCAGCCGGCGGTGCTGGGCGAGCTCCTGGCCGGGGTCCTCCTGGGCCGCACCTTCCTCGGCATCGTCCCGGTCACCGGGCCGGAAGCGGAATACATCTACGTGATCGCGGAGCTGGGAGTCATCCTCCTGCTCTTCGAGATCGGCCTGGAAACCGATCTGGCCGAGATGTTCCGGGTGGGACGCGCGTCGCTCAGCGTCGCCATCGTGGGCGTGGCCATCCCCTTCGGCCTCGGGTTCCTCTACTGGATGTACGCTCCGCACCCGATGGTCTCCAGCAGTGGCAGCCTGGCGAATACCGCGGTGTTCATCGGGGCCACCCTCACCGCCACGTCCGTCGGCATCACCGCGCGGGTCCTCACCGACCTCGGCGCCATGGGGACCAAGGAAGCCCGGGTCATCGTGGGGGCGGCGGTGATCGACGATGTCCTGGGGCTGGTCATGCTGACCGTCGTGTCCGGGCTCGCCGCCGGGACGACCGTGTCGGTGTTCGGCGTCTCCCGCATCTTTGCGGTGGCGGTCGGATTCCTCGTGGCCGCGGTCCTGCTGGGCCGGTTTCTTGTCCCGACCCTGTTCGACGTCATCCAGCGGATGCGGGTCCGCCACGTGCTGCTCGGCTTCGCTTTCGCCTTCATGCTGGGCCTCGCGGCCGTGGCGACCTTCGCCGGCTCGGCCATGATCATCGGCGCCTTCGCGGCCGGTCTCATCCTCTCCGGCACCAACCAGTTCGACACGATCAAGCACGAGGTCGAGCCCATCTCCGGGGTGTTCGCCCCGATCTTCTTCGTCAGCGTCGGGGCCCAGGTCGACTTCGGCCTGCTCAATCCGTTCGAACCCGGCGCCGGCGGGCTCCTCATGATCGCCCTGATCCTGACCCTGCTGGCCTTCATCGGGAAGCTGGTCGCGGGCTGGGCCGCACCCTGGGAAGACATGAACCGGCTGGCCGTCGGCGTGGGCATGATCCCCCGCGGAGAAGTCGGACTCATCTTCGCCGACATCGGCCGCCGGAGCGGACTCCTGGGAGAGGAGATCTTCGGTGCGGTGCTGCTCATGGTGATGGCGACGACGTTCGTGGCGCCGATCGGACTCAAGCTCGTGCTGGGCCGGAAGGCGTCCGGCATGGAAGACGGTTCGGACCAGGAAGCCTCGTCCTCATGAACACCGCCACCCGCATACGTTCCCGCGCCGACGCCGTCCTGTGGCGGCGCACGATTGCCGGCCCGATGGTCTTCACCAACGGGGTCTTCGACCTGCTCCATCCCGGGCACGTCGAACTGCTCGAGGCGGCCCGGGCCGAGGGCGACGCCCTCGTGGTCGGGGTCAACACCGACCGGTCGGTGCGGGAGCTGGCCAAGGGCGCCGGCCGGCCGGTGCAGCCGGAAGCGGCCCGGGCCCGGGTGCTGGCCGCCCTGGCGGCGGTAGATTGCGTGGTGCTGTTCGAGGAGCCGACTCCGCTGGAGCTGATCATGGCACTCGAGCCGGACGTCCTGGTGAAGGGCGCCGACTATGCCCGGGACCAGATCGTCGGCGCCGATTTCGTGGAGGGGCGGGGCGGCCGGGTGTGCCGGGTGAACCTGGTGCGCGGACATTCAACAACCAATCTCGTGGAGCGGATCCGTGGCACGTCCTGACGGCCGTGAGCCCGGCCAGCTGAGGCCGGTGGTGCTGGAACGGCGCGCGAACCCCTACGCCGAGGGATCCTGCCTCATCCGCATGGGCGGGACTCTGGTGCACTGCACGGCCAGTGTGGAACCCGGCGTGCCCGGCTGGCGCAAGGGAACCGGGGAAGGCTGGGTCACCGCGGAGTACGCCATGCTGCCGCGGGCCACCAGCGAACGGACGTCCCGGGAACGCAACGGGCCCGGCGGCCGCACCCAGGAGATTCAGCGGCTCATCGGCCGCTCGCTCCGGGCGGCGATGGCCACCATGGCCTTCGGCGAGTACACCATCCGGGTCGACTGCGACGTGCTCCAGGCCGACGGCGGCACCCGGACGGCCAGTATCACCGGGGGGTGCATTGCCCTGGCGGACGCCTGCACCTGGCTGGCGGAAAAGACCGGGAATCCCTCGCCCTTCGGCCGGCTGGTGGCCGCGGTATCGGTGGGCGTGGTGGGCAAGAGCTGCCTGCTGGATCTGGCCTACGCCGAGGACAAGGTGGCCGAGGTGGATGCCAACGTCGTCATGATCCATCCGGACCGGTTCGTTGAAGTGCAGGGTACCGGGGAAGCCGGGGTCTTCGCCCGCAGCGAACTGGACCAGCTGGTCGATCTGGCGGAGCAGGGCATCCAGGAGCTGTTCGCGCTCCAGCGCCGGACCCTGGAGAAGTGAAGCTGCTCGTCGCCACCCGCAGCGAGGGCAAGAAGCGGGAAGTCCGCCGGCTCGTCGCCGACACCGGGATCGAGGTCACGTTCCCCGACGAGGCCGGGGTCCGGGAAACGCCCGAGGAAGAACTGCTCGAAACCGGCGACAGCTTCGAAAGCAACGCGCGGCACAAGGCCGAATACTTCGCCCGGAAGACCGGTCTGCCGACCGTGGCGGACGACTCCGGCCTGGAAGTCCTCTCGCTCGGGGGCGCACCCGGCGTGCGTTCCCGGCGTTTCGCCGGGGCAACCGGCGACCCGGCGGTGGTGGACGCGGCCAACAATGCCGAATTGCTCCGCCGGCTGGCCGGGGCGCCGGCATCCCGCCGGCGCGCCCGGTACCGCTGCGTCCTGGTGTATCTTTCCCGGCCGGGAGCCATCCCCCAGGTATTCGACGGAACCTGCAACGGCGCCATCCTGGAGCAGCCCCGGGGGGAAGGCGGCTTCGGCTACGATCCGCTGTTTCTGAGCGATGACCTCGGCCGGTCCTTCGGCGAGGCCGACCCGGCCGACAAGGACCGGGTGAGCCACCGGGGAAGAGCGTGGGCGGCCCTGGTGAAGGGGATCGGGGAATAGGAGAGTTCAGAGTGCAGAGTGCAGGGTGCAGAGTGCAGAGTGCAGGGTGCAGAGTGCAGGGTGCAGAGTGCCGGGTGCCGGGTGCGGTCCAACGTCCATCATCCTCTTCCATGTCCTCTCATCGTTCGATCCTCGCCGCTTCGGTCCTGGCGTTACTCGTTTCCGTACCGCTCCAGGCTCAGCGAACCGCCATCGACTCCGCCATCGCGGCCACCCAGTCGGCCTTCGGGGCGCTCCAGGCGCGTGACTTCGACGGGTTCGCCGCCGCCATGCACCCCGAGGCGCTGGCCCAGTTCGGCACCATGGTCGGTCCCTTCCTCCGGATGGCCGGGCAGCAGCAGACCGAGAGCATGGCTGACATGCTCCAGCTCTTCGGTGTGAAGACGGCCGCCGAACTGGCCGACCTCCAGCCGGAGCAGCTGTTCGCCGGGTTCATGCGGGTGAGCATGGCGGGACTGGACTCGGTCGAGCTGGGAGCGCCCGAGATCATCGGCGGCCTGGCCGAAGGCGACAGCCTGGTCCACGTGGTCTATCGCATGGGCGTGTCGGCCGGCGGACAGGCCTACAGCAATGTCTCGCTGGCCTCGCTCAAGCGGTGGCAGGGCCGCTGGAAGCTGATGCTGAGCGGGAGCCTCGACGGCATGGTCCAGCCGTTCGGCGCGTTGGGCTCGGGCGATCCCGTTCCGGAACAGTAGGGATCCGCGGGCTCACTGCCGGAAGCTCAGCTGGAATTCCCACCCGATGTGGTTCAGGGCATCGTTCCAGTGGGCCAGGTCGGTCCGAAGCCCCGCCCGGAGCCGGAAGGCGTTGACCAGGTTCCCGACGAAGTCCTTGCGACGCCCGAGGCTCAGGAGCAGAGAGAGTCCCCCGCCAAACGTGACATCCCCCGCATCGGCGTCACCGATCAGGTCGCCGCGGTCGTGTACGTAGCCCAGCCGCACGTACCACGAGGTCAATCGGCTGTAGAAGTGCTCGTGCAGCAGGCTGATGGAGACCTTCTGTTCGCCCTCCAGGAATCGATGGGAATAGAGGCCCGCCTGGACCTCGAGGTAGCCGGGGAGCCGTATCGGAAGCGGCAAGGCCGGGATGACCGCGCCGACATGCAGCTGGTAGGCCTGTTCCGGCTGCCAGGTGAACCCGTAGGTGATCAGGCGGTGCAGCAGGCGCGGGTCGGAGAACTCCCGCAGGGAGGGCCGGTAGAGGTGGCCCTTGAGAATCTCGGTCGGCGCGCGGCGATACTGCTCGTGGCGCCAGATCAGGTGGCGCGCGGCGGCGAGGGTATCGTGCGCGTGCCGGATGTATTCCACCTCGGTCTCTCCCCGCGGGCCGAGCCCGGCCGAAAAGCGGGCCTGATCCGAACCCAGGACCTCCCGGGCCCAGGGCCGGAGGCCGGCAAACACCTGCGACAGGTCGCTGCCGGAGAACGTGAACCCCCACCATCCCGGCAGCACCGCCGCCACCGCACGGATTCGCCCGACCACGAGTGCGGTGTCGGGGCGGCTTCGTGCCAGCGCCCCGAACAGCGAGTCGAAGGGCTCGACCGGGAGCAGGTCGTAGAGATGCTCGGCCTTCAGCCGGCCGGGTGCCTGGGTCGTGTCCGCCCGCGGCTGGAGCCGCTGCTGTTCCATCTTGGCCGCGACCCGGACGTCCAGTTGCCGTGGATACAAGGCGACGGCCGCCGCGGTATCCCGGGGGAAGGTCATGGCCATGTCGTACCGGCCGACGAACCCGACCCCGCCGACGGCCTGGACGTCCCGGGTGCCCCAGACCTCATAGATGTGCCAGTTCACGTCCAGGCCAGGCTGAAACCGCCCGTCGGCCGGAAGGTCCGGCGCGCTCGAATGCCCCCCCAGCTCAACCAGGATGCTCGGGTTGGTCTCCACCGGCATGTTGTCCGCGCCGATCACCAGCACATTGTTCGGTGTCCGGAAGGTGTGTCCACCGCCCACGACAACCCGGAAGCAGGAGTCCCAGATCCGGATCCGGGATGAATCGGGGCGGTCGAACGGCAGGAACACGAACGCGAATTCGATGTCCTGCGGGTGTCCCTCGAGGCCGATGTCCCGGACGTAATAGAGGTAGTACTCCAGCACCCCGAAGTCGAAGCGCCGCCAGACCGAGTCCGGGGCCTGCTGCCGGAACCGGTGCCAGGCCTGCTCGTCGCTTCGGAGAAAACGGCGCAACTCCCGCTCCTGACCGGCGGTCAGCGTCCGGAAGCGATAGAACACCGCATGGAGCGGACGTTCCTCGCCGTTGCGCACCCGGCTCAGGCGCCGCAGATAGAGCGAATCCTCGGCGGTCCAGGAAATCAGGCCACCGGACAGCGGGGCCATTTCCAGGCTGTCTTCCAGGTCCTTCCGCCCCGGGACGCCCGCATCGTCCCGCCCGTCGAAGGCGGCCAGAAACGGCACCGTGGGGAAATGCGTCTCCCCCGGCGCGAAGCGCAGGATGGGGGCGAATTTTCCGGCCAGGTCCCGAAGCGCGTCGGCTGGAATCGTGAAATCCGGCGAGTGGTACGTGACCGGAATCGGACGCGGGGCGCAGGCCACCGGTGGGGGCGCCTGGGCGCCGGCCGCCGTGGACCAGCCGGCGCCGAGCAGCAGCGGCAGAAGCCGGGTCATGCGCATGTTGGCCTCCCGGGGACGGAGGGGGCGTTCGCGGAGAACGCCATCAATTCGGAGCCCGGCCGGGATCGCCGCAAGGCCACGGATGCGACAGCAGGGCCCCGGAATGCGACAGGTCTTCCGCCGCCCGAGAACCACTGGCGCGGCCGCGAGGAAATCCCCACACTAGACCCATCGCCGTTTCCGATCGGTTCTTCCTCGAACGCCGGGGCACGGCCATGACCCGAGTCCTCCTGCGACCCCTCCTCGCCTTCGCGCTGATCAGCGTGAGCATGGCCCCGGCTCAGCCGGCGGCCGCGCAGCTGACGCTCGGCCTCCGGGCCGGAACCGCCACTCCCTATGTCTGGCGCGGGATCACCCGGGCCAACGGCCTCATCCTCCAGCCGGAAGGCTACCTGGCGGTCCGGTATCACCAGACCGTCCTGAGCGCCGGTGTGTGGGGCGCCTATGAGACGGGATCCCGCTCGCCCGGCAATCTGTCCGACCTGGGGTCCGATCGCCCGGGCTTCTCCGAGCTGAATTACTGGACCCAGGCCACCCACCGGTTTCGCGGGCTCGACGTGTTCGCCGGGGTCATCCGGTACGACTACCGGGGCCGCGGGCCGCTGGCGGTCAAACCCTCCGGCGCCAGCACCACCGAGGTATACGGCGGGCTGCAGAAGCTGACCCCCTACATCGTACCCAAGCTCACGGTGTACGGAGATATCGATGCGGTCAAGGGTACCTATCTGGAAGGCAGCGTGACCCTCCCGCTCCTCGCGGTGCCGGTCGGCAATCCCATCGTGTTCTACTTCACCGCGCTCATGGGCTACAATCTGGGCCAGGAACGCAACGCGGGTGATCCTTCCCAGCGGGCGACCTTCGCGTCGGAGGGGTTCACCCATTCCGACCTCTCGCTCTCCGGCAGCTTCGTCCTGTCACGGAGGCTGGGCGCGACCCTGACGCTGACCCCGCACCTCCAGTTCAAGATCGACGACGCCACCCGGCGGACCAGCCCGGAACCGGGGGATCTGCGCCGCAACCAGCAGTTCTGGCTGGCGGCCTCGTTCGCCGTGTCGCCGGTCATCGCGGGATGGAACGGCCGGTGAACTCGACCCGCTGGGCCGGCGTGCTGCTGGCCCTGATCGGCCTCGGCGGGGCCGGGGAGCGGCCCCATGCCGACGGGCTGCGGGCCGGGGTGGGCCGGGCCGATATCACACCGCCCCCCGTCGGGATCGGGCTGGCGGGAAACGGTCCCGAGGGGAAGGAGGCCGCCGGCTACCGGGTGCGGCTGTACGTGCGCGCGCTGGTGCTGGAGGACGCGGAGGGAAACGCGGTCGCACTGGCGGTGGCCGACCTGCCGCATGTGTCGCAGAATCTGCACTGGCTCACGGCCCAGCGGGTGGCCCGAGAAACCGGGCTGACCCCGGACCGGATCATCATCTCCGCAACCCATACCCACGCCGCTCCGGGTCACTTCTACGCCGAGTCCAACTACAACGAGTTCGGCTCGAGCGTCCCGGGCTACGATACCGCGGTCGTCAATTTCCTGGTCGAGCGGTTCGCCTCCGCGATCATCGACGCCTGGCACACCCGTCGCCCCGCGCGGGCGGCCTGGGGGCGGATGCCGGTATGGGGCCACACCCGGAATCGCAGTTACGAAGCGTTCCTGCTGAACAAGCCCGAATGGACTCCGCCGTATCCGGTGCCGGCCGGCCTCGATCCGGTCCACCGGGCGGTGGATCCTGTCTGGACCATGCTCCGGGTCGATGTGCAGGACGGCGCCGATCCCGACCGGTACATCCCGCTCGGCGCCTACAGCATCTTCGCGATTCACGGAACCGGGAACGCGACCGAGAACGATCTGTTCGACGCCGACATTCACGGAATGGTGGAGCGCGGACTCGAACGCCACATCGACTCGCTGAACGGCCGGCCGCCGGGATTCCGCAACCAGGCGGTGCACGTCTTCGCCAACGGAACCGAGGGCGACGTCTCGCCCGACTGGCCCGCCAACGCACGGTGCGGCATCCCCCGGATCCAGCCCGACCTGGACCCGGGCGGCCCCCGGACACCCGGCGGGCCGTGGGGATGGGCCCACCCGGATCCGGTACGGGTCGCGCTCTGCCTCCGCGCCGCACGGACCTACATCGAAGCCGTGGGTGATTCCCTGTCGCGCCGGGCGGCCGGTCTCTTCGACGCGCTGGGAGCGGATCTGAAGAATGACCTGCCGGTCCGGGTCGCGTTCGGGACGCTCGCGCTGCGGGACGACCCGCGGCTCTGCGGACGCGCGTTCACCGGTGTCTCGACCCTCGCCGGGGCCGAGGACGGGGAGACCCGCTGGCGCGGGTGGCGCCTCTTCGGCCTCATCCCGATCGGCCTGGAGGAAGGGGGCAGCGCCGTGAACCCGCATCCGTCCGGGTGCCAGCGGGAGAAGCGGATCGTCTTCCGGGCCCTGCAGGAATTGCTGACCCCGGCCGATGCGCTTCCCACGCATGCCCGTCTCGCGGTCGTCCGGATCGGAAGCCAGGTGCTCGCCGCCGTGCCGGCGGAGGTGACCACCGTGGCGGGGTATCAGATGAAGCGCGCGGTCGGTGCCCGGCTGACCGAAACCGGCCCGGGGACGGCGCCGCCGGTTGCCGTCATCGGGCTTGCCAACGGGTTCATGCAGTACGTAACGACCGATGCCGAGTACAGTGCCCAGCACTACGAGGGCGGCTCGGACCTCTATGGGCCGCGGACCGCCGAGGTGCTGGCGGCGGAACTGGCGGACCTGGCCGGCCGGCTCGCGTCGGGCTCCACCTCGCCGGTGGCCGCGATCCCGGGACACCCGGGGAAGCCCAGGAAGATGATGGGGCGCGCGGACGCCGGTCCGCCGCCCGGCCGGATCGAGCGCCGGGTCCTGCGGCAGCGGTGCGGGCGGGACACGGTGGTCATGGCCTGGCTGGATGCCTGGCCTGGCCGCCTGGTCCCGGCCGACACGGCCGTGCTCCGGCTGGAATGGCGGGACCCTGACGGCGAGCGCCGCGTGACCTGGGACGACGATCCCGGGGTCGAGGTCCGGGCCCTGCGCCGCCACGGCAGGTCCGGCTACGAATGGGAAGTCCGCTGGAGCGGCCACGCCCGATCCGGCGCGGCCAGGATCACGGTGCTGCCGCGGGCCGGATTCCCGGATTCCCTGGTGATGGAATGCGGCCGCGGTGGGTGACTCTCCCGAACGATGCGGCGCCGGCGGATGCAGTTGCCGGCCAGCCGAGTGTCCAGTCCCAGCCCCGAACCGCAGGGCCGACATCGCAGCGTGCGAGGTTATGTTGCAGTGCCCGGCCGCCCCTGATTGGAGATCCTGCCATGCTGCTCCGTCGTCGCGTCAGATGGATCACCGCCCTCGCCGTCCTGACGATTGTGGCGGTCGCCGCCACCCGTCCTGACCCGGTGCTTGACAACGGCCTTGCGCGCACGCCCCCGATGGGGTGGAACAGCTGGAACAGGTTCGGATGCAACGTGAGCGACTCGCTCATCCGGGGCGTGGCCGATGCCATCAGCAGCAACGGCATGCGGGACGCGGGTTACCAGTACGTCACCATCGATGACTGCTGGCAGGTGGGACGGGCGGCAGACGGCACCATCCAGGCCGACCCTGAGCGCTTCCCGCACGGTATGAAGGCGCTCGCCGATTACGTTCACTCCAGGGGACTCAAGTTCGGGATCTATACCGACGCCGGCCGGAAGACCTGCGAGGGCCGCCCGGGCAGCTACGGCTACGAGAGCATCGACGCCAGGACCTATGCCTCGTGGGGGGTGGACTACGTCAAGGTGGACTGGTGCAACTCCGAGGGGCTCGACGCCCCCACCCAGTACGCCATTGTCGGCCAGGCGCTGGCCGCCTCGGGCCGGAAGATCGTCTACAGTATCTGTGAGTGGGGAAGTAACCGTCCATGGGAGTGGGCGCCGCCGATCGGCAACCTCTGGCGCACCACCGGCGACATCAGCGATCGGTGGAGCAGCGTGCTCTCGATCGTGGATCTCTCCTCGCAATACTGGCACGTGGCGCAGCCCGGCGCCTGGAACGACCCCGACATGCTCGAGGTGGGCAACGGAGGGATGACCGCCACCGAGTACCGGGCGCACTTCAGCCTCTGGGCCATGATGGCGGCGCCGCTCATCGCGGGCAACGACGTCCGGACCATGGGCGATTCCACCCGGGAGGAGGCCGCCACGCGGGACATCCTCCTCAACCGGGAGGTCATCGCGGTCGACCAGGACTCACTGGGCGTGCAGGGGACCATCGTGCAGGCCTGGCCCAGCGAGCTCCAGGTGTGGGTCAAGCCGCTGGCCGATGGGTCGCGGGCGGTGCTCCTCTTCAACCGCGCATCGGTGGCATCGGCCATCACCGCGCACTGGAGCCGCGTCGGGATCACCACCCGGACGGCCCGGGTCCGGGACCTCTGGGCGCACACCGACTCGGCGTCCGTGGAGTCCCGCTACACTGCCACGGTGCCGTCGCACGGCGTGGTGATGCTGCGGGTGTGGCCAGGGGAGAACTAGACACTCATCGGCAACGCTCCTTCCGTTCTGAGGGTCTGACCAGTGCTTTCAACGCTCCTGATCGCCGGCGCCCTGGCCGCGTCACCCCCGCCCGTTCCCGCGCCACCTCGGCGTCCGGTGGACCTCGCAGCCATCTCGGCGCTCATCGAGCGCGTGCTCCCTGGCCGGGCCGGGGAATTCACGCTTGCGGTGATTCCCGACAGCGCCGGGCTCGACGTCTTCGAGGTTGAGCAGGCAGCGGCCCGCGTCGTGCTCCGCGGTTCCTCGGGCGTTGCCCTCGCTTCGGCGCTCAACTGGTATCTCGAGCAGGTCGTCGGCGTGAGTGTCTCCCTTCCGCTCCAGCCCGTCTACCTGAAGACCCTCCCCGCCGTGCCGGCCAGGGTGCGCCAGACCACCCGGTACCGCATCCGCTACTTCTTCAACTACTGCACCTTCTCCTATTCCATGGCGTGGTGGGACTGGGACGACTGGCAGCGGATGATCGACTGGATGGCGCTCAAGGGGGTCAACGCGCCGCTGGCGGTCACGGGACAGGAAGCGGTGTGGCGGCAGGTGCTGCAGGAGTTCGGGTTCAGCCGGGAAGAGGTCGCCCGGTTCCTGGTCGGGCCCGCCTATCTCCCCTGGGGCTGGATGGGGAATATTGACGGGCTCGGGGGGCCGCTGCCCGATTCCTGGATCGACAGCCATATCACCCTCGAGCGCCGGATCCTCGCACGCGAGCGCGCCCTGGGCATGACCCCCGTCCTCCAGGGGTTCACCGGGCATGTGCCGGCGTCCATCACCCAGGTCCACCCGACCGCCCGGATCCACCGGACGGGTGACTGGTCGGCGGGATTCAGCGGCACATGGTTTCTGGACCCGACCGACTCGCTCTTCCAGCGCTTCGGCCGGCGCTTTGTCGAGGAGCAGACCGCCCTCTACGGCACCGATCACCTCTACGCCGCCGATCCCTTCAACGAAATCGACCCGCCGTCCGACGATTCGACCTTCCTGGCGGGGATGGGGAAGGCCATCTACGGTGCGATGCGGGGCGCCGATCCCGAGGCGACCTGGGTGCTGCAGGGATGGTTTCTCTACTACCAGGCGAAGTTCTGGCGGGCTCCCCAGGCGCGCGCCATGCTCGGCGCGGTGCCCGACGACCGCATGCTGGTCCTTGATCTCTGGGGCGACCGCTACCCGGTGTGGAAGGCCAGGGAGGGTTTCTACGGCAAGCCCTGGGTCTGGAATGTCCTGTACAATTTCGGCGGCAAGGTCAGCATGAACGGCGACCTGCCGAAGATCGCCGCCAATCTCGACACCGTCCTCCGGAGCCCCGACAAGGGGGACCTGGTCGGCCTCGGCATGACCATGGAAGGTCTCGGGACCAACCCCATCGTGCCCGACTTCGTCATGGGGCAAACCTGGCTCGACAGCGTGCCACCGCTCGAATCATGGACCAGGAGTTACATCGCGCGGCGCTACGGCGCACCGGACGCGCATGCCTGGCACGCCTGGCAGCTGCTCCTTGCCACGGTCTACCGCACGGGGGCACAGACGGGCAACTTCCTCGCCGAGCGTCCGCAGTTCTATCAGAAGGGTACCCGGTACCGGTCGGAGCCGATTCCTCCCTATGACCCGCGGCTCCTGGCGCAGGCGCTCGACTCGCTGCTCGCCGCCGCGCCGGCCCTCGGCACGAACGACGCCTATCGGTACGACGTCGTGAATCTCGCGCGGCAGGCACTCGGCGAACTGGGCCTGCCGCTGATCAACCAGGTGCAGGCCGCCTACGACCGGAAGGACCTGCCCGCGCTCCACGCGGCGGAGCAGCGGGTCATCGAGTTGCTGCGCGACCTGAACACCCTCGCCGGCACCCGCCGGGAGTTCCTGCTGGGGGTGTGGCTCGCCGACGCCCAACGCTGGGGGGCGACGCCCGCGGAGCGCCGGTTATACGAGTGGAATGCGCGGAACATCATCACCCTCTGGGGCACCAGGTGCACCGAGGGTCAGAACGACGACCTGAACCTGTATGCATTCAAGGA
>JBFXBG010000043.1:0-24123 GCA_050183505.1 Gemmatimonadales bacterium | reverse complement strand
CCTACGGCAAGGGCGAGACCGTGGTCCGCGCGTTCCTGGCCGGCGCCGACCTGCTGCTCATGCCGTCGGACCCCGATACCGCGATCGACGCCATGGTCAGGGCGGTCGAGTCGGGTCGGATTCCGTGTCCCCGGCTGGAGGCGTCGGTCAAGCGGGTACTCCTGCTCAAGCGGGATATCGGGCTCTTCCGCCGGCGCACCGTTCTGCTCGACAGCATCCCGGACATCGTCGGATCGGCCGGCTTCAAGGCGGTGGCGGCCGACATCGCGGTCCGGTCAATCGTCCTGGCCCGGGACAGCACCGGGCTGGTCCGGGCCATGCGCCGAGGGCCGCGGCCGGTCACGATCGTGAGCCTGGGAGACGACGCGGGCAATACGCTCGCCGGCGAGCTGCGCACGGCGGGATACCAGGTGACCACCTTCCGGCTCTATCCCCCGAGCGGCCCCGCCAGCTACGACTCGGCCCGGGTGGCGCTCGCCTCGAGCCGCACGGCGATTTTCGTCGCCTCGGTCAGGGCGTCCGCCTGGGCCGGTAACATCGCCCTGCCTCCGCCGTTCGCCGCGCTCGTCGACAGCACCGCGCGCCGGCAGCCGACCGTCCTGGTGAGTCTCGGCTCACCCTATATCATTGGCCAGGCCCCCGGCGCATGGTCCTACATCCTGGGGTGGTCGGCCCGGGCCGCCAGCGAACGGGCGGTGGCCGGGGCCCTCACCGGCCAGACCTCGATCACCGGTCGGCTTCCGATCAGCATTCCGCCCTACTTCCAGCGAGGGGATGGAATCAGGCTGGTGAGTGGGGATTGATACTGGGTGATTGTTTGGCTGCAACCACACACCACGGAGGCAAGGAGAACACGGAGTCTGCCCGGAGTCTGCCCGATTGTCTCAGAATCCGGGATCGGGCGCGGCCACCCGCGAGGGGCCTGGATCCGGAACATCAGAACCCCTCTCCGTGGCCCTCCGCGTTCTCCGTGACTCCGTGGTGAGAAGGAACGGTGAGAGAAAGAGGAAACGCCTGATGCCAGCTGCCAGACCTGCCCTGCTTGCCGCAGCATTCGCCGCCGGGCTCAACTGCACGCCCCAGCCGGCGCTCCGTCCCTCGGTCGACCCGGCGCGCCTGGACCCGTGGAGTCCAGTCACGCACTACCTCGATTCGGCCATTGCGGCGGGGGCCGCCCCCGGAGCGGTGCTGGGCGTGAGCTACCGCGGGCGGCGGTTCGTCTACGGGACCGGCCGGCTCGGGACCGAAGACCCGACCCGACCCGACAGCGCCACGGTATATGATCTCGCCTCTCTGACCAAGGTCATCGGACTCACCACGATGGTCATGCTGGCGGTGGACGAAGGCCGGCTCGACCTCGACGCACCGGTACAGCAGTACGTCCCCGCCTTCCGGGGAACCAACAAGCCGCTGGTGACGCTCCGGCACCTCCTTACCCACTCGAGCGGACTGCCCGCCTGGCGCCCCCTGTATCAGGAGACCGCCACGCGGGCCGCGGCCCTCGCGCTGGCCGACACGACGCCGCTGGATACCCTTCCCGGGGCCCGCTACCTCTACTCCGACCTCGGCGCCATCGTGCTGACCCAGGCGGTGGAGGCGGTCTACGGTACCCGGCTCGACTCGCTTCTGGCCGACCGGGTCTTCGGGCCCCTGGACATGAACTCCACCCGGTACCTCCCGCCGGCTTCCTGGCTCCCGCGGATAGCCCCGACGGAGAACGATCCGTGGCGGGGCCGGGTGGTGCGGGGCGAGGTGCATGACGAGAACGCATACCGGCTCGGCGGCGTGTCCGGTCACGCCGGCCTCTTCAGTACCGCACCCGACCTGTTGCGGTTCGGTGAATGGCTGCTGCTGGCGGACCACCGGACGGGTGGACCGGCGGCGGGCAGCACGCCGGTCATGCCGGCGACGATCGCGAGCCTGCACGGTGAGACCGTGCGCGAGTTCCTCCGCCGCCAGAACCTGCCGCCGGGATCCAGCCGGGCCCTGGGCTGGGACACGCCATCCCCCAACAGCAGTGCCGGCACCCGGCTCTCCGACGCCAGCTTCGGACACACCGGTTTCACCGGTACGTCGATCTGGATCGACCCGGAACAGGATCTGGTGATCGTTCTGCTGACGAACCGGGTCAATCCGACCCGGGAGAACCGGAAGATCTACGCCGTGCGGCGGGGGGTGGCGGACCGGGTGGTGGAGGAAGTCGAGAGTCAGAAGTGAGAAGGGAGAAGTAAGAAGGGCGCAATCCAGCCATCCGGGAGTGGCTACTTACATCGAACCTGAGGCGTGCGGTCCCGGCCGAGCGGACCCCACTCCCAGCACAGCCCATATCCGTCCTTCTCCCTTCTCACTTCTCCCTTCTCACTTCTCACTCTATTGCCCCCTCCCAGGGGGACCGTTATCTTGCAAATCCCCAAGCGTTTAACCCCGAGCGTGCGGTGCAGCGTCCCCGCGCAAAGGAGCGGCACATGAGTGGCACCGAACAGGATGTAGCATCCGGCGGCATCACCCTGGTCCTGACCGACAAGGCGGTCGCCGAGGTCCGGAAATTCATTGAAGCCGAGCAGGTTCCGGCCGACACGGCGGGCCTGCGGGTGGCCGTGCTGCCCGGTGGATGCTCCGGTTTCAAGTACAGCCTCAACATCGAAGAGCGGGCACTGGACGACGACCTCGTCCTGCCGGTCAACGGCGTCCGGGTCTTCGTCGACGGTTTCAGCGCCCAGTACCTGCAGGGCGTGACGATCGACTACGTCACCTCGATGCAGGGCTCCGGATTCAGCTTCCACAACCCCAACGCCACCGGCGGATGCGGGTGCGGGACCAGCTTCACGGCCTGATCTCCCAGGCCGGACCGGCGGGCTCACGGTGTCACCGTGAGCCCGTTTTTTTGCGGGGATCAGGGCTCGGAGGAGCCGGGGCCACGCGGATGGGCCCCGACTTCAGGCCCGGATCCCCGACCCCTGACGCCTGATCGCTTCCTTGTCGCCCACCGACCTCGTCGTCATCGTCGTCTATTTCGGGTTCACTCTGGGAATCGGGATGTTCGTCTCCCGGCGCCAGCGGAACGCCAGCGACTATTTCCTCGGGTCCCGGGACCTGCCCTCCTGGGCGATTCTGCTGTCGATCGTCGCCACCGAGACGTCGGCCCTGACGGTCATTTCGGTGCCGGCCGTCGCCGCCCGCGGCGACCTCACTTTTCTGCAGCTCACCTTCGGCTACCTGATCGGCCGGATCGCGGTGGCCTGGTGGCTCCTGCCGGGCTATTTCCGGGGCGAGCAGGAAACGGCCTACGCCCGGCTGGAATCACGCTTCGGGGGCAACACCCGGCGGCTCACGTCGGTGGTCTTTCTGGGGACCCGATTCCTGGGCGACGGGGTGCGGGTGTTTGCCAGCGCCATCCCGCTCGCGGTCCTGACCGGGTGGAGCATTCCCACGGCCATCATCGTGATGAGCATCGTCACGATGATCTACACCTGGCACGGCGGTCTCAAGGCGGTGGTCTGGGTCGACGTGATGCAGCTGGTGATCTACCTGGCCGGCGGGGTGGCGGCGCTGGTGATCGCGTGGAAGCTGGCCGGGGGACCGGGCGCGGCGTTCGCAGCGGCGGATCTGGCCGGCAAGCTCCGGCTGATCGATCCCGCCATCAACCTGACCTCCACCTACACCCTGCTGGGCGGGCTCATCGGCGGCGGGATGTTGTCGGCCGCCTCGCACGGGACCGACCACCTCATCGTGCAGCGGGTCCTGGCCAGCCGGAGCCTCCGGGACGGGCGCACCGCCCTGGTCGGGTCCGGTATCCTGGTGATTCTGCAGTTCGCGCTGTTCCTGCTGGTCGGCTCCGCCATCTGGGCGGCCGGCCTCGCGCCCGACTCGCTCCGGCCGGACGAGATCTTTCCCCGGTTCGTGGTTCAGCATCTGCCGACCGGCCTCGCCGGCCTCATGATCGCCGCCATCCTGGCGGCCGCCATGAGCACCCAGAGCTCGACCGTCAACGCGCTGGCCTCCTCGGTGACCCACGATCTCTATGCCGGGCTGACCGGCCGCCGGGATCCGGTCCATCTGCTCCGGGTCGGGCGCTGGTTCACCATTCTGTGGGCAGTCCTGATCATGGCCGGGGCCCTGGGCTTTCATTACCTTGCCGGTGGCCGCGATACACCGGTCGTGGTGCTGGCACTTTCGATTGCCTCGGTGACCTACGGCGCGCTCCTCGGCACCTACCTGCTGGCTTCCCGGTCGTCCCGGGTCACCGGGCGTGATGCGATCGGCGCCATCGTCTTCACCGTGACCGTGATGCTCCTGGTTCTCTTCTCCGCCCGTTTGAGCACCCTCCCGCCGCTCCGGTGGCTGGCCCCGGTGAGCCGGCTGGCCTGGCCCTGGTACGTCCCCCTCGGGACCATGCTCACGCTGGGAGCCGGCATGGCGCTGAGCCGGCTGCGGCCCGGGGCCGCCGCGGCATGACCCGGGTCGTGGTGGGGGTCGATGCCGGCGGCACCAAGACCGCCGCGGTGGTGGGAGACGGGCATGCCATCCTGAGCCGGGTAGAGGGTGCGGGCGGGGCGGTCCGGCCCGGCCGGGCCCTCGCGGCGGCGGCGGCCATCGCCGACACGGTGCGCCGGGCCCTGGCCGGCGCGGGCCGGATCCGGGCCGACGTCCTGGTGGTGGGCGCGGCCGGCGCGGGACGGGAGGCGGAGCGGCTGGAGCTGGAGCAGGCGCTCCGGGGAGAACATGTCTCGGACGTGGTCCGGGTGACGACCGACATCGAGATCGCCCTGGCGGCTGCCTTCGGTCGCAAGCCCGGGATCGTCCTCAGCGCCGGCACCGGCAGCATTGCGATCGCCCGGGCACCCGGCGGCGCGCTGCACCGGACCGGCGGCTACGGCTGGCAGATGGGCGACGAAGGCAGCGGGTATGCCATCGGCCGCGCGGCGCTGGCCGCGCTGAGCCGGGCGGCCGACGGCCGGGGGCCCCGCACCAGCCTGACGGCGCGGATCCCCGCCGCGGCACACGTCGCGAGCTTCGAGGAACTCATCGCCTGGGCCGCCACGGCCTCTGCCGCACAGGTTTCGAGCCTCGGTCCCACGGTGCTGGAGGTAGCCGCCGAGGGCGATGTCGTGGCCCAGGGGATCGTGGAGTACGCCGCGCGGGAACTCTGCCAGATGGTCCGGAGCCTGGTGGAGCACTTTCCGCCGGACGGGCCCATTCCGGTCGCTCTGGCGGGCGGCCTGCTCACGCCGGAACGCGCCTTCCGCAGCATTCTCCGCCAGCGGCTGGAAGAAGAACCCCGGCTCCAGGTGGACGAGGAAGCGATACAGCCGGAACTGGGGGCGTTGCATCTGGCGGAGCAGTAGAAGCCAGGACGCAAGAACGGAGAGGGGTCTGGGCGCCGGCATCGGCTGACGATGCGGAATCCCAGGCCCCTCTCGCCTCTCACTTCTTACTTCTCCCTTCTTACTTCTCCCTTCTTACTTCTCACTCCTCTGCATCCGCAGCCGGCTGCTCCGGTATCCGTAGGCAAAGTAGATCAACAGCCCCAGCACCAGCCACAGCGCGAACCGGACCCAGGTCACCCAGGGCAGTTTCGCCATCAGGTAGACGCAGGCCGCGACCGAGATGAGCGGGGTATAGGGGACCCACGGCACCCGGAAGGGCCGGACCCGGTCCGGTTCCTTGTGGCGCAGCACGATCACCCCGACCGACACGAGTACGAAGGCGAACAGGGTCCCGATGTTGGTGAGATCCACCACCTCGGCGATGTTGGCGAACGCGGCGAAGCTGGCGACGAACACCCCGGTGAGGATGGTGCCGATATAGGGGGTCTTGAACCGCGGGTGCACCTTGGCCAGGAATCCCGGAAGCAGGCCGTCGCGCGACATGGAAAAGAAGATCCGGGGCTGGCCCAGCTGGAACACGAGCAGGACGCTGCCCATGGCGATGACCGCGCCAAGGGCGATGATGAACCGGGAGATGGACAGCAGTTTCTCCGGTCCCTGGGCGAACTGCAGGGCTGTGAGCATGGGTTCGGGTGTCCCGAGGTTGGGCCAGGGCGCGATCCCGGTCATGACCGCCGAGATCGCGATGTACAGCACGGTGCAGATGACCAGGCTCATGATGATGCCGAAGGGCATGTCCTTGGCCGGGTTCTGCGCCTCCTCGGACGCCGTGGACACGGCGTCGAATCCGATATAACTGAAGAAGATGATCGCCGCCCCGGCCCCGATGCCGGAGAATCCGTTGGGGGCGAATCCGCCGGTGGCCGGATTGGTCCAGTTCTCCGGGTGGATGAGCGGGATGCCGACGCCGATGAAGAACAGGATGATGACCACCTTGAGGATCACCATCGCGTTGTTCGAGTTGGCCGATTCCCGGATTCCGATCACCAGCACCACGGTGAGCAGCAGGACCACCAGCACCGCGGGAAGGTTGATGATCACCGGCAGGCCGAACAGATGCGGGCCTCCGGACAAGGCACTGGCCAGGTACTGGGTCGGGGCGTCTGTGGCTCCGTTGGCCACGGCGTCCACCGCCAGGTGGGCGCTTCGGTAGTCCGTGGCCAGCCAGGCCGGTATTCGGAGGCCCAGCTGCGCCATGAGTTCCCGGAAGTGTCCCGACCAGCCGATGGCGACCCCGATGTTGCCGACCGCATACTCGATGATCAGGTCCCAGCCGATGATCCAGGCCATGAATTCGCCCAGCGAGGCATAGGCATAGGTGTAGGCCGAACCCGAGATCGGCACCATGGCGGCGAACTCGGCGTAGCAGAGGGCCGCGAAGCCGCAGGCCACCGCGGTGAGGATGAACGACAGGATGATCGCCGGGCCGGCGCCGGGCCGGAGCGGATCACCGACGATGGCGGTCCCGGTGGTGGCGAAGATGCCGGCTCCGATGGTGGCTCCGACGCCGAGGGCGGTGAGATGCCACTTGTTGAGCGACCGGCGCAGTCCACTCCGCTGCTCGATATCGGTCTCGCAGTCGGCCAGGGACTTGCGGAGGAAGAGCTGATTCATGGAGATCCGGGATGGGGGTAACCAGGGCGACCATCGCGATGACTTCAACGGCGGAAACGCGGCAAGCGGCGGGCGCCGGCCCCGCGCGCCCGCCCGCCGTTCACCTTGTCCGGCCTACCGTCCTTCGATTCTCATCCGGTAGAACGAGCGCCAGATGAAGACCAGCGCCACGGCCAGGAACGTGGCCGAGAGCGCATGGCTCAGCGCGGCGCCCCGCTGGGACGTCAGGCTCACGGCCAGCTCCACCGCCAGCAGGCCGAAGAGGGTCGTGAACTTGATGATGGGATTCAGGGCGACCGACGAGGTGTCCTTGAACGGGTCGCCCACGGTGTCTCCCACGACCGTGGCATCGTGCAGCGGCGTGCCCTTCTCCTTGAGCTCGGTCTCGACCACCTTCTTGGCGTTGTCCCAGGCCCCGCCGGCATTGGCCATGAACACGGCCTGGTAGAGGCCGAAGAGGGCGATCGAAATCAGGTAGCCGATGAAGAAATAGGGCTCCACGAAGGCAAAGGCCAGCGTGGCGAAGAACACGGCCAGAAAGATGTTGAACATCCCCTTCTGGGCGTAGAGCGTGCAGATTTCCACCACCCGCTTGCTGTCCGCCACTGAAGCCCTGGTGGTCCCTTCCAGCCTGATATTCTGCTTGATGAATTAGACCGCGCGGTAGGCGCCGGTCGTGACCGCCTGGGTGGACGCACCGGTAAACCAGTAGATGATCGACCCGCCGGTGATGAGCCCCAGCAGGAAGGGCGGGTGCATCAGGGAGAGCTTGTCGAGGTTGCTGGTGAGACCCTCGGTCAGGAGCACGATGATCGCGAAGATCATGGTGGTGGCCCCGACCACCGCCGTGCCGATCAGGACCGGCTTGGCCGTGGCCTTGAAGGTGTTGCCCGCCCCGTCGTTCTCCTCCAGCATCTGCTTGGCGACTTCGAAATTGACGTCGAACCCGTGGTCCCGCTTGATCTCCTGCTCCACCCCCAGGCTCTCGATCAGCGACAGCTCGTAGACCGACTGGGCATTGTCGGTCACCGGACCGTAGGAGTCGACCGCGATGGTCACCGGCCCCATCCCGAGGAACCCGAAGGCCACGAGCCCGAAGGCGAACACCGCGGGCGCCGCCATGATCGCGCCCATCCCCAGCGTGCTCACGCCGAAGGCCACGCCCATCAGGGCCACGATCGTGCCGCCCAGCCAGAAGGCGCTGAAGTTCCCGGCGATGAATCCGGAAAGGATGTTGAGCGAGGCGCCGCCCTCCCGCGAGGAGGTCACCACTTCCCGGACGTGGGCCGACTCGGTGGAGGTAAAGACCTTGACGAACTCGGGGATGATCGCGCCGGCCAGGGTGCCGCAGGTGATCACGGTGGACAGCTTCCACCAGAGCGACCCGTCGCCCAGGCCGCCGACCACGTAGTAGGACGCAATGTAGGTGATCACGATCGAGACGATCGACGTGATCCAGACCAGCGACGTCAGCGGCGTCTCGAAGTTCATGACCGTCGCGCCGGCATACCGTCCGTTGGTGATGGCGTTGTTCAGCAGGTAGGACCCGCCGCTGGCCACGATCATCAGGATACGCATCACGAAGATCCAGACCAGCAGCTGCACCTGGATCGCTTCCTGCGGCACCGCCAGCAGGATGAAGGTGATCAGCGCGACGCCGGTGACGCCGTAGGTCTCGAACCCGTCGGCACTGGGGCCGACCGAATCGCCGGCGTTGTCGCCGGTACAGTCGGCGATGACTCCGGGATTCCGGGCGTCGTCCTCCTTGATCTTGAAGACGATCTTCATCAGGTCGGATCCGATGTCGGCGATCTTGGTAAAGATGCCGCCGGCGATCCGCAACGCCGCAGCGCCGAGCGATTCACCGATCGCAAAGCCGATGAAACAGGGACCGGCGTACTCGCCCGGGATGAAGAGCAGGATGCACAGCATGATCAGCAGCTCGACACTGATGAGCAGCATCCCGATGCTCATGCCCGCCCGAAGCGGGATCGAGTGCAGCGGCAGCGGCCGCCCGCGCAGGCTGGCAAAGGCGGTGCGGGAATTGGCGAACGTGTTGATCCGGATACCGAACCAGGCCACGCCGTAACTGCCTGCAATCCCCACCAGGCTGAAGAACAGGATGATCATCACCCGCAGGCCCTCGAGGTGCCGGAGCGCCCCGAAGTAGAGGACGATGATGGCGCCGATGAAGATCTCGAGAAGCAGAATGAACTTGCCCTGCGTGATGAGATACGTCTTGCAGGTCTCATAGATCAGCTCGGAGATCTCCCGCATGGCCGCATGTACCGGGAGCTGGCGCAGCTGGCGGTAGATGATGAGCCCGAACAGGAACCCCAGGGCGCAGACCGCGAGGCCGATCAGGAGGAGGGTGTGCCCGTTGAAGGGGCCGAAATGCACCTGGGTCAGGTCCGGCACCCGCAGGGTGGCCTCGCCACCCTCATGCACGGCCGGCGCGGGACCCTGGCCCTGGGCCAGGAGCCGGCCGGGGAGCAGGAGAACCGCGGACACCAATGCGAAACACGCCGTGAGCAATCGGGGTCGAAGCGACCCGGAAGACCGTTCAGACAGCCTGGACATGGGGATGGGCGAAGGGAATGAGAAAGGACCGGAACCACCGGCCGGTCCGGTACAGGGATCGGGACGAAGCACAACACCGACGGATGGAGCGGCGGACCTGCGGGAAACGGGCGGATCAGAGGGTGACGTCGACCGGCAGAATGCCGTCGATGGGGTCCCCCTGCGGAGAGCGGGCCGGATCGAAGCGATACTGCACCATCGCGTCCCGGAACTTGCGGGCGTAGTCTCGGTTGCGGATCTCAGGATCGACCTCAATCCGTTCCACCCTTCCGGAGCGGCTGATGAAGAACGTGACCCTGACGCTGTGACCGGCAAGGTCTCTGGGGCGCCCGTCGAGCGGCGGAATAATGAGCTGCCGCGGCCGGGGCGAGCGCCCCTGGCCGCCACCCCCGCCACCCCCGCTGCCGGGTCCGGTCCCCGCACCCTCTCCCGGCCCGATCCCGCCGCCGCTGCCGCCGCCGGATCCGCCACCCGACCCCGGCCCTTCCCCTGCCTGGGCCCCCATGGCACCGGTATCCGCAATGGCCACCGTCAGGGTGTCGCGGACAACCGTATCCGCGGGGGGTGGAGGCGGGACTTCAGGGGTCGGCTTTATCTCAACCGGGGGTACGGCAGACACTTCGACCGCAGGCGCCGGGGGGGGCGCGTACGCGGGCAGGGAAATATACGCAACCCGGCGGGCACCGCCACCTCCGCCGCCACCGCCGCCACCGCCCGCGGGCAGGAAGGGATTGCCGCCGTCAGGGGCCTGGACAAAATCCGCAAACGGCTGGAGCAGCAACAGGATAACCGAGACGTGGAAGAGCACCGACAGCGCCACGCTCCAGGGTCTGGAGGCGGCCCGGCCTTTCAGCAGAGAGGATCGGGGAGCGACTGGTTTCCGCGTGGTCCTGGCTCCTGCGGACCGGCCGGAGGAGGGCCGGTTCCGCTCACAGTGAACGTCTGTCTGTGAGACGCGGCGCCCCGTTGAACGAACACGTCTCTTCCCGGGCGGGGCCGGTCTCTCCGATCCCGACGCCCGGCCCGGTCCCGATGTTTCGAAATGTAGCAGGTAGCGGCGGCGAGAATCTCCGGGGATCAGGGCACCACGGCCCCGGGCTGCGAAGGGGGCATCAGGGCGACGATTCTCACCCCGGCGCCCCGGGCCAGGTCCATGACCGCGATCACGTCCTGATAGCGCACGGCCGGATCGGCATCGATGAAGAGCATGCTCGCCTGCCGGGTGGCGTTGACCGTGGTGAGGAGCCCCGCCAGATCCGCACCCGGGACCGGCTGGCCGTTGAGCCGGTAGCCGCCCCCGGGGGCGACCCGGAGCACCAGCTGGACCTCGGTGCCGGGCAGGCCGGGATCGGGCTCGGGCAACCGGACCGGGAGGGTACGGCGGCCCAGCAGGACGGCGGCCAGAAAGATGATGAAGAGGACCAGCAGGACATCGATGAGCGGCGCGACGTTGATCTCCGACACGCCGGAACCGGCAGAGCGCTGATCGTGCAGGACGGATTTCATGAGCGGCTCCGGCGGCGCCCCCGGGGCCCGCCGCCCCGGGAGGCGGCGGCCCGGCGGCTCACCGATCAGGACTTACCCATCGGCTTCCTTGGGAGTGAACCCGATGATCTGCACGCCCGCGCCCTTGGCGACGTCCATCGCATTGATGACGTCCTGATACTTCCGGTTCGGGCCGGGCTTCACGAACAGCAGCTTGGCCGGACGCGGGTCGAAAATCACGTGGAGCTGCGCGTCCAGCTGGCCCGCCGGAACCGGCTGGCCGTTGATCGAGAAGGAGCCGTCATCCGGCAGCTCCAGCACGATCTGGTTGGAGGGGCCCGTGTTGGCCTGCTGCGGCTGGGGCGGCGGCGGGACCTGGATCTGCATGGTCATCCGCGACAGCGGCTGCGTGATCATGAAGATGATCAGCAGCACCAGCAGCACGTCGATCATCGGCGTCACATTGATGTCCGAGACCGTTCCGTGGGCGCCCTGTGTTGCAGTCGACATCGCCATGTGTAGCGTCTCCCGGCAGTCCGGCCCGGGCCGCCCCCTGCGGGGCGGCGGCCGGATGCGTTCTAGTTCTTTTTCTCGGTCTGGAAGATCCCGCCCCGTGACTCGGGCTCGGTCACGGCGGCCAGCACGCGTACCCCGGCGGCCCGGGCCATCTCGACCGCCTGCTGCACCCGGGCGTAACGGAGCTGATTGTCCGCCTTCAGATACAGCACCTTGTTGTCCGTCCGGTTCGCGAAGATGGCCGCGAGCGTGTTCTGCAGATCCGCCTCCGAAATGCTGCGGCCCTGCAGGAAGTACGCCCCGGTTTCATCGATACCGAGAATCACCTCGCACTCGGGGTCCAGCGGCGCGCCCGAGGTGATGTTGCACTGCGCTTTCTCTGCATCGCTGGTGAGGTTGTCCCCCCGCGGCAGGGTGGCCTTGAACCCGGCAGCGATGAGAGGGGTGACGATCATGAAGATGATCAGGAGTACCAGCATGACGTCGATCATCGGCGTCACGTTGATCTCCGATGTCACCCCGCCTTTACTACCCATGGATATGGCCACTGCCACTCACCGCCTTTTGCGCCTGGAATTCCTTGGTGAAGATCGACCGGCCGAACTCGCTGCCGACGCTCTTGATCAGAAAGTCAATCAGCTCCTTGGAGCTGAAGGTCATTTCCGCGGTGAAGTACTCCAGCTTGGTCGTGAAATAGTTGAACGCCCACACCGCCGGAATCGCGACCAGCAGACCGAAGGCGGTCGTGATCAGCGCTTCCGCGATACCGGCCGAGATGCCGGCCAGGCCGCCGGAGGCGCCCGCCGCCGCCATGCCCACGAACGCGTTCACGATACCCATCGTGGTCCCCAGCAGACCGACGAACGGCGCCGTCGCGCCCACGGTGGCCAGCACGCTGAGGCCGCGACGCAACTCGGAGAGCACCAGCAGCATCTGACGCTCCACCGCACGCTCGGCCGAGTTGATATCCGCCGAGGTAATGGTGGCGCGGTCCCGCAGCAGCGGCTTCACTTCCGCCAGCGCATCACCCAGCACCCGGGCGACATGGCTCTTCTTGTTGTTCTCGGCCAGCTTGATGGCCTGCTCCATCTGCTCTTCCTGGATGGCCCGGCTGAACTCCGGCATGAACTTGCGGGTCATCGAGGCGCTGCGAATGAACTGCGCCGCCTTGGTAAAGACAATCGTCAGCGAGTAGATGGACATGATCGCCAGGACGAACACCACGCCCTTGGCGAACCAACCCATCGTATGGTAGAGCTCCATCAGATTCACGCCCATGACGCCTTCTCCTTACGCTTGGAATGTCGGACTCCGCCGGCCAGGCGCCGGCCCCCTCCGGGGCCGGCGACCCGCGCTCAGCTCTGCAACTGGAAGTTGATCGTCTGCTGCACCAGCACCCGCACCGGGTCCCCCCGGACCTTGCCCGGCTTGTACACGCTCTTCAGAATCACGTTCTTGGCGGCCTCCTCGAAGGCCCGATGCGTGCTGTTCAACACCTTGATCGAACCCGCTTCCACCCGGCCGTTGGCATCCACGATGAACTGCAGGGTCACCTTGCCGGGGATGCCGGCGGCCTTCATGGCCGGCGGATAGATCAGCGGGCCCGCCGAGATCAGCTGCGGGGGATCATCCACCTGCGCCTCGAGGAACGTCTGGCCGATGTCCACCGGACCGGTCCCGCCCTCGATGCCCGCCGCGATGCCGCCTTCGACACCCTTCCCGGTGAAGTCCTTGGGATCGAGCGCCCGCTCGTTCAGGTTGACCGGCGGGATCTCGGTGGGGATTTCGGTCGGCGCCACAACCGTCTGGAATCCCTTGGGCGGGGGATTGGCGCTCACGATCGCATCCGGGGGCGGCTGTTCCGGCGGCGGCGGCGTCTCCTTGGGCGCCTCCAGGAAGATCATCGTGGTGTCCTGCAGGATCTCCTGGACGCGATCCGCCGCGTTCGCCGTCACCTTCACCGCCCCGAAAATCAGCAGACCGTGGAAGATGACCGAGAAAACCGTCTGACCCAGGGTCTTCTGCTTCTTGGGTTTCGATTCAATGAGGGTTTCGAACACGAGGCCTCCGTGAGCAGTTGGTTCCCGGCATGAGGGCTATAACTAAACGATTCGGGCTTGCGGTCCGCTAGAGCAAACATTACAAAACGATGACAAGTCGGTTAGCCAACCCGACATCGGCAGTTCTTACCGGCCCGATGGTTCAAATCGAAAGGCCTGCCTGACCAGAACCCGGACCGCCCGGCCGCCACGGCGGGCCGGCCGGAATCGAGCCATTCGCAGCCCCCGCAGCACCGCCTGGCTGAACAGCGTGTCTGAACTCGCCAGGATCCGGGCCGATCCGGCCTCGACCTCTCCGGAGATGCCAACCACGTATTCCACCTGCACATGGCCCGGGACGCCGGCCCGGCGGAGCAGGCCGGGGTACTCCGGCCTGAACTCCGCAACCAGGACCGGCGGCTCGGTCCCGGGATCCTCCGTCAGAATACCGGGGAGGAAGCTGTCGGGCTGGCCGGCCAGAGCACCGCTTCCGCCGTCGATCGGAACGCCGGGCAGCAGGTCTCCCGGGGCCGGGATGCCGCCGGTGCCGAGTGGCGCGAGCCCCGGGGCCCGATGCAGGGGCGGCGGGAGGGCGGGCTGCAGGATCGCCCCGCCGGTCTTCCCTGACCCCGCGCGATGGACGGTCGAGACCACCGGCGTCCACACAACGCTGCGCCTGGAAACCGGCTCGGGCCGCGGCGGCGGCGGCGCCGGGGTCGTCTGCAGCATGACGGCGATCACCACGCCATGAACGGCCAGGGCGAGCGCCGGCTGGGCCAGACTTCTCCGGCGAACCACCGGAATCCCCTCCAGCATGATGTCCCCCGTGGAATGGACCTGTCGATCGATACAGTCCCGGGGTGGCGCACGGGTGGTGCGCAAATGACAGAACGATGAAACGCGGATGAGGAGCGGGGATTCAGGTTCCGGGCTCCTCCGGCGGGAGCGTCGAGGCGGCCGGTTGACGCGGCAGCGTGACGACGAAGGTACTGCCCCGTCCGGGCCGGCTCTGGACGCCGATCGAACCGCCATGGGCTTCGGCGATCCAGCGGGAAATCGAGAGCCCCAGGCCGAATCCCGGCCGGTCCCCGCTGCGGGTGCGGACCATGTCCGCCCGCCAGAACCGGTCGAACACGTGCGGCAGGTCGCCGGCCGCGATCCCGACCCCGGTGTCCTTCACGGCGAACTGGATTTCGGACTCCCGTTCCACCAGGGCCACCGAAACGGTCCCGCCGGGCGGCGTGTACTTCACCGCATTGGTCACCAGGTTGAGCAGCAGCTGGCGGATCCGGCCGGCGTCGACCGCCAGCAGGACCGGCTGGTCCGGCAGGTTGGCGACCACGGTGAGATTGGCCTGTTCCGCCAGCATGCCTGCCGTCTCGACCGCTTCCGCGACCAGGGCGCGCAGGTCGGTGTCCGTCACCGCCAGCTGGGGCCGGCCTTCGTCGGCCCGGGCCAGGGTGAGCAGGGTCTCCACCAGCTCGCTCATCCGGTTGATCTGATTCAGCGTCTCGTCCAGCAGCTCGATGGCCTCGGCCGGTGTCCCGGGGTTGGTCAACGCGCGTTCCACCCCGGCCCGGACGACCATGAGCGGGGTCTTGAGCTCGTGGCTGGCGTCGGCGGTGAAGCGGCGGAGGCTGCTGAAGCTCTGTTCCAGCCGCGCGATCATGCCGTTGGCGGTCATCGCCAGTCGGGCCATCTCGTCGGCCGACCGCGGGACCATGAGCCGCCGGTGCAGCGAGCGTCCGTCGGTGATCGCCTCCAGTTCGTCCATCATGGCGTCGATCGGCCGGAGCGACCGGCCGGCCAGAAAGTACCCCAGCCCGACCGACGCCACGAGAATGAACGGCGCCACCACCAGCATCGAGCGGATCAGCGACCGGGGTTCGACCGTGCTCACCTGGGTCGGCGTGGCGACGACCAGCGCGGCGATATCCGGCCCCGCACCGGTCACCGGTTCCAGCATGTAGCGGTAGGGGCCGAGTCCGGGACGGAGTTGCACCGCCCCGGTGGTCCGGGCGGTCGGCTGTACCGCGAGGAGGCCGAGCAGCTGCTCCAGCGCGGCATAGCCGAGCTGGCGTGCTTCATCGGTGGAGTAGAGAATCCCGCCGCCGGAGTCGGCCACGATCAGCGGGTCGCGGGCGCCTTCGAGATAACTCGAGATGTTGGGGGCCAGCACCCGGCGGGGCGCCGAGCCGATGAGCCCCAGCGGAGTGGAATCGACGGTCGTGAGGATGCCGGCCACCCGGAACGATTCCTTGAGCCAGCCGGTGGCGAAATCGGCTTCGAAGGCCAGCCGCTGGTCCAGCTCGTCCAGGCTGGGATGGCGCCGTTCAATGACCAGGGCCGCCCCGAAGACCACCATGACCGCGATCATCGCGACGGTATACCACAGCGTGAGGCGCCCGCGGATGGTGGTCATGACTGGACCGACCGGCGGACCGGCGGGCCAGCGGAATCACAGGCGGGCCGGCGCCCTGGCCGACCCACGCTGCCCGACCCTGGAGGGCGGGGATGCTGCCCGGCAGTCCGCCTGCCCGCCTGCCCGCCCGTCATCACCGTTCACCGGGTTTGACGACGTATCCCACACCCCGCACCGTGTGGATCAGCTTCACCGGGAACCCGGTGTCCACCTTCTTCCGCAACCGGTTGATCACCACATCCACGATGTTGGTCCCGGGATCGAAGTGATAGTCCCAGGCATACTCGGTGATGAGCGTCCGGGACATGACCCGCCCCGGATGGCGCATGAGATACTCCAGGACCGAGTATTCCTTCGGCGTGAGGTCGAGCGGCTGGCCGTTCCGGCGGACTTCCCGGGAGCCGGTGTCGAGTTCCATGTCCGCCACCTTCAGCACCGGCGGGGCAAGCTGCTTGGGACGCCGGCCCAGCGCTTCCACCCGGGCCAGGAGCTCCTCGAAGGAGAAGGGCTTGGTGACGTAATCGTCGGCCCCGGCGCGCAGGGCCTGCACCTTCCAGTCGACCGAGTCCTGCGCGGTCAGCACCAGGATCGGCGTGGTGTTGCCCCGGTCCCGCAGGGTACGCACCAGCTCGATCCCCGACATGCCCGGCAGGCGGAGATCCAGCACCATCAGGTCGTACATCCCCCCGGAGGCAAGCCGCAGGCCTTCCAGTCCGTCGGCGACGAGGTCGGTGTGGTACCGTTGCTCCTCCAGGCCGCGTTTGACGTATTCCCCGACCGTACGGTCGTCCTCGATGACCAGAATCTTCACAAATCAGTGCGCGGTGAACGGTGAGCGGTGAACGGCAGGCTCTGCCCTATCGGCTCGTCCGGGTCGGCCGGCCGGGATCCACCACGGGGAGGCAGATCCGGAAGGTGGAGCCGCGGCCGGGTTCGCTTTCGACGTCGATGTGCCCACCGTGCTCGGCGATGATGCCGTAGCAGATCGAGAGCCCGAGGCCGGTCCCCCGGCCCGGGGGCTTGGTGGTGTAGAACGGTTCGAAAATCCGCGACAGATCCGCGTGGGGAATTCCGATGCCGGTATCGGAGATCTCGATGCAGAGCTCGTCGCTCATGGCAGGGTCGAACGAGGTCCGGACGGTGAGCCGGCCGCCGCCTTCCATGGCGTCGACCGCGTTGAGCATCATGGCCATGAACACCTGGATCAGCTGTTCGTTGTTGCCGAACACGTCCGGGAGGTCGCCGGCCAGTTCCCGTTGCAGCTGCAGGCGTTTGTAGCCCTTGTGGTGCTTGAGCAGGAACAGCGCGTCCTCCACCAGGGGATTGATGGCGATCAGCGCCTTGGTCTTTCCCTTGGGGCGGGCAAAGTCGAGCAGCCCATCCACGATGCTGGTGCAGCGGAGGACTTCCTTGTCGATGATCTCGAGATACTCCTCGAGCGCGGTCCGGCCGGGCTCGGGGAAGTCCTCCAGCCGGGACTCCAGGGCCGCGATGCAGGCGGAGATGGTCGCCAGCGGGTTGTTGATCTCGTGCATGACCCCGGCCGCCAGCTGTCCCATGGCGGAGAGTTTCTCGCTCTGCAGGATCTGCTGCTGCACGGTGTGCCACAGGGTCACGTCTTCCCCGATGGTAATGACGTGGGTGATTTCGTCGCCCTCCAGCCGCATGGGGATCTTGCTGATCCGGTAGACCCGTCGCTCCGGTCCGTACGGCACCTCGAGTTCCATCTGGCGCACTTCGCCGGTGGCGAAGATGGAATCGAACTCCTCCTTCATTTCCCCCGCGGGCTGGCGGGTGAGCACGTCGAACACCGGCCGGCCCACGACCTCGTCACGCCGCAGGCCCTGGGTGCCCATCTCCCGCCGCCGGTTCCAGATCTGGATCCGGTATTCCCGGTCAACCACGTACAGTCCGACCGGCAGGCAGTCGATAATCATCGAGATGAAGCGCCGCTGCTGCTCGACCTGGCGGGCGCGGAGCTCCACTTCATAGGCCAGGTCCTCCGACAGTTCGATCGAGCCGAGGAACGGGGCCAGGATCTCGGCCGCCGTATCCAGTACTTCGCGGGCCGCGTCGCTGAGGGGGGCGCCGCTCGCATCGAGCACGCCGAGCCACTGGCCCTCGTGCACCACGTGCACCCGGTGGACCAGCGGGTCCCGGGGAGGGACGGCCGTCTGCCCCCGCCGGAGCGCCAGGTCGGTATCGTTCCTGGGGGAGGTGATGGCGCGGAAGGTCGAAGCATGCGCCTCGTGCAGCCAGATCGTCGCCCGCTCGATACCCAGCCCCTCCCGCAGCCGGTCCGCCGCGGCCGCCAGCGCTTCCTCCGGAGCGGAACCGACATTCAGGATCCGGGCGACGTCGGTAATCGTCGCGAGATCGGGATTGGCGGAAGGACTGGGTTCGGTCATGGATGGTCGCAGGGGTTGTCGTAAGGTGCCTGAAGACCGGAACCCGCCGCCAGTCCCGGCACCGCCGGGTCCGGGTTCACTTGAATCCGGTCAGTTGAATCCCCTTGATGAAATACCGCTGGGCCAGCAGAAACACCAGCAGCAGCGGGATGACCGCCGTCACGGCGGCGGCCATCTGATAGGGCCAGTTGGAATAGTAGAACCCGTGGAACGAGGCCACCCCCACCTCGACCAGCCGCTGGTCCAGCGAGCGGGTGGCGATGAGGGGCCAGAGATAGGCCTTCCAGGCCTCGATGAACGCGAACAGCCCCAGGGTCGCCAGGGCGGGCCGGACCGCCGGCAGCCCCACATGCCAGAAGATGGCCCATTCACCCGCGCCGTCCAGCCGGGCGGCGTCCTCCAGCTCCCGGGGAAGCGCCTGGAAGGACTGCCGCAACAGAAAGATCCCCCACACCGACACCAGCTCGGTCACCACGATGCCGTGCAGCGTGTCGACCCAGCCCAGGGCGTTGATCAGCAGGAACCGGGGAATCAGAATCACCACTACCGGAACCATGAGCACCGCCAGAATCACCCCGAAGATCCGGTCCCGGCCGGGAAAGCGGAGCCGGGCAAAGGCAAATCCGGCCAGGGCCGAGGTCACCACCTGGCCGGCCACCACCGCCACGGCGAAAACGAACGTGTTGAGAAAGAACCGGCCGAACGGGAACGCCGTCAGGGCATTGGGATAGTTGCTCCACCTCGGCACGGCCGGCAGCAGCCGGATGGGCTGCTGGTAGACCTCGAACTCGTCCATCAATGACGTCGAGACCATGACCAGAAACGGCGCCAGGGAGACGAACGCGAGGAGCAGAATGAGCAGGCCGCCGAGTGCCCGGCCGAAGAGACGGACGGGCGGTCGGGAGGTCAGCCTCCCGCCCCACCGTGCCGGAACCAGGCGGTCCACGGCGCCACCGTCCGCCGGCCAGCCGGCCCGCCGGCCCGCCGTCAAACCAGCTCCACTTTCTTCCCCAGCCAGCGGAACTGGGCCCAGGTGATGAGCAGCAGGAAGCCGAGGAGGACCAGGCTCATTGCGCTGGCGGTGCCGAAGCGGAGGAACTCCCAGGCCTCCTGGTAGATCCGGTAGACCACCACATCGGTGGCGTAGAGCGGGCCGCCTTCGGTCATGACCGAGATGTAGGCGAAGACCTGGAACGAGGCGATGGTACCGGTCACCAGCACGAAGAGCAATGTCGGCCGGAGCAGGGGCAGCGTAATGTGCCTGAACCGGCGCCAGGCGCCGGCCCCGTCGACCCGGGCGGCGTCGTGGTAGACGCCGGGGATGGTCTGCAGCCCGGCCAGGAAGATCATCATCTGGTACCCGAGCTGGGCCCAGAGCGACAGGATCATGACGGCCGCCAGGGCCCAGCGCGGGTCACCCAGCCAGTCGGGCCCGCGCAGACCGAGCCGCGCGAGCCCGGCGTTCAGCAGTCCGAAGTCCGCCTGATATATCCACTGCCACACCAGTGCCACCGCCACCACCGAAGAGATGAACGGCAGGAACAGGACCGTCCGGATGAGGCGCACCCGGACCCCGCTCCGGTCGAGCGCGAGCGCCGCGGCCAGCGAAATGACCATGGTCGCGGGAACGTAGAGGGCGTAGAGCACCGTCACCTTGATCGAATGCCAGAACTGCCCGTCCCCCAGCACGGTGCGGAAATTGTCCAGTCCGACGAACGGCTTGACCGGCTCGACCAGTCCCCAGCGATGCAGGGCCAGATACCCGGCGAACAGGATCGGCCCGAACGAAAAGACGGCCAGGTGCGCCACCGCCGGGCCGACGAACCCCCAGGCGGTGAGCGTGCCCCGGAACCCGCGCGCGTCGGCCTGGGCCCCACCCGCCCAGGCGGAAAAGGCCAGCCCCAGGGCCAGCAGCAGGCACCAGCCCAGGAACGCCGCCCGCAGACCTTCCAGCCGGTCCTCCCGCGGGATGACGGCGAACTCCAGTTGCTCTCCGTTGCGCAGCGGCACCGACACAACCGCCCGGGGTTCTCCATCGATCTCGATCCGGCGGATCCGCCGGGTCCCGTCGGTGCCGGGGAGAAACCGCGCGCGCGCGCCGGGCGCGAGCCGGGTCAGTTGACTCGAGGGGATCCGGGGCCGGGTGGAGGCGCCCTCGGCCAGCCGCTCGACCCGGGTGAGTACGGCATCGGTCGACGCGCGGGCCAGCGAGACCACTTCTCGTTCGAGGCCGGCCGCGAACAGGACCGTGGCCACCAGGGCCAGCCCCCACGCGCCCCAGCGGTGCCACCCGGGCTCGACCGGCCGGGCGAAGTGCACCGCGAGAATGGTCGCCACCAGGGCCACCAGGCCCAGCGCCATGGTGGTGTCCGCCACCGGAGGCGGCGACACGGTGCCCCAGACCGCCACCCACCCCAGGGCGTTCCAGAGATCCCGGTCCAGCAGGGGCACCACCGACACCCGCCCGGCCGGACGGGAGAGATAGACGGCGCCATACCCGCTCTCCAGCCGCCGCACCAGGCCGGATTCGAGCGGCACCAGGCCGATGGTATCGGGCAGGAGGGCGGTATTCCGCCACGCGACCTGCAGGCCGGTGCCCTTCAGACGCGAGCTGGCCAGGGTGTTGACCGCGGAGAGAAGAAAATCGAGCCGGTAATCCCCGCCCGGGCCGGCCGGGACGATAAGCGAGAGGTAGTTGGCCGCGGCCATCGCACTGGCGGTGTTGGCCGCGCGGACTTCCGCGGTGCGGGCCCGGCGGGCCGTGAGAACGATCCCGGTCAGGGCGACAAGCGCCACCCCGGCGCCCAGCGCGGCGGTCCACCGGTTCCAGCGCTGGTGGGGCCTCATGGATCAGTGCGCTGGAGAATGGCGTCGATATCCCGGGCCCCGTCGGCCAGGGCGGAGTCGAGATCCCGGCCGGCGAGCAGCACCTGGTCGAGGATGTCGGGCAGGCGTTTCTCGATCTCCCGCCACCCCCGCACCCGGGCACCCCAGGGGACCCGCCCCGACCGGAGCGCGTACCGGAACACCGCTTCCCAGCCGGTGGTGTCCCGCTCGGCGATTTCCTGCGCGACCGGCGTGAGGCCGGCGATCTCCAGCCCCAGGGCCGCCCGGGTACGCTGGGCCAGCGTGTCCGCCATGTACCCGGCCAGTTCGACGGCCAGGCGCCGGCGGGGGACGTTCCGGGGCACGGCCCAGCCCGAGGCGTAGATCACCGTTTGCGGCGGGCTGCCCGGGCGGTGCGGGATCGGGGCGAAGCCGATGTCCAGCCGCCCCTCTTCGACGTAGGGCCGGAAATTCGGAATCCAGAAGTGCCCGGTCGTGAGCATGGCGATGCGGCCGCTGTTGAACAGCCGGAACTGGTCACCCATCGACTGGCGCAGGGTGATCACCCGGGGCACGATGCTGTCCTTCTGGACCCAGTCGAGGTACCAGCGGAACGCGCGCCGGGTCGCCGGGCTGTCGAGACACCCGCTGGCGTGTTTCCCGTCGGCACAGAGCACGTCGCCCCCGCCCGACCAGATCCAGGAGATCCACAGGAAGGCCCGACGGTCGAAGAAGGTACCGTACTGATCGACGACGCCGTCGCCGTCGGTGTCGCGGGTGAGGGCCTTCGCCGCGGCGGTGAAATCGTCCCAGGTCCAGTCCGCCGTCGGTTCCGGTATTCCGGCTTCCCGGAAAAGCCGCCGGTTGTAGACCACCACCATCGGCGAGTACCCCTTGGGAAACGCCAGCAGCTGGCCGTCGACGGTGAAGATCTCGCGGACCCGACGGTCGAATGCCGCGGTGTCCAGGCCCACCCGCGCGGCGTAGGGAGCGAGGTTCAGGAGCACATCCCGGCTGGCGAAGGCAGGAATGTCGATATTGTCGAGGAGAAACACGTCCGGCGGGGTCCCCGCCGCGATCGACGTGAGGATGCGATCGCGGTACTCCGCCTGGTTGGTCACCGATTCGAGCGAGACGTCGATCCCGGAGTGCGCCTCCGGAAAATGCCGCACGTACTTTCGCTCGATGCCCTGCTCCACCGGGTCGGCCCAGGACGCCACCCGGAGGGTGCCCGGGGAATCGGAGGTCCGGCAGGCGACAAGCGCGCCGACGAGAAGAATCCACGGGCCGACGGACCGTCGGACCGTCCGGCCGTCCGACCGTTTGGCCGCCTGACCGTCGCCCCGCCTCACACTCTCCGTCCCTCTCCGTCGAACCAGTGCAGCCGGTCTGCGTCCACGGCGATGCCGGCCCGGTCTCCCCGCTGGCTGCCGACCAGACCGGGGAGCCGGGCAATCACTTTTCCATCCGGCAGCCGCACATGCACCAGGGTTTCGCTGCCCAGCCGCTCGACCGTCTCGACGACGCCGTCGCCGATCCCGGTGCCGGGCGGTACCAGCCGCACGTTCTCCGGTCGGATGCCCACCTGGGTAATCCGGTCGGGCAGCCCTTCCGGGATCTCGAACGCCAGCTCGGCCGCCATGAACGCGACCCGCCCGTCCCGCTCGGCCCGTCCACCGGCCAGCAGGTTCATCCCCGGCGCGCCGACGAACCGCGCCACGAAGGTGTTCACCGGGGCGCCGTAGATCTCGGCCGGCGTCCCGATCTGCTGAACCTTGCCGCCGTGCATGACGACGATGCGCCGCCCCATGGTCAGGGCTTCGACCTGGTCGTGGGTCACATAGAGCATGGTGGCCTGCAGGGACTGGTGCAGGCCGATGAGTTCGGTCCGCAACTGAACCCGGAGTGCGGCATCGAGGTTGGAAAGTGGCTCATCGAACAGGAACACCTGGGGATCCCGCACCAGGGCCCGGCCCAGCGCGACCCGCTGCCGCTGTCCGCCGGAAAGCTGGGCCGGCATCCGGTCGAGCAGCTCGTCGAGTTCCAGCCGCCGGGCCGCGTTCTGCACCTGTTCCAGACGCCGGGGACGCGGCACCCGCCGCATCCGCAGGGGGAACTCGAGGTTCTGCCGGACCGTGAGGTGCGGATAGAGGGCGTAGTTCTGGAAGACCATGGCCACGTCCCGGTCGGCCGGGGCCAGGTCGTTGACCCGGCGGTCCCCGATCAGGATGTCGCCCGAGGTGGGCGGCTCGAGTCCGGCCAGACAGCGGAGAATGGTGCTCTTGCCGCACCCCGAGGGACCCAGGATGGCCAGGAACTCGCCGTCATCGACGTGGAGATCCACCGCGTCGAGCACCGCGACCGGCGGGCTGAAGATCTTGGTAAGCCTGCGAAGCGTGACGGAAGCCATCGATTCAGGGAAGCCGGGAAATCCAGGGCGCGGCCAGGAACTGAATGCGCCAGCCGCGATCGGTACGCACCAGCGTGAAGTGCTCGACGTCGTCCTGCTCCTCCGCCCTCCCGGCGGCCGAGCGATGCAGATTGACCCACGCGGCCGCGTACCCGCCCACCTGGCGCAGGTCGGTCCGGAGGATCCGGTATTGTCCCGGCTCGCCGGGGGCGGCCGCCAGCCGGGCAAACAGGGAATCCACCGGAATCAGCCGGACGTCGGCACCGGCCGTCGATTGAATCCCGCCGCCGGCGGCGGTGAAATAGGATCGGCAGGCGGCCCAGTCGCGGGCGTTGAATTCCCGGATGTACACGGCCAGGACCGCCCGGATTTACGACTCGTCCCGCCGGCTGCCGGAGGGCGTGTGGTCTTCGATGTGACATGCGGGGGCCAGCAG
>JBFXBG010000042.1:0-24339 GCA_050183505.1 Gemmatimonadales bacterium | reverse complement strand
GGCCTCGCCCGGGCGGGTGTGGGTCTTGATGGCCACCGCGTTGCACATGGTGCCGCTGGGCAGAAAGAGTGCCGCTTCTTTACCCAGACGCTCGGCCACGGCGGCGGTGAGCCGGTTGACGCTGGGGGGCGACGCCCGCGGAGCGCCGGTTATACGAGTGGAATGCGCGGAACATCATCACCCTCTGGGGCACCAGGTGCACCGAGGGTCAGAACGACGACCTGAACCTGTATGCATTCAAGGAATGGGCGGGGATGTTCACATCCTACTACCTGCCCCGGTGGCGCGCCTTCTTCGACCTGCTCAATGAATCCGTCGCCACGGGGGTGCCGTTCGACCGGGCGCCCTTTGCGGCGGCGATGTGCACCTGGGAACAGGAGTGGTCCAGCGAGACCGGCGAGTTCCCTGCGGAACCGAGCGGGGACGCGGTGGCCACCGCGCGGCGGCTGGCGGGGAAGTACCGCGAACTGCTGCGGGCCGCCCGGGAATAGTCCGTTCCTGCCGGCCGCTTGGCCCCACCCGCCAACTCGTTATCTTGCAGGTCGTTCGGGGCGTAGCTTAGTCCGGTAGAGCGCCTGCTTTGGGAGCAGGAGGTCCCCGGTTCAAATCCGGGCGCCCCGATTGGAAGGTGAGAGGTGAGAGGTGAGAGGGGCCGGGTGTCCGCATCGGTGCGGTACGCTCAGCCCCTCTCACCTCTTACCTCTCACCTCCCCGGGCCGTATCTTCTCCCTCCAACCCTGAGCCCAGGAGGTTTCCCATGCGCACGGCCCTGGTAGTGGCCGGACTCGCGCTCGTGGCCTGTGCCCCGCGCGCGGAGACACCGGAGCAGACGGCGGCACGGATGGCAACGGAGTCGAGCGCGGCACGGCAGGCCATCGAGGCCCGGAACGCCGATTTCACCAGCCACTTCAACGCCGGTCACATGGACTCGGTGTCCATGATGTATACCCAGGACGGCGTCGTCATGGCACCCGGAATGAAAATGGCCGTCGGGCGTGAGGCGATCGCCAGCATGATGGCCGCTACCCCGACCAACATGACGGCGCGGCTGTCGCTCTCCGCCCAGAACGTGGTGGCCAACGGCCCGATGGCGGTCGAGCGGGGAGTCTACGTCTTCACCCTCACGCCCACGGCCGATGCTCCCAAGGGAACCACGGCGGTGGCCGACACCGGGAAGTACCTGGTCCACTGGCAGAAGGTGGATGGGAAGTGGTACCTGGCCGAGGACATCTGGAACGGGGACAAGAGCGGGGAGATGTGAGGACCTGAGAGGTAAGAGGTAAGAGGTGAGACGTGAGAGGGGCGGAGACCTCCGGATCGGAACCGGACATCTCAGCCCTTCTCACCTCTCACTTCTCACTTCTCACTTCTCACTTAGTCTACCCATCCCGGCTTGCGGTACTCCGTCGGATCGAACAGTCCGTCCGGCAGGGCCGGGTTGGCCTTCATGTCGCTGTACTCCTCTTTCTGCGCCATCTGGCCGTTGGCGTAGAATATCACCTCCGGGGCGATCCACCCGCCGCCCAGCGGCACATACTTGTTGAACTGGTACTCCACCACCGTTCCGTTGGGGGCGGTCTGGAACAGGCGGACGAACAGCAGCCGCTCCTGGTCCACCCAGAACTGGTTGGTCGTCGTGTCGCCGGCATCGGCGCCCACCACGTAGACCGACCGGCCCTGCCAGGTATCCTCCCGCAGCTTGCCGAGGTCGATGTTGAGCCCCTTGAGCTTGGCGATGGTAGTGGCGGGCGGATCGCCGCACACGTCGAAGCCCAGCACCATGAGTGCGTGGACCAGCGGCCGGGCGGCCACCTGCTTCGCGCCGCGGAAGGCGTAGACCGAGTCGTTCCGGAAGATGATCGCGTTGCCGCTGTCGATCGGGGCGATGTCGATCCGGAGCTTGCCCGGAACCACGGCGGCCTCATGCCAGGTCTCGACCCGGCCGTCGGCATGGGTGGTCTTCTGTTCGAACGTCAGGGTCCGGTACCACTTGCCGGCATATCGCTGATGCATCGCCTGGATCAGCTCCTCGCCGTTCTTCGGGGCGCCGGCCGGGACCAGCAGCATCAGGGCGCCAAGCAGGGCAAATACGCGCACGGGGCCTCCATTCGGGGTCGTGGGGTTGGGTCGGGCTCCACAAATCGGCTGCCTTGGCGACCTACGGGGGAGGCGCGCGGGAGGTTTCCGGCTCGCGGGGTGAGAGGTGCGCGTAACCTCGCTCCGGCGCTATATTTTCGCATCCCGCGCCCGTAGCTCAGTTGGATAGAGCATCGGCCTTCTAAGCCGAGGGTCGCAGGTTCGAATCCTGCCGGGCGCGCTTGCAGCCAATCCCTCAATCCCCCTTTCCCCGGCCGCAGTGAAATCCCTCTGGTCCGACGCCGACGCCCCGGCTCCCGCCGACCCCCTCGCGCTCCGCGTCTACACCTCCCGCCTCCTCGGCCGGGAGCCGGATCTCGTCCTCCACGGCGGCGGGAATACCTCGGTCAAGACCACCGGCAGGAACCTCTACGGAGAAGAGGAACGGGTCATCTGGGTCAAGGGCTCCGGCTGGGACCTCGCCACGATCGAGCCGGCGGGCTTCGCGCCGGTACGGCTCGCCGCGCTGGAACGGCTGTCCACCCTGGAGCACCTGAGCGACACCGACATGGTCCGGGAACAGCGGATCGCCATGCTGGATCCGGCAGCCCCGGCGCCTTCCATTGAAGCGATTCTCCACGCCATCATCCCGTTCGAGTACGTGGACCACACCCACGCGGACGCGGTGGTCACCATCTCCAACACCCCGGACGGCGCCCGCCGCATCCGGGAGATCTACGGCGACCGGGTCCTTGTCGTGCCCTACGTCATGCCGGGCTTCGTGCTGGCCCGGGCGGTGGGAGAGCTGACCCGCGGCATCGACTGGAAGACCCTGGACGGGATCATTCTCCTGAACCACGGGGTGTTCACCTTCGCCGACGACGCCCGGGAGAGCTACGAGCGCATGATCCGGCTGGTGAGCCGGGCGGAGGAATACCTGGACGCCGCCGGGGCGGGGAAGCCGCCGGCGGAGAAGCAGACGCCGGCCTCGTCCGATATCACCCTGGCGCTGGCCCGGCTGCGCCGGGCGGTGAGCGAGCGCGCCGGGCAGGCGCTGGTGGCCACGATCGACCGCTCGCCCGAGGCCACGGCACTCGCGGCCCGGCCGGATGCCGCCGCCCTCGCCACCGGCCCGCTCACCCCGGACCACGTGATCCGGACCCGGCCCTGGCCCCTGGTGGCGGCGGATGACCTCGACCCGGCCGTGGAAGCCTGGGCCGAGCGCTACCGGGCGTATTTCGAGAAACACCACCATGAAGGCGAGCGGATGCTCGACCCCGCACCCCGCTGGGTCGTCTGGCCCGGGGTCGGCATCGTCAGTCTGGGCCGTTCCGTGATCGAGGCCGGGATCGTCGGGGACATTGCCCGCCACACCGCGCGCGCGATCCTCCAGGCGCGGGCCCTGGGCGGCTGGCGCCCACTGGCGGAGCCGGACCTCTTCGCCATCGAATACTGGGAGCTGGAGCAGGCCAAGCTCCGCAAGGCAGGCGGCCGGCCGCTGTTCCAGGGACGGATCGCGCTGGTGACCGGAGCCGCGAGCGGGATCGGCCGGGCGACTGCCGATGCGCTGGCCGAGGCGGGCGCCGCCGTGGTCGGGCTCGATGTGAGCCCTGAGGTGAAAGACGGCGTGGGCCGGGGCCGGCTGGGCATCATCTGCGATCTCACCGACCCCGCCGCGGTACGGCGGGCCATCGGTCAGGCGGTCGAACGATTCGGCGGGCTGGACCTGCTGGTGAGCAACGCCGGCGTGTTCCCGCCAAGCCGGCGGCTCGAGGCGATGGACCGGGAGACCTGGGACCGGAGCCTCGCCGTAAACCTCTCGAGCCACCAGTACGTACTGCAGGCGGCGCTCCCGTACCTGCAACTGGGCCGGGAGCCCGCCGTAGTGTTCGTGGGCAGCCGGAACGTGCCCGCACCCGGCCCGGGCGCCGGCGCCTATTCGGTGGCCAAGGCCGGTCTCACCCAGCTGGCACGGGTGGCGGTGCTGGAATGCTCCGGCCACGGGATCCGGGTGAACCTGGTCCACCCGCACCAGGTATTCGATACCGGCGCCTGGACCGACGAGAAGATCGCCGATCGGGCGGGGCAGTACGGCATGACGGTCGAGGAGTACCGTAACAACAACCTGCTCCGGACCACGATCACCTCGGACGATGTCGCCCGGACGATCCTGGCCCTGCTCGGCCCGGCCTTTGCCAGGACCACCGGGGCCCAGGTGCCGGTGGACGGAGGAAACGAAAGGGTGGTCTAGACAGAGATACCGGTGCCGGGTGCCGGTGGACGGAGGAAACGAAAGTGTGGTCCAGGAGAGATACCAGTGCCGAGTGCCGGGTGCCGGGTTCTGCGAGCGGTGGCAGCGCACGTGCGTCACTCTTGGTTCCCGCCGTCTCCCGGCCTAAATTGCCAACCGTCGCCCGGCACCCGGCACCCGGCACCCGGCACCCTGCACTCTGCACTCTGCACCCTGCACCCGGCACCCGGCACCCGGCACCCGGCACTCTGAACTGGATTCCCCCCATGGCCAACCCCCCCTCCGACAAGTCCCGCTCCATCGCGCTGGTGCTGGGCATTCTGCTCGGCCCGTTCGGGGTGCACCGGTTCTATGTGGGGAAAGTCGGCACCGGCATTCTGATGCTGATGACCTTGGGCGGGCTGGGGATCTGGTATCTCTATGACGTCGTCATGATCGCCTCCGGCGCGTTCCGGGACGCCGACGGCCACCGGGTGGTGCGCTGGGATCCGGAGGAGCGCGAGGAGCGGGAATTGGGAGACGAAGTGCTCGACGAGCTGGAGGCGCTGCGCCATGAGGTAGCGGAGCTCACCGAGCGGATGGACTTCACCGAGCGGCTGCTGACCTCCCGCACCGGAGAGCCGGCCCCCGAGCGCCGGGAACCCTACTGAAGACAAGCCCGTTCTCTGCAGGAGCGGTTGCCCCCGCCAGTGGCCCTTGGCGGGGGCATTAGTATTCCCCCCACACTGAAACCCACCATTCCCGTCTGATCGCCCGATGAGCCTCGCCTGGCCCGCCCGCCGCGACCTCGCTGCCCTGTGGCGGCTGGCCGCCCCGATCATCGTCATCCAGGTCGGGATGATGCTCATGGGCGTCATCGACACGCTGATGGTAGGCCGCGTGTCGGCCGAGGCGCTGGCCGCGGTGGCCATCGGGAACCTGGTGTTTTTCATCGTCGCCATCGCGGCCCAGGGCATCCTCATGGTCCTGGACCCGCTGGTGGCCCAGGCGGTCGGCGCGGCGGACGTGGAAGGCATCACGCTCGGCGTCCAGCGCGGGCTGCTGCTGTCGGTGATACTCTCCATCCCGCTCATGGCGGCCATGCTGCCGGCCGGCCCGCTGCTCACGCTGCTCAGGCAGCCGCCCGATGTCATTCCGCTTGCCGCCGGCTATATCGTGCGGATGATCCCCGGGGCCCTGCCGTTCCTGGTCTTCGTGGTGCTGCGGCAGAGCCTGCAGGCGATGCACCATACCGAGACCATCGTCTGGAGCATCGTGCTGTCCAATCTGGCCAACGCGGCGCTCAACTGGGTGCTCATCTTCGGGCACCTGGGCTTCCCGGCCATGGGGGTGAACGGGTCCGCCTGGGCCACGACCGCAAGCCGGCTGCTCATGGCGGGGTTGCTGTTGTGGCTGGGCTGGCCCTATCTGCGGCGCTATCTCCGGCCGATGCACCCGCGGAGCCTGGCGCCGGGGCCGCTCTGGCGGATGGTCGCCGTCGGTGCCCCGATCGGGGGCCAGTTCTTTCTGGAGTTCGGTGCGTTCGGCATGATTGCGCTGCTCATGGGACTGCTCGGCACGGTCCAGGTGGCCGGGCATCAGATCGCGATCAACCTGGCGTCGCTCACGTTCATGGTCCCGGTCGGCATCTCCGCCGCGGCAGCCGTGCTGGTGGGGAATGCCGTGGGGCGGGGGGATGGCCCCGGGGCCCGGCGCGCTACCTGGGCGGCGATTCTCTCCGGTGGGGGGTTCATGGTCACCACCGCGGCGCTGTTCCTCGGGTTCCCCTCGTTCCTGGCCGGCCTGTACACGCCGGATGCGCGGGTACTGTCCATTGCCATCGGCCTCATCCCGATTGCCGGCGTCTTCCAGGTGTTCGATGGGCTGCAGGCGGTCGGTGGTGGGGTCCTCCGTGGCCTGGGCGATACCCGGGCTCCCATGGTCATCAACGTCCTGGGCTTCTGGATGGTGGGGATGCCGGTGAGCGTCTATCTGGGCTTCGAGGCCGGCCTGGGGCCGCGAGGGCTGTGGTGGGGGTTCGTCGCGGGCCTGGGTACGGTGGCGATGTTCCTGATGCTGCGGATCCGGCAGCGGCTCCTGCGGGGAATTGCACGGTTACAGGTCGAGCAGCCCGAGCCGGTGAGGCTGGCGGAGTAGAGGTGGGAAGGTGGGGAGAGTTGGGGAGAGGTGGGAAGGTGGGGAGAGTTGGGGAGAGGTGGGGAGAGGTGGGAGAGGTGGGGAGAGGTGGGAGAGGTGGGGAGAGGTCGGGACAGGTGGGAGAGGGTACGGTGTGCAGGCGGAAACGGTACCAACGTCCATTCAGGTACCGGAGCCAATCGGGCGTGGCCGCGTCTCCCGCTCCGGGTCGATTCCAGGCATGCTCTGACGTGAGGCCGTGTTGTGGTGTCCCCCACCGCGCGCGGCCCTTGAAGCCGCGGCCGCCGGGCCGCGCGTCCTCGCTTTCGAGGCCTTCGCATGCGTGTTCATTCCCTTGGGGCTCTGTCCGTGGCCGCCGGGTTGCTCCTCGTAACCGGTCTTGCGGCGCAACAGCCGGGAAGACCGGGAAAGAGCCCCGGATTCGCGCTGTTCGCCGCCTACGGCGCGATCATCGATGTCAACCGGGTCGACTGCACCGCGTACGCCACGAGCGAGCTCTGCGGCGAGCCACCCTTCTACGACGGCATCGGCGGTGGGTTCTGGCCCAGGGGATCCGCCAACCACCATATCTTCAGCTCCGGCCCTGCAGTGGCGGGTGTGGTGGGGCCGGACGGCGGTCCCTGGGCCGGGGATACTACCGGGGCGTTCTTCTTCGATCCGAAGGGCACGACGCAACACGGCCTCGGCGCCACCTCGGTGTACTCCAGCCTGGATTCGGCCGACCTCGCGAACTGGCCCGCGGCCGGCCTCATCTTCGGCCCTCCGTATCGCCCTGAGGCGGGCGGTCGCAAGGCCATCGCCGAGCAGGATCTGTGGTGGGCCAGCAGCGAGATGAACCCAGGCTTGCTGGCGGGCCGGCCGCACCCCCTGGGTGTGGTCGTGACGGGTAGAGCCCTGGAGTTCAATTCCCCAGGTGGCAACGAAGACATCGTCTATTTCGTCTTCACCTGGTATAACGCCACCTCCCTGGACCCGGCCGACTACGCGGGCGTTCCGGCGGGCCTTGGGAGTTTCCTGCTGGATCAGGCGCGTCAATTCCACGCCCTCAACGACCAGAAGTTCGGGATCGTCCTGCCCTCCGGTGGATACACCATCGAGCAGTTCCATCCCGGACTGTTCAGCGATCCGGATGTAGGAGACGCGGGCCAGAACTTTGCCTCGGTGAACCTTCCATTTCGAATGGCCTTTGCGTGGGACGGCCACTTCGGTGTCTACCAGGGATTCTCGTATCCGCCCGAGCTGAACTCGTCGCCGTTTGCCCTCGGTGCCGGAATTCCCGGGGCGATGCTCCTGCGGGAACCCACTGGCTCCGACTCGATCGTTTCTTTCAGTACGACTACCAACGGCGGCGTCTTCACCGATCCCCAGACGACGACCGAACTCTACCGGCGGTTCGCGGGGGTCCGGCCCCTCGGGAATCCCGACCCCTGCACCTTCCCGACCGGCTCCGGGATCTGCTTTATCCGGGAAAGCGGCCCCTTCGACATCCGCTACCACCTCTCGACCGGGCCCTTTACCCTGGCCCCGGGCCAGTCGGTGACCACCGCCTGGGCCTACGTCTTCGCCGCGCCGGTCGCGACCGGTGCCATGGCTGCCTGTCCCGGTTGCAGCATCGATCCCGGGTCGCCCACGATCATCGCCGGCCTGGCGGACCCGGCCATCGTGGCCGGTGGGGTGAACCCGATCGACAGCATCGCCGGCTTCACCGGAGCGAGCGACCTCAACGGCGACGGCCGGCTCGAGCTGGAAGAATTCACCGCGGTGCCGCGGTCGCTGCTTGCCAAGGCGCAGATCGCGCAGGCGGTGTTCGAGAACGGCTTCCTGACGCCGTCCGCGCCCGAGCCGCCTGAGTTCTTTCTCATACCAGGGAACCGGCAGGTCACGGTCGTCTGGCGCCCCAGCACCACCGAACAGACCGGCGATCCCTACGCCGCGCTGGCGGCCCAGCCGCAGGTGATCAGAAACGGTGCTCCCGTGCCGAACGTGCTCTACGATCCGAACTTCCGGCAGTTCGACGTCGAGGGCTACCGGATCTACCGCGGGCGGACCGATGTGCCGTCGGTCATGGAGCAGATGGCCCAGTTCGATTACTCGGGCACCTTCATTTCCGACTACACCGGGCAGGTGAACCCGAACCAGCTGTGCGCCCCGGAACTGGGGATCACAGCCCAGTGTCCGGTGGCGTTCGATCCGGCCCAGCCGGGCGTCGCGCGCAACGCCCACGTGGACATTCCGCTCGTGGGCCCGATCGTCCAGATACGGCTCGGGTACCGCGTGGCCCTGCCCAACGGTACCGTGTACGCCATCAAGGCCGACACCGTCGGGAGCGCGCAGGTCTGCGACCTCTGCGACACCGGGGTCCCGTTCGTCTGGGTGGACTCGACGGTCCGGAACGCTTTCCGCTACTACTACGCGGTCACCGCGTTCGATGTGAACTCGGTGCAGTCCGGACCCGTCAGCCAGGAATCGGCCCGGGTGCTGAAGAGCGTCGTACCGGCCACCCTGGCCACGAACTACGCTCTGAGCGGGGTGAGCTCGACCGTGCGGCTGGAGGGCCGGGGCCGGGTGCTGGATACGTCGCTGGCGGTCCCGACCCTCGATCCGGGGACCGGCCGGTTCAGCGGGCCGTTCCCCCCGGCCGACGGCTGGGCGGCATCCCTGCAGGAAGTAGTGCCGGCCCTGCTCCCGGGCCCGGGCGAGGTCCGGTTCCGGCTGGACAGCATCGCCCTCGGTTCGCCCTACGAGAACATTCCTCACACTTACTGGTGGACGGCTTCCTCCGGCAGCACCGTGGTGCGGGTCGGGGTCCCCATCCTCCAGCCGCAGGAGATAGGAATCCGCAGTGAAACCGAGGCGGTGAACGCCGTTCCCGTGGATCCCTCTCTGGCTGCGCGGTACGGGGGCGGGCCCGGGTACGCGACCATGGCCTCGGTCTCCCAGACGCTTTCGGGACCGGATTACATGGGGCTCTACCAACGCGGGTGCATCAACTCGAGGCAGGGATTCGGGTTCAGCCTGGAGTGTGTCTACAATGGTTCACGCTGGTTCGACGGGCCGTCACCCCAGAAGAACGAAACCCGAGTCCATCCCAACGGCGGCAACATCGCCCTCCTCACCGGCAGCCCTACGACCGACTACAACAACGCCGGGGAACTCACCGGGGTCGTGACCATCCACAACACCCAGGCCTACCAGTCGGTGATCGGGTCGGAGTACCGGCCGGTGGAGGGCGTCAAGGCCGGGGCCCACCGGGCAGCAGACTTCAACGTCTACTGGGGAAGCGGCGGCACGGTGGATTCGGTGGTGGACGTCACCCACAACGTACCGGTCCCGTTCAGCCCGACCATGGCCGGGTCGTGGGGCATCCTCAATGCCTCGGCGGCCCAGCCCACGGCGGGCTCCTACGACGGCCGGGCGGAACTCACCGCGACCGACATGGGCTGCGTCCCGCCGCTCCGGGAGTACACGACGGCGATCTCCTGCGGCGCCGGGGGCCCCACCTACCAGTTGAGCCGCACCGCGGTGCCCGGGCCGGTGGTCTTCTTCAGCCCGTCCCTGGCGGTGGCGCAGACGGCTCCGGCGGCGGCCAACGCCGGCATCGTGTTCTATCTGGCGGGTGACTTCTTCACCATGGAGCTCCAGGGCGGGCAGGTGCCGCCGGCCGGGACGGTGTGGTCGTTGCGGCAGTACGTCGGCGCCATCGAGGGAGGCAACGGCGCCGCCGGCAGCTACGGGCCCTATCAGTTCTCGATTCCCGAAGGCGTGCTGCCGCTCACGGCCGTGGGCGCCGAGGTGGTCATAGCCTGGGATGTGACCAACCGGGTGCTGGCCCCGACCGATGCAGATCTCTCCCGGGTCCACACCGTCCCCGATCCCTACTACTTCGACAACGCGCTCGAAGCCGACCCGGATCACCAGGTGATCCAGTTCGTCAACCTGCCCCAGGACGCCGTGATCCGGATCTACTCCTCCAGCGGCGTGCTGGTGGCCCTGCTGGAACATCACTCGGCGCAGTTCGGCGGCACGGAGGAGTGGAACGTGCGCAATCGCACCGGCCGCCGGGTGGCGAGCGGCGTGTATTTCTATCACATCGAAGCGGGAAACTCGCGGCGGGTGGGGCGGTTTACGGTGGTCAACCCCCAGCCGGGGTTCTGACATGATCAGCGCATCGGTGTTCGTGCTTGCAGCGCTTGCCTCCGGAATCGGCAGTCCCGCGGCCTCCGGGCCGGCGCGGCGGGACGCCGACCGGTTCCGCCTGATGAGCGGTCCGTTCGCCGCCATCGCGGTCAACCGCGTCTCCTGCGGGTTCAGCAATACGGGGGAGATCTGCCGGGATCCTGCGGGGTCCTCGACGATCGGCGGCGGCTTCTGGCCCCGGGGTACGGCGGATCAGTACATCTTCGCGTCCGGTCCGGCGGTGGCAGCCATCATCGGCCCCGACGGTGGACCCTGGGCCGGGGACACGACCGGAGGGCTCTTCTTCAGCCTGAACGGATTGGTCCGGCACGGAGCCGGCTTCACGGACATCTACAACGCCGCGATTCCGGCCGATTCGGCGGGCTGGCCGGCGGCGGCCCGGGTTGCGCCAGGTGCACTGGGCGACCTGTTCTGGTCCGGCCTGCAGGGGAAGGCCGGCGCGTCTGATGGTGATGTCTGGTGGGTTGCCTGGGAAGGGGACACGACGCTGATGGCTGGGCGGCCGCATCCACTCGGGGTTGCCCTGGAGATCCGGGTCATGGCCTGGGATGGTGCGGGCGGCAACGAGGACATCCTGTACGCCCTGTTCACCGTGTACAACATCAGCTCCCTGGATCCGTCCGACTATGCCGCGTACGATCCGGACCGGCGGGCGCTGCTCCTGCAGATCGCCTCGGAGTTCCACCGGCAGAACGACGCCTATTCCGGTATGACCCTCCCAGCGGGTGGATACACCCTCACCCGTACGGCATTCGGGCTCAGTACCGATCCGGACGTCGCAAACGCCGGTACCAACTACTCATCGGTCAGTATCCCGTTCAATATGGATCTGACCTGGGACAGCCGGCTTGGCGTCCCGCCCGGATGGACTCTTGACCCGACGATATCCTCTCCGCCCTTTCTGCCGGCCTCGGGGCTGGTTGGAACCGCGTTCCTGCCCCATGGCGGGATCGGGGTTGCCGCCATGCTCTCGGCGTACTCAAAGGCCGGAGAGTTTCCGCCGCCGTTCAACGCCGGCGTGCTGTTCCGTTACTTCACCAATTCCCTGCTCGCCGGAGATGGGAGCTGCGATTTCCTCGGCCCTCCCCTGATCTGCTACATTCGCCAGCAGAGCCCCTTCGACATGAGGAATGGGCAGTCGACTCTTCTGGGGACGCTGGGTCCGGGTGCCTCCGCCACCGTGGCCATGGCCTACCTGTTTGCCGCGCCGGTCGCAACCGGGAGTGCGGCGCTGTGCCCCGCCTGCGATATCAAGCCCGGTTCCGAGGTGATCTACACCGCACTGGACAATCCCGCCGTCGTGGCGGGGGGCGTCAATCCGATCGATTCCATCGCCGGGTTCACGGGCGCCGCCGACCTGAACGGTGACGGCGTGCTCCAGGCCGAGGAATTCACCACCGTCCCCCGCTCGCTCTACGGCAAGGCCCAGGTGGCCCAGGCGTTCTTCGACAACGGGTTCCTCACCCCCCAGGCGCCGGCCGCACCCGAGTTCTTCCTCGTGGCCGGCAGCGATGAGGTCACCGTGCTCTGGCGGCCCTCCGCCAGCGAACAGACCGGGGACCCGTATTTCACCGTGGCGGGGAGCGCTCAGCGGCTGAATCAGACCGGGACGCTCGTCCCCAATCCGCTCTACGACCCGAACTTCCGGCAGTTCGACGTCGAGGGCTACCGGATCTACCGCGGGCGGACCGACGATCCCGCGAGCCTGGAACTGCTGGCGCAGTACGACTACGGTGGCACGTTCATCTCGGACTATTCCGGCCAGATCAACGCCGGCCAGTTCTGCGCCCCGGAGGTCGGGATCACCTCCGGCTGTGCCATCACGTTCGATCCGATTCAACCGGGCGTCAGCCGCACGGCGCACGTGGACATCCCGCTCGTGGGCCCGATCGTGCAGGTGCGCCTGGGCGACCGGTTCGATCTGGGCAACGGGACCGCGCTTGCGGTTCGGGCGGATACCCTCAGTGCGGGGTACACGAATCCCAGGTGCCTGTGCGATACCGGCGTGCCGTTCGTCTGGGTGGACAATCAGGTCCGGAACGGATTCCGGTATTTCTACAGCGTGACGGCATTCGACGTGAATTCCTGGCAGTCCGGGCCGGGCAGCCAGGAATCCCCCCGGGTATTGAAGGCGGTCACGCCCACGACCACGGCGTCCAACCATGACGCGTCGGTGAGCGCGCCGGTGGTGACCCGCGAGGGCCGGGGCCTGATCCTCGACCCCGGCTCACCCGAGCCCACCCTGGAGCCGTCGACCGGCCGGTTCAGCGGGCCGTTCCCGCCGGCCAACCAATCGGGCGCCGGGATTGCCGACGTCGTGGCGCCGTTGCTCCCGGATGGTCCCAGCGGCTTCACCGCCCGGCTCGACAGCATTCGACTGGGTTCCCCCTACGCCTCGCCGCCGGTGCCGCACCAGTACTGGTGGACGGTCCGTTCGGGCCCGGATTCGGCGGTTTTCATGATCCCGATCGTGCAGTCGGTCGAGGTCGGTACCCGCTTCGGGACCCGCGTGTTCCCGGCGGTGGCGCTGGATCCGGGCCTCGCGGCGCGCTACGGCGGCGCCGGTGGCTACTACCTGCGGGGCTCGGTGTACATGACGCTCTCCGGGGCCGACTACGCCGGGCTCTACGGCCGCGGCTGTGTCAACGGCCGCCCCGGTTTCTATCTCGCCGGGTACGGCAATTGCGCCTACAACGGCTCCCGCTGGTTCGACGGGCCCTCGCCGATCGCCAACGAGACGAAGATCCACCCCAACGGCGGCAACACCGAGAACTTCTCCGGTACGCCGATGACCGATTACAACAACGCCGGGGAACTCACCGGGGTCGTGACCATCCACAACACCCAGGCCTATCAGTCGGTGGGTGGAAGCGAGTACCGCGCGGTCGAGGGTATCAAGGCGGGAGCCCATCGGGCGGCGGACTTCAACGTCTACTGGGGCGCGGCGGGCTGGATCGACTCGGTGATCGACCTGACCCACAACGTCGTGGTGCCCTTCGACTCGACCCTGGGCGGCGGGTGGGGCATCCTCAACGCGACCGGCGCGTTTCCCTCCGGGCCCGGCGTCTCCTTTGACGAGCGGCCCGAACTCACCGCCACCGACATGGGCTGCGTGCCACCGCTCAGGGATTACAGCACGACGATCTCCTGCGGCAGCCTGACCAACGGCGCCACCTACTATCTCACCCGTGCGGCGGTGCCCGGGCCGGTGGTGTTCTTCAGCCCGTCCTTGTCGGTGGCGCGGACTGCGCCCGCCGCCGCCAACGCCGGTTTCATTCTCTATCTGGCCGGGGACTGGTTCACCTTCGAGCTGCAGGGTGGCCAGCTGCCGCCCGCGGGGCGGGTCTGGTCCCTGCGGCAGTATGTCGGCGCCATCAGCGGGGGAAACGGCGCGGCGGGGAACTATGGTCCCTACACGTTCAGCAATTTCGAGGGCGTCCGGCCGCTCACGGCGGTCGGGACCGAGATCCGGGTGAGCTTCGAGGTGACCAACCGGGTGCTGCCACCCACCGACGCGGATCTCTCCCGGGTTCACCCGGTGCCGGACCCCTATTACCTGGCCAACCAGTACGAGACCGACCCGGACCAGCAGGTGCTCCAGTTCGTCAACCTGCCGCAGGACGCCGTGATCCGGATCTACTCCTCCAGCGGCGTCCTGGTGACCCTGCTGGAGCACCATTCCGCCCAGGGCGGCGGCACCGAGGCGTGGAACGTGCGCAACCGCTCCGGCCGCCGGGTGGCGAGCGGTGTGTACTTCTATCACATCGAAGCGGGAAATGCACGGCGGGTGGGAAGGATGACGATCGTGAACCGGTGAAAGGTGAGAGGTGAGAGGGAAGGCCCTCTCACTTCTCACTTCTCACTTCTTACTTCTCACTTCTTACTTCTTACTTCACCCTCACGCCCCTGTTCGCCTGTTCAAACTCCTTCATGAACTTCACCAGCGCTTCGATGCCGGCCCGGGGGCAGGCGTTGTAGATGCTGGCGCGCATGCCGCCGACGGAGCGGTGGCCCTTGAGACCGCTCAGGCCACGCCTGGTTGCCTCGGCGATGAACTGCGCCTCCAGCTCCTCACTCGGGCCCCGGAAGCAGACGTTCATGAGCGACCGGCTCTCCGGCTCCGCGGTGCCCTTGAAGAACTCGCTCTGATCCAGGAAGTCATACAGCAGCGCGGCCTTGGCGGCGTTCTTCTCCGCCATGGCCGACAGGCCGCCCTGCTCCCGGATCCACTTGAACACCTCGCCCATGATGTAGATCCCCATGGTGGGCGGGGTGTTGTAGAGCGAATGCTCCTTCGCCTGGGTCCGGTACTGCAGCATGGTCGGGAGATCCGTCGGGCCGGCCTCGACCAGATCCTTCCGGATGATGACCAGTACCACGCCGGAGGGTCCCAGGTTCTTCTGGGCGCCGGCGTAGACCAGGCCGTACTTCCCGATGTCGATCGGGCGGCTGAAGATATCGCTCGAGGCATCGCACACCAGCGGCGCCCGGCCGGCCGGCGGCGGCTCGGACTTCCACTGCGTGCCGTAGATCGTGTTGTTGCTGGTGACGTGCACGTATGCGGGTGACGCCGAGTAGCGGATCTCGTCGGGGCGGGGAAGCCGGTTGAAGTTGTCCGGTTCGGTGGTGGCGGCGACGTGCACCGCACCCAGGCCCTTCGCCTCCTTCACCGCCTTCTTCGACCAGACCCCGGTCACCAGGAAGTCGGCCGTTGCGCCCGGCGGCAGGAGGTTCATCGGCACCATGGCGAACTGCAGCGACGCGCCGCCCTGGAGGAACAGCACCTCGTAGGTGTCGGGGATTCCCGCCAGGTCCCGGCAGGCCTGGACCGCCTCGGTGTTGATCCGGTCGAACACCTTGCCGCGATGGCTGTGTTCCATGATCCCGATGCCGCTGCCGGCGATGTTCCAGATATCCTGCTGGGCCTGCCGCAGGACCGGTTCCGGCAGCACCGCCGGGCCCGCCCCGAAATTGAAAATCCGATCGCTCATGAAGACCGTCCGTTGAGAGCGCTGAGCTCGACACTGATGACGTGGGGATTGCCGGCCTGGATCGCGCCCAGGGCGCGCTCGTCCGGCCGGGTATCGAGGTGGATCCGGGCCAGCGAGGCCTCCGCCCCGTGATAACTGATGTTCTCGACCTCTTCGACGTTGATCGCCCCGTCCGCCAGGACCCCGAACACATGGGCCAGAACGCCGGGCCGGTTCTGATGCCGGACGGCCAGTACCCATTTCGCCGTGCTGCGGGCCAGACGGTTGACGCAGTTGGGGACTTCGCCGCTCTTGATGAACGAGGCGACGATCCGCAGCACCTCGTGGGCGATCGCGACCTGGGCCTGTTCGGTGGAGGCGCCGACGTGGTGGGTGCCGTAGACGCCGGGTTCCTGCACGATGGGATTGCCGAACGTCCCCTTGCCGCCCGGCGGCTCGTTCTGGTACACGTCCAGGCCCGCCCGGATATGCTTCTCCCGGATGGCGCGGGTCAGGGCCGCCTCGTCCACCACGCTGCCGCGGGAGGTATTGATGAAGTAGGCGCCGGGCCGCATGGCCTCGAAGAAGGCCTCGCCGCAGAGATGCTTCGTCTGCGCCGTCCCGGCCACGTTGACCGACACGGCATCGCTTACCCGGACCACGTCGATCGGCGTCTCGCAGTATCCGATCCCCAGATGATCCGCGTCCGCCGTGGTGAAGTTCCGGGACCACGCCACCACCCGCATCCCGAAGGACTTGGCGCGGCGGGCCACCTCCCGCCCGATCTGCCCCAGGCCCACGATCCCGAGCGTCCGCCCCTGGAGCCCGCGACCCTTGGAGTACTCCGCCTTGTTCCAGGTGCCGGCCCTGAGGTCGGCGACCTGGTCCGGAATCCGCCGGTCGCAGGCGATCAGAAGGCCGATGATGAGTTCCGCGACCGCGATGGAGTTCCGGCCGGGACAGTTCGAGACGAAGATCCCGAGCCCCGAAGCCGCGGCCACATCGATCGTGTCGATGCCGGCCCCGGCCCGGATCACCAGGCCCAGGTTGGTCCCGGCCTTGAGCGCGTCGGCAGTCACCTTGGTGCTGCGGACCACCACGATGCGCGGGTCCACCTCCTGCAGCGCGCCCGCGAGATCCTCGGCCTTGAGGTCCGGGCGGCTCACGACCTCGCACCCGAGCTCCTGCAGGCCGTCAATCCCGACTTTTTCGAATTTATCTGCGATCAGGACCTTCATGGTTGGCGCTCCGGGAGGCACTGCGTGTCCCAGGGGACGGGGATGTCCCCGGCGGCGCGGAATCTAAAAGGATACCGGAGGATCGTGAAGGTGGGGCCGGCCGCCGATGCCTCAGTCCAGCAGATGCAGGAACAGCCCGCTCGTCAGTTTGGGCTCGAACCAGGTGCTCTTGGGCGGCATCATGAGCCCGGCATCGGCCACCCGGAGCAGCTGGTCGATCGTGGTCGGATACATCGAGATGGCCAGCGCCATCTCCCCGGACCTGACCCGCCGTTCCAGCTCCGCCGGACCCCGGATGCCGCCGACGAAATCGATCCGCTTGTCGGTCCGCTGGTCCGTGATACCCAGGATCGGTTCGAGGATCCGGTCCTGCAGCAGGGTCACATCGAGTGCCGCCAGCGGGTCGCCGGCCGGTGGGCCCGCGCCGGGCTCCACCCGGTACCAGCGATCGCCGGGGAAGACGGCGAAGACACCGCGCCGGTCGGGAACCGCGGTCGTGGCCGGGTCGACCCGGGCCACCTGGCCGAGCCGCGCGAGAAACTGATCCCGGTCCAGCCCGCCCAGGTCCCGTACGACCCGGTTGTAGGGGAGGATCCTGAGCTGGCTCGCCGGGAAGAGGACCGACAGAAACCAGTTGTACTCCTCCCGTCCGGTGTGCGCGGGGTTCGCGGCGCGCCGCTCCCTGCCGGCTCGCCACGCGCTCGCCGTCCGGTGATGGCCGTCCGCCACGTAGGTGCAGGGCACCAGGCCGAATGCCTCCACGTACACCGCCGGGTCCTCGACCCGCCACCCGGTGTGCTGCACGCCGTCGGCCGTGGTGAAGTCGAACAGCGGCGTCGCCTGAACGTCACGCGCCACCAGCCGGTCGATCATTGCCTCATCCCGATAGGTCAGGAACACCGGTTCGGCGTTGGCGTTGAGGGTCAGCACGTGGCGGGTGCGATCGTCCTCCTTGTCGGGGCGGGTGCGCTCGTGCTTCTTGACCAGGTCGCGCTCGTAATCGTCGATATGCAGGCACCCCACTACGCCGGTCTGGGCCTGCCCGTCCATGACCAGCCGATAGAGGTAGATCCCCGGCTCCGGGTCCTGCCGCAGGGTGCCGTCCCGCACGAACCGGTCAAGCGCTTCCCGGGCCCCGCGGTACACCGCGGGATCATAGGCATCGGTCGTATCCGGCAGGTCGATGTCCGATCGGCCCACATGCAGGAAGCTCCGCGGGTTCCCGGCAGCCAGTTCGCGGGCTTCCTCCCGGTTCACGACGTCGTATGGTGGTGCCGCGACATCGGGCTCGAGGCCGGGGGCGGGGCGGAGGGCTCGGAACGGATTCAGACGCATCAAGGGCTCCGGTCGGGCGGGGCAGGAATGGATGGCGAGGGAGCCTAGATGGAGCAGGGAGCGAGGTCAAGCGGCCCGCCGCCCCGTGTCCGGCGGCCGGCGCCGCGGCCGGGCCGGTCGAATCCTCTACCCGGGCGGGCCCGTAGGAATTACAGCCCCCGGCCGGGGTACGCTCCCTCTCTATTCCGGGAATCGATATGCGCGCTCTGCTGCTCGACCTCCGTCATGCGTTCCGCGGCCTCACCCGCCGGCCCGGGCTCGCCACGGCGACGATCCTCAGTCTCGCCGTCGGCCTCGGCGCCAGCGCCACCCTGTTCAGCGTGGCGAACGCGATCCTCCTGAAACGGATCCCCGGCGTCACCCGGACAGCGGAACTGGTGGAGATCAATCGGGTTCAGCAGGGGGACATCTTCGACCTGTCATTGCCTCTGGTCGACGAGCTGGCGGAACAGCGGCAGGTGTTGTCGCAGGTCTCGGCCTATGCCCGCGCAGCGGTGTCCGTGGCGCGGGAGGGGGATCCGGTGGTGCGTGCCGGGCTCGCCGTGAGCGGCAACTACTTCCGCGTCCTGGGCACCGCTCTGGCGCACGGGCGCGACTTCGCCCCCGGTGAAGCCGACTATCCCAACACCGCGCCGGTCGTGGTGATCAGTGATGTGCTGGCGGGCAGCCTGTTTGGCGGCGCTGAGCCGGCCGTCGGACGGACCCTCCGGGTGAACGGGTTGCCACTGACGGTCATCGGCGTGCTGCCGGGCGGGTTCGCGGGTCACCACGCGGGCCTGCTGGCCGACCTGTTCCTCCCGCTCGGCCTCGCCCTCCCGGGTCTTCCCGGCGCCGACGGGCTGGAGCAGTGGAACTCGAGCGAGGTCGAAGCGATCGGGCAGTTGCGCCCCGGGACCAGTCTCTCCGCCGCCTCCGATGCCCTGACCGCCGCCGCCGTGACGTTCGAGTCCCGCTGGTCCCCGGAGGCGGAGGCAGGGCAGTTCCGTATCCGGGTGGACCGGTGGGGACCGCTTCCGATCTCGGTCCGCGGCGCCGCGACCGGATTTGCCGGTGGGTTGACCCTCCTGGTCCTGCTCGCCCTCACGATCGCCTGCGTGAACGTGGCCACCCTTCTCCTCGCCCGCGCCACGGAACGTCAGCGGGAATTCGCCGTCCGCCGGGCGCTGGGCGCCGATACCCGCCGGTTGGCGCGTCAGCTGGTCACCGAGGTTCTGCTCCTGTTCGCCGTGAGTGGCCTGGCGGGCCTCGCGCTGGCGGCCTGGGGGAGTGCCGCCCTGAGCCGGTTCACACCGCCCGTGCCCATCCCCGGCCGGATCGGGTTCGATTTCCGGCCGGATCTTCCGGTGTTCGCCCTGTCGGTCGGGCTCACGCTGGTGGCGGGGCTCCTGGTGAGTCTGGTCCCGACGATCCAGGCCGCGCGGCCGTCGCTCGCCCTGCAGCTGCGTGATGGAGGGGTCACCACCGACCGGGGGAGATCACTGATCCGCGGACTGCTGGTGGGCGCCCAGGTCGCGGTGATGTCGCTCCTGCTCATCGTGGCCGCGCTGGCCGGCCGCGGGCTGCAGCATCTTCGCGGGCTGGATCCGGGGTGGACCGCCGACGGGGTGATGGTCACGACCCTGGATCTCGAGTTGGACGGCACCAGGGCGGAGCAGGGCAGAGTGCTCTACCGGACCCTGCTGGATCAGGTAACGCGCCTGCCCGGTGTCGAAGCGGCTGCCCTGGCCCGAAAGCTCCCGCTTGGCGGGCGGTCGTCGTTTGGTGACGTCACGGTGGACGGTGTGATCCCGCCCGGCGGGCGCAACGGTTTCGATGCGGCGCTCAACCGGGTTTCCGGTGGATACTTCCGCACGCTCCATATTCCACTGCTCCGGGGCCGGGACATCGGGCCGGGCGATGATACCGGCGCCCCGCTGGTCGCGGTGATCAACCAGGCCATGGCCGAGCGCCTGTGGCCCGGCCTGGATCCGATCGGGCGTGAATTCCACCTGGGGACGGGACCCGGGCGGACCAGTATTCAGGTCATCGGGGTGGCCGCCAACGTGAAGTACGGGCGGCTGGACGAGGATACACCGAACTTCTACTACGTACCCTCGGCCCAGTGGTACAACAGTCAGCAGACTCTGCATGTGCGTGCCCAGCCAGGCCGGGAAGCCTCGGTCGCGGCCGCGGTGCGCGGCGCCATCCGGACGCTCGATCCGGCACTGCCGGTCGCATCCCTTGCGCCGCTCGCCGATGCGATGGATACGTTCCTCCTGCCCCAGAAGCTGGCCGCCTGGGTGAGCGGCCTGCTCGGCGCATTCGGCCTGCTGCTTGCCGCGTTCGGCCTCTACGCGGTCACCGCGTTCGTAGTGAGCCGCCGCATTCGCGAAATCGGAATCCGGCTCGCGCTCGGCGCCGATGACGGCAACATCGTGGCGTTGATGCTGCGGCAGGCGGGGCTGGCTCCGCTCCTCGGGCTGGTGGCCGGCAGTGCTCTGGGAATCCTGTTCGCCCGCTTCCTCCCCGCCGTCCTGCCCGGCGTCCGCCCTGACGACCCGTTCGCCCTGGGCCTCGTTCCGGCGGGCGTGGTGCTGGTCATTGTGTCGGCCATCGTAGTGCCGGTCCGGCGCGCGCTGCGGCTCGATCCGGTTGCCGCGCTCCGGGATGAATGACGCCAGGCCGGGGCCGTCAGGCGCCGGCTGAACAGACGCACCCTCCCCGTCATCCCCCTCCATGGGGCATGACCCCTCCGGTGGGAGCGTCCCCGCGGCACCCGTACCTGCTGATCATGACACGCCGGCAAAACGCCTCCCGGCCGGCCTGCAGGGCGGGTTGACGTTCCGCTGAAACCCGCGCCACTATATCGTCGTACGATATACACACCTCGGAGCCGACTCGTGCCCCCTGTCCGGGACCCTGCGGCCCTGCTGCCGCTGTCCGACGCCGTCTATCTCATCCTGCTCTCCCTGGCCGGGGGAGAACGGCACGGCTACCACCTGATGCAGGAGGTCGAGCGGGTGACCGGCGGGCGGGCCCGGATGGGCCCCGGGACGCTCTATGGAGCGCTCAAACGGCTGCTGGCCGACGGCCTCATCCGGGAAACCGGCGCCCCGCGGGGCGCCCGGGATGAGGACTCCCGCCGCCGCTACTACACCCTGACGGCGTTTGGCCACCGGGTCCTTCAGGCGGAAGCGGCCCGGCTCGATGCCCTGGTCACCATCGCGCGGGAGCGTGGTCTGCTCCCGGGGATCCGCCCGGCATGAGCGATCGCCGGCTCCGTCCGGGTGAGCGGGCCTACCGCCTTCTGCTCCGGCTCTACCCCCGGAGTTTCCGGGAGTCGTACGAGGTGGAGCTGCTGCAGAGCTGGCGGGATCTGTCCGGGGAACCGCGCCACCGCTCCCTGGCCGGGCGGTTCCGGTTCTGGCGCTTTCTGATTCAGGACGTGCTTGCCTCCGCGCCGGCGCAGCGCACCCCGTCGGGTCCGGCCCGCGCGCCCCGCTCCCGATCCACCCCCGCTTCGGAGCCGATCATGCGCGACCTCATCCTCGATCTCAAGTCCGCGATCCGGGCCTACCGCCGGACGCCCGGGTTCACCGCGGCCGCCATCCTGACGCTGGCGCTGGGGATCGGGGCCAATACGGCGGTCTTCAGTGCGGTGAACGGCGTCCTCCTGAAGGCGGTCCCGGTGGCGGATGCGGACCGGCTGACGTTCATCACCCGGGAAGGGGACGTGTCGATTCCCGACGGGCTGGATTGGAGGGAACGGAGCCGCAGCTACGAGTCGATCGCCCTGTTTCTGCGCAACTGGGCCTTCACGCTCACCGGGCAGGGAGAGCCGCAGCAGCTGCGGGGCATGGTGGTCGAGCCGGAGTACTTCAGCATGATCGGCGCCCGCCCGCTCCTCGGCCGGGTGCTCACCCCGCGCGACAATACTCCGGGAGGTCCCCGGGTGGCGGTGATCGCCGAAGGACTCTGGCGCCGCCAGTTCGGGGCGGACCCCGGCATCGTCGAGCGCTCCATGATTCTGAGCGACAATCCCACAACCATCGTCGGGGTCCTGCCGGACCGATATGATTTCCTCCACGACGGCATTTCGCTCTGGGTGCCGGTGGCCACCGAAACGCCCTGGGCCCTGGAGGAGCGCGGCACGAACAACTTCGATGCCGTCGGCAAGCTCCGCCCGGGCGTCCCGGTCGAGTCGGCCCGGCAGGAGATGCGGGCCATCTCCGAGGATCTGGAACAGGCCTGGCCCCGCACCAACCGGGGGAAGATCGTCGAGCCGATTCCCCTGCTCGACTTCATGACCGGTGCCGTCCGCCCGGCCCTCCTGGTGCTGCTCGCGGCCGTGGGGGCGGTGCTCCTGCTGGCCAGCGTGAACCTGGCGAGCCTGCTGCTGGCCCGGTCGGCCCGCCGGCAGGAGGAATTCGCCGTCCGGACCGCCCTGGGAGCGGGCGGCTGGCGGCTGGCCCGCCAGCTCATCGTCGAGGCGCTGCTGCTGTCCTCAGCCGGCGGCCTCTTCGGGATCAGCCTCGCCTTCCTGACCACCAGGCTCCTGATCGCCGTTGCGCCGGCGGACCTCCCCCGGGCGGCGGAGATCTCGGTGGATGGCGCCGCGCTGCTGTTCGCCGTCGGGTTGGCGATGGTGACCGGTCTTATCTTCGGCGTCATCCCCGCGTTGTATTCCCGGCGGGTGGGCCATGGCGGTGTGGTATCGGGGGTGCGGGGCGGCACCGCCGGGCGGGGCCGGCATCGCACGCTGCGGGTGCTGGTCGGCAGCGAAGTCGCCATCGCGATCATGCTGCTGGTCGGGGCCGGGCTGCTCATCCGGAGCTTCCAGCGGGTCTGGGATGAGCCGCTGGGCTTCGAACCGTCCCGGGTGCTCCTGGGCGACATGGTGCTGCCCGAGTCCCGCTACGGCACCCGGGAGCCCCAGACCCATGCCTTCCAGAGCATCGTCGATGAACTGAACCGGACGCCCGGGGTTTCCCTCGCGGCCTATGTCGTCACCCCGCCGCTCACACCCCGCAGCGGGATCGGCGGCAAGGTCGTCTTCGACGGGCGGCCCGACATCGACCCGCAACAGCCGTCCGGGGCCAGGATCCGCTTCGTCTACGGCGACTATTTCCGGACCATGCGGCTCCCCGTCGTGCGGGGCCGGGGCTTCCAGCCGGAGGACGATGGGCGCGCCGCGCCGGTCGCGGTGGTGAACCAGGCGTTCGTCCGCGCCTTCGAGGGAGAGCGTGATCCGATCGGCGCCCGGATCGGAATCAGCAGCTGGGGGAAGGATGGGGAGGTCTTCTGGATGACCATCGTCGGGGTGGCGTCGGACGTCAAGGCCGAAACCCTGAGCGATGGGGATGAGATCGCGATCTACATCCCCTACCTGCAGCGGGCGGTCGAGTGGGTACGGTTCGGCAGCCTGGTGGTCCGGACCGAGGGCGATCCGGCCGCCATGACCCGTGCCGTGCGCGAGGCCGCCTGGGCGGTCGACCCGGACCTGGTCCTGGTGGGCGTGCAGACCCTGGAGGAGCGCCGGGCCGGCGCCGCCGGGCAGCAGCGGTTCAATGCCCAGGTCCTGGTCCTCTTCGGCGCCGCCGCGCTGCTGCTGGCGGTGCAGGGGGTGGTCGGGGTGGCGGCCTACATGGTCGAGCAACGCCGGCGCGAGATCGGCATCCGAATGGCGCTGGGCGCGGTTCCGGGGCAGATCTCCAGGCTGGTGCTGCGCCAGGGGCTGCCGGCGGTTCTGCTCGGCGTCCTGATCGGCATCGGAGGTGCCCTGCTGGCCGCGCGCTACGTGCGGGACCTGCTCTTCGAAGTGAGTCCGTTTGATCCGGGAGTGTATCTGGCCGCGGGGGCCGTGCTGGTGGCAGCCGTCATCCTGGCCCTGCTGGTGCCGGCCCGCCGGGCGGCCCGGGTCGATCCCGCCGTCGCGTTCAGAGTGGAATAGGAAGAACAGAGGACGGAAGCCGGCCCGACCACCCGGCTCTCCGTCCTCATTCCGCAGTCCCCAGTTCTCGGCCCCGCCGTCCTAGCAGGTTGCTGAAAAAGGCTGTTCCGCGAGGCGAGGGACGCCTATAGATTGGGTATCCCTGACCCGAGTGAGCCAATGCGCGGCGAAGACCGGCAGCAGACCAAGCTGTTCAGCTACGTCTCC
>JBFXBG010000041.1:0-24449 GCA_050183505.1 Gemmatimonadales bacterium | reverse complement strand
TCCCCCGGATCCGGAAACTGCTCGACGAGCAGGGCCGGCGCGATATCCTGGTGACCGGCGGCGGCATCATTCCGCGGGAAGACATGGATGTCCTGGAACAGCAGGGGATCGGGAAGCTGTTCGGCCCGGGGACACCCACCAGCGATCTGATCGACTACATCCAGGCCTGGGCCGCCGACCACCTCGAGCACTGAAGCCCGTGAGCGCTTCCCCGGCCCGATCCCGTCCCACCCGGCTCCGGGCCCTGACCGACGAATACCTGAGCCTGGTCACCCGCCTCCGCATGGGAGGCGGGCCCGAGCGCGTCGCGAAGATGCACCGGCAGGGCAAGATGTCCCCCCGGGAACGGGTGGAGGGTCTGCTCGATCCCGGGACGCCCTGGCTGGAGGTCGGCCTGCTGGTCGCGTGGGATCAGTACGACGGCCAGGCCCCCGGGGCCGGCGTCATCACCGGGGTGGGCGTCGTGGAAGGACGCGACGTGGTCGTGGTGGCCAACGACTCGACGGTCAAGGCCGGATCCTGGTGGCCGGAGACCATCAAGAAGATGCTCCGGGCCCAGGAGATCGCGATGCGGCAGCGTATCCCGATCATCTACCTGGTGGACAGCGCCGGGGTGAATCTGCCGTATCAGGGCGGCGTCTTTCCCGGGCAGTATGGAGCGGCCCGGCTCTTCTATTACAACTCGATCATGCGGCGCTATCTGCACGTGCCGCAGATCAGTGCGGTGATGGGAAGCTGCATCGCCGGAGGGGCCTACCTGCCCGCGCTCTCGGACGTGATCTTCATGGTGGAGGGCACCAGCTTCATGGGGCTCGGCGGTCCCAACCTGGTGAAGGGCGCCACCGGCCAGTCGGTCGATGCCGAGACCCTGGGCGGTGCCCGGACCCACACGGACACCAGCGCCGTAGCCCACTACCGGGCCGCGAACGACGCGGAATGTCTCAAGAAGATCAGGGAATACCTCCGCCGCCTGCCCGAACCCGAGCCGGTGCGTCACCGGGTCGAACCGGTCCGGGCCCCGGCCCATGATCCGCGGGAGCTCTACGAGTTCCTCCCGCAGGATCACCGCATGTCCTATGACATGCACAAGGTCCTGGGCTGCATCCTCGACGGAGGGGAAATCGACGAGTTCCAGCCGGACTTCGCCCGGGAGATGATCTGCGGCCACGCCCGGATCGAGGGGCGCCCGGTTGCCGTGCTCGCCAACCAGCGCGGGCTCATCAAGGCCCGGGCCGGCGTCCCACCGCGTACCGGTGGAATCATCTATACCGAGAGCGCCGAGAAGGCGGCCTATTTCATCGAGACGGCCAGCCGGGAGCGGATCCCGATTCTCTTCGTCCAGGACGTGAGCGGGTTCATGGTGGGACCCGAGGCCGAGCACTCCGGCATCATCCGGGCCGGCGCGCATTTCGTCGAGGCCATGGCCACCGCCGTGGTGCCGAAGATCGTCCTGACGGTGAACCACGCCAGCGGCGCCGGCTACTATGCCATGGCGGGACAGGGCTTCGATCCGGATTTCATCGTGAGCTGGCCCACCGGCCGGATGGGGGTGATGGAGGGCGAGAGCGCCGTGGGTGCGGTCCACGGCCCCGCCCTGGAGGAGGCCCGGAAGAACCGCACCGCGCTTCCGCCCGAGACTCAGGCCTCGGTGGACGCCATGCGGGAAGATTACGAACACCAGCTCGACGCCAAATACGCCGGCGCGCGCGGCTATCTGGACGCGATCATCACCCCGGAAGAAACCCGCGACATGCTGGCCTTTCTCCTCCGGGTTACCGGGAATTTCGGGGGACCGCATCTGGGGGCGTTTGTGCTGGGTGAGAAGTGAGAGGTGAGAGGTGAGAGGGAGGCAGGGTGTGGCCCTCTGGGAGCACCCTGGCGCTTCCCGCTCACCTTTCACCTCCACCCTGTCACCACCCTCTCACCTCTTACCTCTTCCTCTTACGTTCTTGCCCTCTCGCCCACTTCTCGCCCTCCTTCTCCTTGCGGCCTGTTCCCGCGCCCAGGAGATCCGGCCCAACATCGATCCGATGCCCCTGGACCGGATCCCGGCGGATACCCTTCCGCCGGAGCCGGTCTTTTCCCAGCCGCCCGAACTGGCATTCAAGCTCGGCGCGATGCCGATCCGCTCCACCGGCGTGCCCGAGTTCCTCCGGGCCCATCCCGAATGGGACGGGCGCGGGGTGCTGATCGCGATCCTCGACAGCGGAATCGACCCGGGCATCGACGGGCTCAGACTCACCTCGACCGGTGAGCGGAAACTGCTCGACCTGCGGGACTTCTCCGGCGAGGGCCGGATTCCCCTCCGCCCGGTGAAACTCGAGGACGATTCGATCTTCGTGGACGGCGTCGGCGTCGCCGGGGCGGGGCGGGTGACCCTGTTCGGGACCGGGGGACCGGTCTATGGCGGTCTGGTGAGAGAAATCGCGCTGGGTGAGGCGCCGGCCGCCGATGTGGACGGCAACGGGCGGGTGGGCGATTCCCTGGTGGTGATCGTGCTCCGGGCCTCCGACGGGTGGGTGCTGTTCGCCGATACCGACCGGGACGGCTCGCTGGCCAATGAGCGCCCGGTACACGACTACCTGCAGGCGCGGGAAACCTTCGGCTGGGCCCGCGGCGGGCGCCCGCCGCGGCTCAATCTGGCCGCCAACTTCGCCGAGCAGGACGGCCGGCCGAGCCTGGACCTCTTCTTCGACACCAGCGGTCACGGCAGTCACGTCGCCGGCATCGCCGCCGGGCACGACATCTATGGCGTGAAGGGCTTCGACGGGGTGGCCCCCGGCGCCCAGTTGCTGGGGCTCAAGATCGCCAACGATGCCCAGGGCGGCATCTCCACCACCGGCAGCATGGTACTGGCGGTCGACTACGCCATCCGGTTCGCCTCCGCCCGGCGGCTGCCGCTGGTCATCAATATGAGTTTCGGCGTCGGCAACGAAGCCGAAGGCGCGGCCCGGATCGATGAGTGGATCGACTCGGTACTGGCGGCTCATCCGGACGTGGTGTTCACCATCAGCGCCGGCAATGACGGCCCCGCGCTCTCCACGGTCGGGTATCCGGGATCGGCCCTCCTGCCGATCACCGTGGGCGCCATCCTGCCGGGTCCCCAGCGGCTGGAGTATCCGCCGACCCGGGAACCGCTCGCGTTCTTCAGCTCCCGCGGTGGTGAACTGGCCAAACCGGATATCGTCACCCCGGGCGTGGCCTGGTCCACCGTCCCGCTCTGGAAACGAGGGGACGAGGAATCCAGCGGCACCAGCATGGCCTCGCCCCATGCCGCGGGCCTTGCGGCGCTCATCCTCTCCGGACTGCAGCAGGAAGACCGGACGATCGACGCCCGGGCGGTGAAGCAGGCGCTGATGGTAACGGCCCAGCCGGTCGGTGCCGAGTCCTTCGTCGACGCCGGCGCTGGCATCCCCAACGTCGGGGCGGCGTATCGCTGGCTCGACGGCGGGTACAGCGCACCGCCCATGACGGTGCAGCTGGCCGGCGCGCGGGCCGGCGTCTCGGCCGCCTTTCATCCGGCCGGGCTCACGGACGGAGACACGCTGGAGACGTTCATCGTGACCCAGCCTGCCGGCGTCCCCCGAGCGACTTATTCCCTGCGCACCACGTCTCCCTGGGTGGATGCCCCCGCGACGGTGACCCTGGCGGGCCCGAAGACCGAAGTCAGACTGCGCTACCGGCGCGACTCGCTCCCGCCGACGCTGCCCGCGACTGCGGTGGTCAGCGCCTGGCCCGCCGATACGATGGCGGGTCCGGCGTTCCGGCTGGTGACCACGATCGGGCGCGCGGTGGAGGCCAGGGGGTCCGCCTCCTACGCCAGCGGTCCGATTCCCGCCGGTGGCCAGGGCCGGCTCTTCATCGCGGCGGACAGCGGACAGCCGCTGGAGATCGCGGTAAATGCGGCGGGGGACCAGCCGGTCCTGGTCTTCGTCGCCGAGCCGGGCGGCCGGCCGCTTCGGGGCGCGGAGCCGCAGGTGGCGATGCCCGGGAGCGGAAGCCTCAGCTTCCGGATCGATGGACGGGATGTGGTCGGCGGATTATATGAGGCGATCGCCGTGGCGCACCCGTCGGCCGGCGGGTCGGCCAAATTCCGCATCGCTTCACCTGCGGTGATGTTCGATGCCCGCCGGGACCCTGCCGGCGTCGTGGTGCACCTGACCGGCGCCGCCGGCGACGAGCCGCCGGTCGAAGCCAGTCTGGTCGGGGCCGAACGGGTCGTGAGGGTCATCGCGCACGGGGCGGATACCGTGACCACCCCGTTCGTGGTTCCAGCCTGGGCCAGTTACGCGACCATCGACCTGCAGATGGAACCGTCCCAGTGGCCCAGGTTCACCGATTTCGGCGTCACCCTGTTCGACTCCATCGGGCGCAAGATCCAGGACTCTCCGCTCAACTACGCCTTCGGCCGCATGGAGGTGGATTTTGAGGAAGGCCACGCGGACAGGTTCGTCCGCCTCTCGCTCTTCCCCGGCCTGACCGACCCCGGCAGTACCGAACGCTGGACTGCCACGGTCTGGATCAGGCTCTACGCCGCGCGGCATGTCCCGCTGGCCCAGGTGGCCCGTCCGGAGCCTTCCCCCGCGCCGTCGGCGGCGAGCCGGGGCCAGGAGCGGACCTTCCAGATGATCCCCTCGCCCTGGCCGCTGGGCGACGGCTTCTATCCGCTCGGCCTTGTCGCCATGAAGTACGACGGCACGGTCTGGTCCCGGGAGGTTCCGCTGCCGCCGCCGTCCGGCCCCGTCATGCGATGAGCAGGGTCGTCCGGATTGCGGCAGGGCAGGGGTTCTGGGGAGACTGGCTGGAAGCGCCGGTCCGCCAGGTACGGGGCGGCCCGATCGACTACCTGGTGCTCGACTATGTGGCCGAGGTCACCATGTCGATCATGCAGAAGCAGCGCGCCCGGGATCCCTCCCAGGGCTATGCCCGGGATTTCGTGGCCCTGATTGACCGCATCCTGCCTGATCTGCTGGAGAAGAAGATCCGGGTCGTCTCGAACGCCGGTGGCGTGAACCCGCGCGCCTGTGCCGAGGCGCTCATGGCCGTCGCCCGCAAGCACGGCGTGGCCGGCCGGCTCAAGATCGGGCTGGTCACCGGGGACGACATCATGGACCGGCTGGACGGTCTTCTTCAGCGGGGCCATCCACTGACCAATCTCGATACCGGGGAGCCGCTCTCGGCCGTTCGGCCGCGGGTGCAGGCCGCCAGCGCGTACCTTGGCATGGCGCCGGTGGTACAGGCGCTGGACCAGGGGGCCGACATCGTGGTGAGCGGCCGGCTGGCGGACCCGGTACTGGCCCTGGGCCCGCTGTTCCACGAGTTCCGCTGGTCGCCCGACGACTGGGACAAGGTTGCGGCCGGTATCGTGGCCGGCCACGTCATCGAGTGCGGAGCCCAGAGTACCGGCGGCAACCTGCTCAAGGACTGGAAAAAGGTCCGGGACCTGGCCCACGTCGGGTTCCCCATCGTCGAGGTTTCGGAGGACGGGAGCTTCATCGTCACCAAGCATCCGGGGACCGGCGGGGTCGTGAGCCTTGCATCGGTGACCGAGCAACTGGTCTATGAAATCGGGGATCCCCGGAACTACATCAACGCCGACGGCATTGCCGACTTCACCTCGATCCGGCTCCGGCAGCAGGGCCGGGACCGGGTCGGGGTGAGCGGGATCCGGGGCAGGCCGAAGACTCCGCAGTACAAGGTGTCGATCGCGTACCACTACGGGTACAAGGCGGTGGGAACGCTGGTGTATACCTGGCCCGAGGCGGTGGCCAAGGCCCGGGCAGCGGATCGGATCATCCGCCGGCGCCTGGCCGATCAGGGCCTGGCATTCGAGAAGATCCACACCGAGTACGTGGGGTGGGACGCCTGCCATGGACGCCTCGCCGGCCCGCCGGATCCCGAGGCGCCGGAGGTGCAGCTTCGCATCGGGGTGCGCGCCCGTGACCGGGCGCCGGTCGAGCGGTTCACCCGGGAGGTCGCGCCGCTGGTGCTGACCGGCCCGCCCAGCGTCACCGGATACGGGTACAAGCCGGAGGTGAAGGAGATCGTGGCCTTCTGGCCGGCCCTGCTGCCGCGGGAAGAGGTGGATCCGTACGTCAAGGTGGAGGTGCTCGGGTGAGTCGTCCGAGATTCTCTCGCCAAACGACACCGCGGAGACGCGGAGGGCGCTGAGGTCTCCCGCCCAGGAGACCCACCCGATGGATGCTCCCGATGGAACAGCATCGTTCTGTTGCGGTGTGCTCCGCGCCCTCCGCGCCTCTGCGGTGATGTGAACACAAGCGACCACAGGAAGAAATGCCCACAAAGAAAATCCAAACCCGTGAACTCGCTTCGCTGGCTCACGCCCGGTCCGGCGACAAGGGTGACACGGCCAACGTCGGGCTCATCGCTCTGAAGCCGGAGTACTACCCGGTACTGCGGAAACAGGTCACCGCCGCCCGGGTGGCCCGGCACTTCAAGGGCATGGTGGGGAAGGTGGAGCGCTACGAGCTGCCAAATCTCAACGCGCTCAATTTCGTGCTGCACCAGGCCCTGGACGGCGGTGGAACCATTTCCCACAAGACCGACGCGCAGGGGAAGGTGTATTCGACGGCGCTCCTGCGAATGAAGATCAAGATGGACTAATGATTGGATGATGGGTGATTGGACGATTCCCAGGCCCAATCCCCGATCATCCAGTCATCCAATCATCCAATCATCCAATTCCCCCCATGGTCCTCCAAGCCTCTCTCGACGCCGGCATCCTGACGCTGGTTCTCTCCCGCCCCGAGAAGCGCAACGCCCTCAGTACGCCCATGCTCGACGCCCTGCACCAGGAACTCGAGCGCGCCGAGCTGGATGCGGCCGTGCGAGTCGTGGCGATCCGGGGGGCGGGGAAGGACTTCTGTGCCGGGGCGGATCTCGAGGAACTGCTGGCCTCGGCCGACCGGTCACCGGAGGAGAACGAACAGACCGCGCTGCATCTGGGTACGCTGTTCCTCCGGATCCGCCGGCTGCCCAAGCCGGTGGTGGCGGTGGTCCACGGCCGGGCGCTGGCCGGTGGGGCCGGGCTCGCCAGCGCCTGCGACCTCGTGCTCGCCGCCGAGGGCGCGAGGATCGGCTATCCCGAGATTCAGCGGGGCTTCGTCCCGGCCATGGTGATGACCATGCTGCGGCGGCTGGTGGGTGAGAAAGTCGCCTTCGACCTGGCCGCGACGGGCCGGGTGCTGACCGCGGCCGAGGCGGCGGGCCTGGGACTTGTCTCCCGGGTCATTCCGGATGCCGCATTCGAGGAGCAGGTGGGGGAGACGCTGGCGGCCCTGGCCGGCACCAGCGCCACCGCGATGGCATTCACCAAGCGGCAGTTCTATGAACTCGAGGGGAAGGGCTTCGAGGAAGGAATCCGCCTGGGGGCAAGAGTCAATGCGCTGGCGCGGGCCACGCCCGACTTCCGGGCGGCGATTGCCGGGTTCCTGAAGAAGTGATGGGAAAGGAACGTCACCACGGAGGCGCGGAGAACCCGCGGGTGAATTCGAGGGGCCCTCAATTGGATGATTGGACGATTGGGGATTGGATGATTGAGGATCGGACGATCGGGTGGGACCGACGGTGGTAGCCTCACCTTGAGTGCCGGTCCACCCAATCCCCAATCATCCAATCTTCCAATCATCCAATCACCAAATGCGTTCATGCGTGCATTCAAGCTGCTTCTCGCAACCGCCGGCATGCTCTTCGCCGTCATCGGGATCGCCCGGGAGGACCGGCTGATCGTGTGGGGGGCGATCGGGCTCCTGGCGGTCGCGTTCGTCATCCGATTGATCGAGAGACGGGTAGGCCGTCGGGCCGGAGGGCCCACCGACGACGCCGGGCCGAGCGGGAGTTGACGCCCACGGTCCGTCAGTCCCTCAGTCCGTCGGGCCGTCCGTCCGTGCCGGCCGTCGCCGGCTTGGGTACTCCACGATGTTCTCCCATTCTCCGGCATCCGACCGCGCCACCACTGCCCTCACCGGCTCGGTGTCGCTCAGGTTGGTCACCTCGTGCGGCACGCCGGGCTCGATGAAGATGAAATCGCCCGCCTCGTTCTCGATCGATTCGGCGAGCCCCTCGCCGTATTCGTGCCGCACCCGGCCCTGGAGAATGTAGAGCATCACCTCGAAACCGACGTGGATGTGGGCATAGGCGCAGGCGCCGGGCGGGATCGTCGCCACGTTCATGGACAGCTGTTTCGAGCCCACGTTCTTGCCGGACAACCCCACCCGGTAGCGGATGCCGTTCCACTGGCGGCAGTTCTCGCCGCCCCGGATGACAAAGATGCCTTCGCCGCCCTCAACCGGGGCCCGGAGATCGATTTCGGTCATGTTTGAAAAAGGTAAGGTGACAGGGTGAATAAGGTCATGCGGGGATAGCGGCGTAAAGTAAGCGGCACAGGCCCATGATGGCGGCGCCGACATGCCCCGGTCCGCCCGGGGTTCCGGGCGGGGACATCCGGCCCGATTTGCAGTCTGCGCTCCCGCCCGCCTGCCGGCCAGTCCGTCAGTCTTCGCCCCTGTCTGCGTTTTCCCGATCCAGCTCATCCGGGGGGCTGACGCTACCGTGGGGAATGTCGAATCCGGTCCCCGAGCTGATGAACCTGGCCCGGCTGCAGCTTGAACGTCACTTCGGCTACCCCGGGTTCCGGCCGGGGCAGGGCCGGGTGGTGCAGTCCGTCCTGGCCGGGCGCGACGTCCTGGCCGTGCTGCCCACCGGCGGTGGCAAGTCGATCTGTTTCCAGGTCCCGGCGCTGGTGAAGCCGGGACTCACCATCGTCATCTCTCCGCTCATTGCCCTGATGCAGGATCAGGTGGAGGCGCTGGGCCGGCGGGGCGTCCCGGCGGCTTCGCTCAACAGTACGCTCGAGCCGGACCAGAAGGCTTCCATACTCCGCCGGGTAGCCGCCGGGGAGATCCGGTTGCTCTACGTATCGCCGGAACGCCTGGTGTCACTGGTACCCGAACTCAGGCGGCTCGGCGCGCCGGTGGCGATGCTCGCGGTGGACGAGTCTCACTGCATCTCCGAATGGGGCCATGATTTCCGGCCCAGTTACCGGCTCCTGGGCAAGGCGCGCTACCTGCTCGCCCGACCCCAGACCGTGGCCCTGACCGGCAGCGCCACGCCTTCGGTGAGGCGGGATATCATCGAAACGCTGGGACTCACCCGCCCGGATCTGCATCTCGAGTCCTTCGACCGGCCCAATCTCTGGTTCGGCGTGGTCGGGGTCAGGCGGGAGGCCGACCGGTGGGCGGCCCTGCGCCAGGTGATCGGCCGGGAGCGGCGGATGACGCTGGTCTATGCACCCACCCGCAACATGACCGAGATCATTGCCCGGGCGCTCAAGGACCACGGGTTCCGGGCCGCCCCGTATCACGCCGGCCTGCCCAAGGCGGCCCGCGCCCGGCTGCTGCAGGCCTTCCTGGGAGACGAACTCAACGCGGTCGTCGCGACCAGCGCCTTCGGCATGGGCATCGACAAGCCGGACGTGCGGCTCGTGGTCCACTGGGCCATGCCGCCCACGCCGGAGTCGTACTACCAGGAAGCCGGGCGGGCCGGCCGGGACGGCGAGTTCTCCCGCTGCGTGCTGCTGCATGCCCGGGGTGATGCCGGGCTGCACCGGCGGCAGCTGGATGTCACCTTCCCGTCGAAGAGGCTCCTGAAACGGATCTGGCGTGGGGAGCGGGCCCGGCTCCCGGCGAACGTCCTGGAGTCGGCCGACCGGCTCCGCCGCGAACTCCGCCCGGACCAGGGCCGCCCCGACTGGGGGCGCATTCGCCGGCGTCGCCGGCTGGCCGAGAGCCGGATCGACGCCATGGAATCCTATGCCAGGCGCCGCGGCTGCCGCCGGGCCATGTTGCTGGAGTATTTCGGGGAGCGGGGCGTGCGGTGTGCGGGATGCGGGCACTGCGGTGAGGGGTGAGCCAGGGGCAGACGGGCAGACGGTCCGTCACGGGTGTACTTCTCCCGTCGCTCTGTTCGTCTCCGGCTGGAATCTCTGCCCGGAGGCACTCCTTGAACCACGCCCAGACCGTTTCCGCGCCGCCTCGTTCCCTGCTGCACCGTATCCTCACTGCCGGGACGATCGTTGCGATACTGGACGGCGCGTACGTCGTCATCGTGTTCGCCGTCCTGCTCAAGTCCACCACGGCTGAGCGCATCTTCCAGGGGATCGCCTCCCGGCTGCTGGGGCAGGGCGCTCTGCAGGGCGGGCTGGCCACGGCGGGAGTCGGCCTGGCCATGCATTTCGGGGTCGCCTACACCTGGACCGCAATCTATGCCCTGGCGACGAACCGCCTGGCGTTCCTGCGCCGTCTGGCCACCGGCGGCGCGGGGAGGCTCCTGATGATACTGGGTCTCGGTACCGCGATATGGCTGGTCATGAATCGGATCGTAGTGCCCCTCACGGGCGGGCACTCCATGCCGATTCTCTCCCGCACATTTCTCCTGGTCTGGATCGCCCATCTCACCGTGGTGGCCCCACCGATCGTCCTGATAGCCGGCGAGCGGTGAACGGTGGCCCGGAATCCCTCGGCTGGAGCCGAGGCTCGGCCGCCCTGGCCGTCCCGGCCGTTCCGGCTGCCCCGGCCGTCTTCCCTTGACCTTCTACAGAAGCGGTGTCATCTTCATGTAGAAGCTTAAGAGGAGCCAGATGTCGTCGCTCGACCTGCTGCAGGGAACCCTCGATCTGCTGATCCTCCAGGTGCTGCGCCGTGAACCGATGCACGGCTGGGGCATCGCCCAGCGGATCCTGGAGGGCTCCAGCCGCCAACTCAATGTCAACCAGGGCTCGCTCTACCCCGCCTTGCACCGGCTGGAAGACCGGGGCCTGGTCAGGGCCTCCTGGGGCACCAGCGAGAACAACCGCCGGGCCCGCTTCTACGAGCTGACCGCGGCAGGCCGCCGCCAGCTCAAGCTGGAGCAGGCGTCCTGGCAGCAGTTTGCCGGGGCGGTGCAGGGCGTGCTTCAGTTTGTCTGAGGAGACTCCATGACACCCGCCCATCTCTGGCGCCGCATTCGAGCCCTGTTCCGTTCACGCAGGGTGAGCCGGGATCTGCAGGACGAAATGGCGTTCCATCTCGAGATGGAAACCGCGAAGCACGAGGCCCGCGGCCTGCCCCGGGACGAGGCCTCCCGGCTCGCCGCCGGGAACTTCGGCAGCACCATCCGGGTGCGGGAGGAGAGCCGGGACGCGCACGGCCTCGCCTGGTGGGACGGGCTCATGTCCGACCTGCGCACCGCGGCGCGGGGGATCAGGCGCGCGCCGGGATTCCATCTGCTGCTCGCCGGTACGCTGGCGTTGGGCCTTGGCCTTGCCGCGACGATCCTGGCCGCGGTCGATGCCATCCTGTTGCGGCCGGTGCCCTACGTCGATCCGGATCGGACGGTGGAGGTCTGGGTCCGGGAAGAACAAGGGGAGGCGCATCGCATGACCATGAATGGGTGGCATGCGTTTGCGGGCCAGAACGGGATCTTCGAGGCCGTGGCCGCGTGGGATCAGCGGGGCGTCGAATACAGCGGCCCTGACGCCGCGACGGTACTGACGGGTGCAGCCGTGTCCCGGGACTTCTTCCGGGTACTCCCGGTGCCGCCGCGGCTCGGACGCACGTTGCTGGATACCGACTACACCTCGGGCGATCCGGTGGCGGTCGTCAGCTCTCGTTTCTGGCGGGCGCGGATGGGAAGCGACACGGCCGCGATCGGAAAGACCCTGACCCTGAACGGCAAGCCGGTCACCGTCGTGGGCGTGCTTCCGCCCGATTTCGGCTATCCGCGCCGGGCGGTTGATGTGTGGGTGCCGATGCCACGGGAGTCGTCGGATATGTACGTGGTGTGGGTGCTGGGACGCCTCCGGGGCGACCGGACGGGAGCCGCTCGCGCGGCGGATGCCTTTGCCCGAGCCGTGGGTCGGGAGGATCCCTCACTCGGTCTCGAGGACGGCGTCGAGCTCCGACCGTTCGCGGCCGTCCGGGCCAACCGCGGGGTCGAGCAGGCGCTGCTGCTGATGACCGCGGCCGTGCTGGCCGTCCTGCTCGTCAGCGCGCTCAATGCCGCGAACCTGCTCTTCTTCCGGGGGCTCGGCCGCCGCCGGGAATTCGCCATGCGGCTGGCACTCGGCGCGGGGAAGCTCCGGATCATGCGCCAGTTGCTGGTGGAAGTGCTGCTGGTTGCGCTGGTCGCGAGTATCGGAGCACTCGGGCTCGCGCGGCTCGGCATCGGGGCCATGGCGGCGCTCCTGCCGGCGGAATACACCTGGCAGTCGATGCATGATATCATGCTCAGCGGGCGGGTGATCGAGGGCGTCTTTGTCGGCTCGATCGTGGTCGCGATCCTGGTCGGGCTGGTCCCCGCCCTCCGGGCCGCCTACAGCGATCCGGCGGTATTCCGAGCAGGCGGCCTCGGCAGCGCGGGCGCCACCGAACGCACCGGAAGGCTGAGAATGCGCCTGGTGGCGGCCGAGCTGGCCCTGGCCACACTGCTCATGGTCGGCGGCGGTCTGTTTGCCCGGAGCTTCGTGGCCCTGAACCGGGTGGACCTCGGGATCGACGTCGACCACCTTGCGGTGCTGGACCTCCAGCTCTCACGGAGCCGCTACCCTGACAGCGCCGCCCGCGCGGCCTTTACCCGGCGGCTGGATGAGCGGCTCAGGGGGATCCCCGGCGTGACGGGGCTCTCCTATACCGACGGGATGGCCCCGCAGACCGGTATCCACTTCCCGGACCGGCTCGAGCGTGAGGACGGCTCGGCACCGTCCGGCCTGCCGGGTGAAATCAACCAGGCCGCTGTGGACACCGCCTACTTCCGCCTGGCCGGCACGCCGATCATCCTCGGGCGCCGGTTCGAGCCGTCCGACCTGGGTGAGCAGGCGTACAACAACGTCATCATCGACCAGGCCTTCGCCCGGTGGCTCTGGCCCGCGGCGTCGCCGCTCGGGCGGCGGTTCAGGATGGATGGACGCTGGTACAGCGTCGTCGGCGTCACGGCTCATGCCCGGACCGGCGGCGCGGATGATCGTGAGCGGCGGTTCACGATCTACTCGCCGGTCGAGGCGTCCGGCCTGGGGGCCTGGCGCTCGATCCTGGTTCAGACTCGGAATCCCGCGGCGGTCCTGGCTCCGGTTCATCGGGCGGTGCGGGCCCTGGATCCGCTGCAGCCCATTGCCGGCGTGTCCACGGCGCAGTCGCGATTCGATGAGGTCACCCAGGGGCCACGATTCCTGAGCTGGCTCATGACCGGGTTCTCCCTGGTGGGCCTGCTGCTGGGTGGCGTCGGCCTCTACGGCGTGCTGTCGTATGCGGTGGGGCAGCGGACCCGGGAGATCGGCGTGCGCATGGCCCTCGGCGCATCCGCGCGGCGGATCGCCGCCTGGGCGGTGCTCCAGGGAGGGCAAATGGTGCTGGCGGGAATCGCCTTTGGGATCCTGCTGGCGGGGCTGCTGTCCCGCTGGGTGAAACCCCTGCTCTTCGGGGTGGGGCCGCACGACACGCTGGTGTTTATCGGCGTTCCCATGGTGCTCCTGATTGTCGCGGGATTCGCCGGGCTGTTCCCGTCGCTGCGCGCAGCCCGCGTCGAGCCAATGAGGGTACTCCGGACCGACTGATCCGCGGGTTGCGAGGGCTACGCGACCTCTGGATTCCGGTGCCCTCGGCTGACGCCGAGGCCCGGCCGTGTTGGCCGTCTTGGCCGTCTTGGCCGTCCCGGCCCTCTTGGCTGTCCCTGCTGTCTTGGCCGTCTTGGCCGTCCCGGCCCTCTTGGCTGTCCCTGCTGTCTTGGCCGTCTGGCCGTCCCGGCATTCTTGGCTGTCCCGGCCGTCTTGGCCGTCTGGCCTTCTTGGCCGTCTGGCCGTCCCGGCCGTCTCGGCCGTCCTGCCCTCACCTCTCCTCACCTCTCCCCACCTCTCCTCACCTCTCCTCTCCTCACCTCTCCCCACCTCTCCTCACCTCTCCCCACCTCGCCTCACCTCTCCCCACCTCTCCTCACCTCTCCCCACCTCGCCTCACCTCTCCCCACCTCTCCTCACCTCTCCCCACCTCTCCTCTACCATCTCCTTGATCCTCCCCGCCGCGTCTCCCGGCACTCTCGCCTCCTTTGCGAACCGGGGCCACTCTGCCACCGCGTCCAGTACTTCATCGATGATCCCCGCGCCGTCCTTCCGCAGGCCGAGTGAACGGCCCAGGGCAAGCAGATCCTCGCGCGTGAAGTCGTCCGTTTTGCCGTTCAGGGTCATCTGGTGCCGGCGGGTGAAGCCCGACCCGCGGGCGAAGGTCAGGTCGAACGCCGGTGCCAGCGACCAGCGTCCCTTCCGATCCATGAGGAAGCCGAAATTCTTGACGTGATCGTCCTGGTTTACGGCGGCGACGTTGAACACGGCCCGGCGGAACGCCTCGTCCAGTTCGGCCGGGGTGAGCCCCAGTTCGCGACAGACCAGCAGGTACTGCTCATAGGAATAGGTGCCGGGCTGGTTGTAGTCGGCATGGTCCAGGCCGCCCAGGCTGTGATAGTGAAGCCGGCCGCTGCCGTCGAGATCGAAGCGCCGGGCCATGAGGTGGTACAGCCGCCGGTCGTGGAGCAGCTCGACTTCGCTGGTGCGTATGCCGGCCGCGCGCGCCATGTGGGTGTAGGCGTATTCGATCCGGTTGAATGGCCGGGGAGCGGGATCGGGGGCGTCGAGTTCACCGACGCCGTCGAATTTGATGATCCAGGGCTCGTCGCCCGGGCGCGGGTCGGCGAAGCCGCTGCGGACCTCGTTCGCCTGCCGGTTCCACAGGACCAGCGCCTTGGGGCGGGCGCCGCCGGCCGAGGCGCCGATCCGCATGATCTCGGGGACCGCCACCTCCGCCCGGCCTCCGACCACGGCCCGGGCCTGTTCCACCAGCCGGCCCAGTTCGAGGATCTCCTCGACCGCGGGCCCGACGTCGAGCGGCGGGAGGAACTCGAGCGCACCCATGGCGCGACGGCCGACGTAGAGCAGCCGCTGAATCGGCCGGTCGGCTTTCTCCGGGGAGCCTGCGCGGGCGAAGTACTGCCGTATCACCGAACTGCCGAACCGGTCGGGCAGAGCATCGGCCAATACCCCTGGCAGGCCCATGAACGCCTCGAGCCGCCGCAACTCGGGGAATGAAACCGGACCGGCGAGGGAGAGGGGCAGGTGGCGCGGCGAAATCTCGAGCCCGCTGCGGCGGAACCCGGGGTCGTACTGGAAGACGACCTGGCCGGAGGGTTCCTCGGCCACCGCACCGACCGTCTGTCCCCAGAGCGAGACGCGGGTGGCAATCCGGTCAGCCGCCATCGGAGTCACCCGCGATCAGATCCAGTGGGGACTTTGCCGGCGGCGGGAGGAACGCATCCAACTGTTCCAGCCTGCCGAGCGCCCGCAGCACCCGGAGGAGCGTGCGGATGGTGAAGTTGCCCCCGTGCTCGGCCTTCTGGAGTGTGAGCGGCGACAAGCCGGCCCGCCGGGACAGCTCAACCTGGGTGAGGCCGGCCGCTTCCCGGTAGGACCGCAACCGGTCTCCCAGGATGGCCTGGATCTGCGGATCGGCCAGTGCCCGCCGTATGGGCGTGGTCGGGTCGGTCATGAAACATAGTATAATATGTATTCATGCCATTGTAAAGCACGAAACCATATTATAATATGTCTAGCAAGCCCTGCCCGTCCCGGCCGTCCCGGCCGTCCCGCCCGCCCCGGCCGTCTCGAGCAATCACAGCCCGATCTTCACTCCGGCCACCACCGGCAGTGTCCAGTCCGGTCCCCCGGGCACGCCGAAGACGTGGTTGTATTCGGCTTCGGCAAAGAGCGAAATGGCCTCGACCGGGATGTCCACTCCAGCCCCGATCCGGCCTCCTGCATGCACCGTATTCGGATCATCCGGGTGGGTGAACAGGTAGTACACCGCCGGGCCGGCCATGAGATAGAACCCGCCGCGGTGCGTCCGTTGGTGGATCGTCAGGGCGAGGCCGAAGCTGCCGGTCTCCGCGGATTGCGGCGCGAGCGCGATCGTCCCGCCGGGCGAGTAGGCCACGATGCCCCTCATGCCGAAATGGGTGTATCCCAGGTCGGCTCGCAGGCCGACGTGGCCGGAGAGGGGCAGGCTGGCCTGAAAGGTGAGAGCCTCACCGCCCTGTTTCAGGTAGCCGGCGTTCTGCTGCCGGGCCAGGCCGGCGGCCAGTCCGAGGGAGAAGGAGCGGCTCGGCTGCTGCGCGGCCAGGGGAGCGGTGCAGACGAGAACGGTGAGGGTGAGACTGGCACTGAGGCGCATGGTACCCTGGGTCGGAGGTGAATGCCAAGCGGGGCGGTGTTGCACATTCATGACCCGCCGACCTCCGCGGAGGACACATTCAGGGGTTCGTCGGCCCGCGGAGCGAAGGGCCGGGCTATGGATGTCGGACAATGGGTCACGCTCCGCCGGCCGTGGCCATCGGAGGGGATTCACCTGCCCGCCGCCGGTCGCAGGGATCAGAGCCTCAGCCGGTATCGATTCTACCTGCGGCAACCTTTGGCGGTCCCCGTCCGTCCGGGTGTGAAACCGGCCAGGGCGACGGCCGGTGCAGACCGGGAGATACCATGACGGGACCCACGCAGATCATGACGGTTGCGGCCGCCGTACTCCTGGCGCTGGTGGACGGAAGTCCCTCCAGGGATCGGCCGGCGAGGCAGGGCACCGGCCGCGCGTCGGACCGGGTGACCGTCGGACCGTCTGCCGCCCATCAGTTCTATTTCTCCCGCGCCGCCTACACCGGCCTCGGACGCGGGCGGTTCGAGTCCTGGACCACCGATTATCCCAAGGCCGACATCCAGTTCCTGTTCGGGCTCACCCGGCTCACCGGCATCGACGCCTACGAACGGCAGCACCCGGTGCGGCTCGACCGGCCCGAGCTTCGACGCTTCCCGTTCCTGTATGCGGTCGAAGTCGGGTACATGGCTCTGACCGAGGCGGAGGTCCAGGGGCTGAGGGGCTATCTGCTGGCCGGCGGGTTCCTGGTCTGCGACGATTTCTGGGGCACCCGGGAGTGGGAGAATTTCGCCGCTCAGATGGCGCGGGTGCTGCCGGAATACCCCATCGTCGAGATCCCGCTCGACCACCCGTTGCTGCACACATTCTACGAGATCGATGAGATTCTGCAGGTGCCCAACGCGATGCTGGCGCGCCTGGGCGGGCAGACCTTCGAGAAGGACGGTTTCGTTCCCCATCTCCGCGGCATCTTCGATCACCAGGGACGGCTCATGGTGGCCGTCAACTGGAACACGGATCTGGGCGACGCCTGGGAATGGGCCGACGACCCGGCCTACCCGATCCGCTTCGGCAACTTCGCCTACCAGCTGGGGATCAACCTGGTGGTGTACGGGATGAGTCGGTAGTGCATGCAAGGATGGACGGCCGGTGCGCCTCAACCGCTCGTCTTTCTGTCCTTCTGCCTTTGCGTCCTAGGGGATCATCACCATGAACCCGTGCGGCCCCTGATACGCGATGAACGGCAGATGCGGGTTGGCCCGGAGCGCGGCCGGCGTGGCCCCGATGTCCTTGTTGGTCAGATTCGGCGCGTAGAACATGACATGTGGGGGAAATCCGCTGACCTGCCCGGTGGCCGTATTCTCGTTCCGGATCCGGTCGGACAGCATGTAGGCGACCCCGGGGCGCCGGGGAGCGATGAACGTCCCGTCCCGGAAACCGCGCACCACCATCGAATCGATCTCCGCCGCCGAACGTCCCTGCATCAGCATCGCGCCCACCCGGACCACCTTCGGCAGGATCGTCGCGGTTCCCTCGGCGTCATAGCAGGTCGGTTTGATCGACCTCGGGCTGTCCCGGTTCACAATGCAGGTAAACCCGTTGCTGGACTCCCGCGCCCGGACATAGCCGGACGCTTCCAGAACATACACCCCTGCACCCGCCCGCAGATGCTCGGGCGCGGCACTCAACGCCAGCTCCATCTCCTCGGCCCGGCTCAGCACCGCGGGCTTCGGGGCCTGCTGCGCGAAGGAGATAGCCGGGAAGAGGCAGAGCGCGGCGAGGGGAGCGCATGAGCGACGGGGCATGGAGCCTCCTCTCAGACGGTCGGACGGCCCGACGGTCAGACGGTCAGGGCGTGCATACACCTTCGGGGTCGTGGTGGCATTTCCGGCCGTCCGACCGTCTGACCGTCCGACCGTCTGACCGTCCGACCGTCTGACCGTCCGACCGTCTGACCGTCCGACCGTCTGACCGTCTGACCGTCTGACCGTCGCTACGGTCCCATCCGGGTGAACGTATCACGATACACCACTTGCCACGCTTCCGATCCCTCGCGGCGGATCGAGGTCTCGTCGGTCCAGGTATCGGGATTCATCATGCGAAACGCATCGCGTACCCAGGTGGTGACGCCGTCCGGACCTTTGGACCGGGCCCAGGTAACCCGGCTCCCGGTGGTCCGGTCGAACGCCCCCACGGCACCGAAACCGGTGACGCCGGAGCTGAATACACCGAAGGTGTACAACCGCCCGTTGAAAGGGTCGTACCCGTAGAAACCCGCGGCGTTGGATACCCCCTGGCTCCCGTCCAGATACTCGGTCGACACCTTGAAGCGAACGACGGACCTGGTGGAATCGAACCAGCGGTACTCCACCAGGTAGTGGAGATCCTTGTCGAGATCGGGATCGTGCCACCGCATCGACTGGAACCGGCCGATGTAGGGGTCGAAAATGTGGATGTCGTCCGCGGTGGCCGGCTGGGGTGTCGAATCGGTGCCGAATTCGAGGGCGGTTGTACCGGCTGGGCCCTCAGGCGTCCGCGGCGCCTGGGGACGGCAACCGCACAGGACGCAGATGGCGCTGACGCCGAGGGTGAGTCGTCCCAGGACAGAAGAAGGATGAGCCCGCATGGGCCCAAGATGGTGCCCGGGACCGGGGAATCAATGGAAACGGAATAAGAACGGTGTAAGGGAACGCGACTGAAGCCGATCGCGATGGTTCAGTCCCCGGTTGACCGTTCACCGCTCCCTCGGCCGTCCCGGCCGCCACCCGTCCTGGCCGTCCTGGCCGTCCCGGCCGTCTTGGCCGTCCCGGCCGTCACCGCCTCCCATAGCTCACCAGCTTGAGATCCCCGTCTCTCACCAGTCCGACACCTGCCGCATACAGCTTGTACTCCTTTGCGCCCGGCTCGAGCGGCGTGGTCTCCTCGATGCGCAGCAGGCCGGTGAACTCACCCGCCGGAGTGGTCAGGGTCGCATCCAGGGCTACGATGCGGGCGCGGTCCATGGCAACCCCGGGAGCGGTCTCCTGTTGGAAGCGCTTGCCGATTGCCGGGACGCCAGGCATCATCATCCCATAGCGGGCTCCGTTGACACCGGCCCGCCATGCCCCTTCGTGGCTTGCGACGGCGCCGTCACGGTAGATGTCGACGTCCTCGCCGAAGTAGTAGACACTGTTGGTCCGCCGGCTGATCGCGTAATAATTGCGTGACACCTCCACCAATGCCTCTCCGTTGGTCTCCCGTTCCTCCACCACCCGGGTCCAGACGCTGTCCACCAGCATCGTGTCCTGGAGTACGGTGATGACGAGACGCTCCGTACCGTGCTCAAGGATCAGCCGGTACCCCGGCTCCAGGTTGAAGAATGGATTCCGGCCGATGGTGGCGAGGTCCTCGCGTCGTTCGCCGAAGCGGTCGGTCCAGCCCGGGTTGCCCACCTGGGCGCTGAGCGAATGAAGCGCAAGCATCAGGCCGACAAGGACAGGCAGCAGGCTGCGGATGGGCCACGTCGGCATCAGAACTCCGTTTCAGGACGTAGGACGGGGAGTATGCCGCCGGGGCCAGCGGACGCAAGTACTCCCGGGAAATCCCTCGGCTGAAGCCGAGGCTCGGCCAACTTGTCGCTGAAGCGACACCGAGGCCTCTCGACTTCTCGACTCCTCGACTTCTCGACTCCTCAACTCCTCGACTTCTCGACTTTTCCACCTCCCTCATGCAACCCTCGGCTGAAGCCGAGGCTCGGCCAACTTGTCGCTGAAGCGACAACGACGTCTCGACTCCTCGACGTCTCGACCTCTCGCCTCTTCGACCCTCATGCCTGTCCTCGGCTGAAGCCGAGGCTCGGCCAACTTGTCGCTGAAGCGACACCGACCTCTCGACTCCTCGACCCCTCGACGTTCAACGGACCGCTGGCCGCCGCTGCGGATTCCAGGTGTGCGTCTCGGTGTGCACCTCCCGGCACCAGGCGTACAGCGCGTCGTAGAAGACGAATCCCTGCCGGAGTTGCTCGTGATCGTCCCGGATGATGTGGGAGAGGCCGAGGGAGAAGGCCAGCAGCCCGGGGGCTTCCGGGGCCAGGTCGAACCGGGCCGTATCGGCCCCTCGGACCATGACGGCGATCTGCTGGAGCGCGGGGTCGTCGAGGCGATACTTGGCCAGGAAAGCGTCGAAAGTACAGAGCGGCCCCACGTGGCTCAATTCCGCGCCTTCGACATCGAAAGGCGTCGCGCCCAGTTCCCGGGCCCGTCGCTCGACATCCGGGGCGGGAGCGAAGATGAACTCCGCCTCCTGATCGATGAATCGGGCGACGAGCCAGGGACAGGCGACCCGATCGATCTTGGGGCGCTCACGCGTGATCCATTGCATCATTCACCTCCGCGTCAGAGAAAGCAGGCGATGATCCCGTACCCGGGCCGAGCTCCACGGTGACTCCACTTCCGGAGTGCAACGCGCGGACGTACACCGCGGCCGCGGCGGCGGCGTCCTGCAATGCCATTCCCGTAGAATCGAAGACGGTGACCTCGGCGTCGCTGGTCCGCCCCGGCCGCAGGCCGGCGACGACCTGGCCCAGTTCCGCGTGGACGGCGTCGCGGGTCAGGATGCCTGCGGCCAGGGCGTGGTGGAGATCGCCGATGGTGGCGGCCTGCTCGAGCAGGTCGACTACCAGCGTCGAGCCGGCCAGCAGGTCGGGGGCCAGCTCCCACTTGTCCTCGCTGTCGGCGCCGACGCCGGCCACGAAAGTGCCGGGCCGGATCGTGTCACGAGCCAGCAGCGGTTCGGTCGAGGGCGTGCAGGTTACGACCAGGTCGCTCCGTGCGACGGCCCCGGCGAGATCGCCGGCGGCCTCGACGGGAAAGTGCAGCTCCCGCGTCATCGCCGCGGCGAAACGCCGGGCCCCGTCGGCGTCGCGGTCGACCGCGAATGCGGCACGGAGCGGTCGTACCCGCGCCAGGGCCCGCAACTGGACCCGGCCCTGGTTGCCGCACCCGGCAATCGTGGCCACGGCGGCATCGCTCCGGGCCAGGTACATCGCGGCCACCGCCGTCGCCGCGCCGGTACGGAGCGTGGTGATCTCCATGGAATCGATCAGCGCCAGCAGACGGCCGTCCTGGGCATCGCACAGAACCACGACGCCCTGAATGGTCGGGAGTCCGTGGCGGGCCGGGTTGTGGCGGAAATTGCTGTTGCTCTTCGCCACGAAGAACTCGCCCCCCTCGACCCGGAGCAGCCCGGCCTTGATGTGGAACCCGCCCTCACTCGCGTGGATCCCCAGTACTCCCGGGGCGGCGCATTCCCCGCGTCCATGTGCCCCGAACGCCGCTTCAACCGCCGCGATGCAGCCGTCGAGGTCGAGGAGCGAGTCCACGTCGCGGCCGGTGAGCAGAAGGGTGGAAGGGCGGGGCATTGTTGTGGGACCGGGGGGTTGCGGGCCGTCAGTTGTGATGATACAATTGAAGCAATGATAGCTTCAAATGAATCAATTGCGCAAGAGGCGGTGCCGCCCCAGGCCCGGTGGCTCGTGCTGTTCCATCAGCTCCCGCCCAAGCCCGACTATCTCCGAGTGAAGGTCCGGCGCCGGCTGCAGCGCATCGGGGCGGTCGCCCTGAAGAACGCGGTCTACGTCCTCCCGTTCGTCCCCGACGCGCTTGAGGACTTCCACTGGCTCCGGCGGGAGATCGTGGACGCGGGAGGCGAGGCGACCTTCTGTGCCGGGGAGTTCCTCGAAGGGGTCGACGACGCGGAGATAGAGGGTCAGTTCCGCGGGCAACGTGAAAGGGAGTATCACCAGGTACTCGAGGCCGTCCGATCCCTGGATCATCCGGGCGAGCGCGATGCGGCCCGGCTCCGGCGACAGCTCCGCCAGGTGGTGGCCCGGGACTATTTCGATTCTCCCGGTCGGTTGACGGCCGAGCAGGCGGTGGCCGCGCTGGAGGCGCGGTTGGCACGGAACGCCGGGGAGCCGGCGACGAAGGAGGCCACGATGGAGCGTCCGATCGGAGCGGTCTGGGTGACCCGGCAGGGTGTCCATGTGGATCGCATCGCCAGCGCCTGGCTGATTGCCCGGTTCATCGATCCGGGGGCCGTATTCAAGTTCGTACCGGCCAAGGGGTACCTCCCGGAGCCGGGAGAGTTTCGCTTCGACATGTTCGAAGGCGGGTTCAGCCACCAGGGAGACCGCTGCACCTTCGAGACCCTCGTGGCTCACTTCGGGCTGAGCGATCCCGCGCTGGAAGCCATTGCGGAGATCGTCCACGACATCGACTGCAAGGACGAGAAGTTCCTCCGGCCGGAGACCGAGGGGATTCGCACCGTGCTCGACGGGATCAGCCTCGGCCAGACCGATGACGACGCGCGGCTGCTGGCCGGCCGCACCATCTTCGACGGGCTGTACCGGCATCTCCGCGGAACCGGCTGACTCGCGCGGGCCGGTGCCCTTTGGTGACGCGGTCCGGGCCTGGGTCCGGATCGCCCTGCACAGCTTTGGGGGCCCCGCCGGGCAGATCGCGGTCATCCATCGTGTGGTGGTGGAAGAGAAAGGCTGGCTCGACGAGCCCCGCTTCCTCCACGCGTTGAGCTACTGCATGCTGCTGCCGGGTCCCGAAGCCCAGCAGCTGGTGACCTACGCCGGCTGGCTCCTCCACGGCGTGCGTGGCGGTCTGGTGGCAGGCCTCCTGTTTGTTCTTCCCGGGTTTCTCACCATCCTGGCCCTCTCGGTCAGCTACGTCCTGTTCCACGACGCCCTCCTGGTGACGGCGCTCTTCTTCGGTCTCAAGCCGGCCGTCGTTGCGATCGTAGTCGAGGCGCTGGCCCGGCTGGGCCGGCGGGCGCTCACGCGCGCGTGGGAACTGGCCATCGCCGGTGGCGCGTTCGTGGCGATCTTCTTCTTCGGAGTGCCGTTCCCTCTGATCGTGGGTGGCGCGGCCCTTCTGGGTCTGTTTGGTGGGTCGTCCCGCGAGGTGGGAGGTCCGGCAGCCGAGGGCGGTGCGCTCGAGCGTCCCCAGCTTCTGCCGCTTCTGCGGACCGCCGGCATCTGGCTGCTGGTGTGGGCCGTGCCGTTTGTGCTGATCGCCTTCGTGCCCGGCACCCGCCGGGTGTTCATGCCCGAGGCGGTCTTCTTCAGCAAGGCGGCGCTGGTGACTTTCGGCGGTGCGTACGCCGTGCTCGCGTATCTGGCCCAACAGGCGGTGCATGTCCATCACTGGCTCTCGCCGGCCGAGATGCTGGACGGGCTGGGCCTGGCCGAGACGACACCGGGCCCGCTCATCATGGTGGTGCAGTTCGTCGGGTTCCTGGGCGCGTACCGGGCGGCCGGTTCGCTGAATCCGCTGCTGGCAGGCGTGCTCGGCTCGATCGTCACGGTGTGGGTCACCTTCGCACCCTGCTTCCTGTTCATCTTTGCCGGGGCACCCTATGTCGAATGGCTCCGGGGGCGGCGACGGGTACAGGCCGCGCTAAGTGGGATCATGGCCGCGGTCGTGGGTGTGGTGTTGAATCTCGCAGCCTGGTTCTTACTCCACGTGTCATTCGGTACGGTGACCCGCAGGTCCTTCGGCCCGCTGGATCTGTGGATGCCGGATCCGGCCAGCGTCAACTGGTCCGCGCTGGGGATCGCGGCCCTGGCTCTGGTGGCGGTGTTCCGCTACCGGGCCGGGGTGTTCACGGTGCTGCTGGGCGGTGCGGTGCTGGGGCTGCTTGCGGTGTGGGTGGGGTAGAGTGAGGAGTGGCCGGGCCCGCCTGCCCCGAGGCGATGCATTGCCGAGCCGCGGATTCACCCTCGGGGGCGAACCCGCGGATTCGTTCCGAGCCATTCCTCGGCTGAAGCCGAGGCTCGCTTCTCGACGTCTCGACTTCTCGACTCCTCGACTCCTCGACCCTCCCCCCATGTCCTCGGCTGAAGCCGAGGCTCGGCCAACTTGTCGCTGAAGCGACAACGGCTTCTCGACTTCTCGACTGCTCGACTTCTCCACCTCCCTCATGGAACCCTCGGCTGAAGCCGAGGCTCGGCCAACTTGTCGCTGAAGCGACAACGGCTTCTCGACTTCTCGACCTCTCGACTCCTCGACTGCTCGACTCCTAGACTCCTCCACCGTCCCCTCAGGCAACCCTCGGCAGAAGCCGAGGGCTCTGCCAACTTGTCGCTGAAGCGACAAAACGGCCTCTCGACTTCTCGACCTCTCGACCGCTCGACTCCTCGACTCATCAACACCTCGACCCCTC
>JBFXBG010000040.1:0-24750 GCA_050183505.1 Gemmatimonadales bacterium | reverse complement strand
CCGCTTGCGCTCCGGAGGGGCTGGCGTACATGGCGCACAGGATACTTCCCAGGGTCCCGGGACTCTTCTTTCATTGCAGGCCCGCCGCCGGCAGGCGCGGGGGACCGAGCCCGTTCGGGAGGCGCGGCGGATTCACGATCATCGAAATGCTGGCGGTGATCATCATCCTTGGCCTGCTCACGAGTCTGGGCCTCAATCCTCTGCACACGGCGGTTCAGCGCGCCAAGGTAGCCCGGGCCATTGGTGACATCAAGGCGATTCAGACCGACCTCATCACGCTGCAATCCGGAGGTCAGCCGCTGCCGGCTGATCTCAATGCGATTGGCCGGGGGAACCTGCTCGACCCCTGGGGCCGGCCCTACCGGTATCTCAAGTTCCCGGCTGGAAACGGTGTGCCGGCGGGGGCGCGGCGGGACCGGTTCCTGGTCCCGCTGAACAGCACGTTCGATCTGTACAGCGTGGGGAAGGACGGCGCGACCGCGGCTCCACTGACGGCGGCAAGCAGCCGGGACGACGTGGTCCGGGCGAACGACGGGGGGTTCATCGGCCTGGGCAAGGATTTCTGAGTGTTGACCCTGAAATCGCTCTCGTTCCTCCGGACCCGGGTTGCCCGGCGCATCCTGGGTCTGTTCATGTTGTGCTCGCTGGGCCCGGTGATCGGCCTGGCGGCATTTTCGTATAGCCGGGTGAGCCGGCAGCTGCTGGCGGATGCCGAGTCCCGGCTCTCGGAAGACAGCAAGAACGCCGGGTTCGGCGTTATGGAGCGGCTGCTTCAGCTCGACGCCGAACTGGACCGGATTGTCCAGGGCCAGGTAGACCCACGGATCGGCGACGGCGGGAATGCCGACCGAAGGGACTACCGCCCGCGCTTCACCGGGTTGCTGAGCGTCCGGCCGGATGGGACCCTGGGCATGCAGGCCGGGTTGCTGCATCTCCCGTTGCCATCGCTGGGGGTAGAGGAGCGCAAGCGGTTGAACGACGGGCGGAGCGTCCTTCTGGTCGATACATTGGCCGGCCGGCCGCGCATTCTTCTGGCTCGACGGCGGATCGTGGCCGGGGAGGCGCGGGTGCTCTGGGGCCAACCGGCTCCCTCGTACCTCTGGGGCAGGCTGCCGACAGAAGAAGAGGCCGGCACCTGCGTGCTGGATGATTCCGGGCATCCTCTGGTGTGCACCGGAGTCTCGCCTGAGCCGCTGGTGCGCGAGTCGGGAGCGCGTCACGCGGCGGTGTCGGAGTGGGACGCGAACGGTGAACGCTATGTCGGAGCGACCTGGACCCTCTTCCTGAAGTACGAGTTCGGCGCCCCCTCCTGGACCATCGCCGTCTCCCAGCGGCGCGCGGACATTCTGGGCCCGCTGGACCGGTTCCGCCGCGGGTTCGTCCTGACCGGGCTCCTGGCGCTGGTCATCGTCTTCATGCTGAGCCACATGCAGATCCGCCGGAGCATGACGCCGTTGGAAGCCCTCGAGGCCGGCACCCATCGGGTGGCCCGGCGGGACTTCAGCGAACCGGTACGGGTCCGGAGCCGCGACGAATTCGAGATCCTCGCGACCTCGTTCAACGACATGGCCGGGCGCCTGCAGCGGCAGTTCTCCGCGCTCACGGCGATGAACCAGATCGATCGGGTGGTGCTGTCCGCGCTGCGGACCGAACCGATCGTTCAGGCCGTCCTGACCCGGGCGCTGGATGTGCTCCGCTGCGAGGCGGTGGTCGTCTGCCTCGCCCGGGTGGACGATCCCTCCTGCTGGGATGTGCAGGCCGCCCGGCTCGGGCGTGACGGTACCGCGACCCTCACCGCGCACCTGCTCCCCGCCGAGATGCAGGAACTCTCGGACCAGCGGGAGGCCATTCACACCGCCGGCGGCGAGGGAATCCGGACCTACCTGGACCTGCCGGTGTCGGTCGTGGGAGGCATCCGGCAGTTTCTGGCGCTCCCCATGCGGCACATCAGCGGACTCATCGGCGCGATCGTCCTCGGCTTCGTGCACGACCGGCGGATCGACCCGGAGGACATGGTGCAGGCCCGCCAGCTGGCGGACCAGGTGACCGTGGCCATCTCCAATACCCGCCTGGTGGAGGAGCTGGACGCCCTCAACTGGGGCGCCCTCACCGCGCTGGCGCGTACGATCGACGCCAACTCTCCCTGGACGGCCGGTCACTCCGAGCGGGTCACCCAGGTTGCGGTCGGAATCGCCCGGGCGCTGGAGTTGCCCGAGCCGGATATTGTCCGGCTTCACCGCGGCGGCCTGCTGCATGATATCGGCAAGATCGGCATCCCCAAGTCCATTCTGGACAAGGCCGGCCCGCTGACGGACGAGGAAATGGCGGTCATGCGGGACCATCCGTCCATGGGGGCCAGAATCCTCACCCCCATCACCGCCTACCGGGACCTCATTCCGCTGGTGCGGCACCATCACGAACTGCTTGACGGCTCCGGGTACCCCGATGGCCTCAAGGGAGATCAGATTCCCCAACTGGTCGGGATTCTCACCGTGGCGGACGTCTTCGACGCCCTGGTCTCCGAGCGGCCGTACCGCGGCGCCTGGACCGGATCGGCCGCCGCCGATTACCTCCTGGAGCGGGCCGGAAAGCAATTCGATCCCGCAGCGCTGGCGGGATTCGTCCGGGCTATCGATTCGCAGGATCCGTTTCTGGACTCCTATCCCCGGGCCCGGGTCGAACTGGCGGAGTGGAGAAAGAGCGCCGGAAACCGCATCCGCGTGGCGTGAGGGATGCTCGCAGAGGCACTGCGGAATGCATGAACGACCGTCGCGTACGCGGTCGGTTCCCACCACGTAAATTACTGTAAGACAATCAGATACAATCCAGGCACCGGTCTTGCCATCTCTGCCGGTGGATTGCCATTCCCCGGCGACCACGGTGGAGAATCGCGCGCACCCGCGCGCCATGGGCTTGTGGCTTTCGGCCGAGTGCCTGCTGGAGGTGTCATGGGAAGTTCAGAAAGTCGTCCCTCGCCGGTCTTTGGGAGCCTCCCTGGAGGGTCCCGCTCTCAGCGGCGTCGGGGCTTTACGGTCATCGAGATGCTCGTGGTCATGGTCATCATGGGGACCTTGGCGGCTCTGGGGCACAGTCCCCTGCACTCGACCATCACCCGGGCCAAGATCGCGCGGGCTACCGGGGACATCCGGGCCATTCAGGGCGACATCGTGGGCATGGAACAGACCGGCGCGGGCCTGCCGGTCTCGCTCGCGGCCATCGGCCGCAACATCCTCGATCCCTGGGGCCGGCCGTACCAGTATCTGCCGTTCCCGGGCGGCGTTCCACCGGGCAATGCCCGGGTCGACCGCTTCTCGGTCCCGCTCAACAGCAGCTTCGATCTCTATAGTTTGGGTGAGGACGGCGCGTCCTCCCAGGCGCTCACCGCCGGGGTGAGCCAGGACGACGTCGTCCGGGCCGCGGACGGCGGATATATCGGCAAGGGCGCCGACTACTGATGCCGATTTCCCAGGACTAGCTTGCCATGACGTCACCTGATCCGATGCTGAACGTGCCCGAGGAACCGACCCCGCCCGAAGCGCCCGCGACCAGCGGCGTGACGGACGGGAAGCTCGACCGGGCCATCAACCTGCGTGACTTCCTGCACGGCGTCGGGTACGTCTTCCGGCTCCAGAAGCGGGATCTGAAGCGGGAACAGCGCGAGGCGCTTCGCGCCGCCCGCAGGGAAGAGAAGCAGCGCCATGCCCGTCAACTGGCGATGACGCCGCGGCTCGTCCGGATGATCATGGCGGGGATCGCGTGCGCCGCCCTGATTCTGGTGGCCCAGATGGTCATGGCGTTCAAGGCGGCCGAGGAGGTCACGCTGCCGCCGGCGATCTACGGCCTGTGGACGACCACGGCGCCCAAGTACGCCGACCGGGGATTCCGGATTACCGACCAGCTGGTCTCGTTCCAGACCGGGTCCGGTGTCGGCAGCTTCGTGAGCTACCGGATCATGCGCGTCACCGGCGACGTCAAGCCGGACACCAGCCGGTACGACATCGAGTATGATCACCTCGACGGGATGCAGACGTTTTCGGTGGAGTATATCGCCGGCCCGTCACCCACGATCCGGTTTCCCAATCAGCCGGAGATCCGCTGGAAACACGGAGACGGGCTGGTCGGCGCGGTGGTGAACGGTTCCCGATAGGACCCGCCGGCTTCTCTCCCGGAGGTGACTGCAGCGCCGGAGCCCAGGCTCCGGCGCTGTGTCGTTTCCCGGGTCCCGATTATTCTTGAAGGGTGACCACCACGCCCGATCTCCTGGATACCCTGGGACGCCCGCTGGGCAGCCTCCGGCTCTCGGTGACCGACCGCTGCAACATGCGCTGCCGCTACTGTATGCCGGAGGAGGACTACGTCTGGCTGCCGCGGAGCTCGATCCTCACCTTCGAGGAGACCTCCCGGCTTGCCCGGGTATTCGCCGGGCTCGGTGTATCGAAGATCCGGCTCACCGGCGGAGAGCCGCTCCTGCGCCACGACCTGCCGCTCCTGGTGCGGCAGCTGCGGCAGGATGCCCGGCTCCGGGATCTGGCCCTGACCACCAACGGCATTCTCCTCTCACGCCATGCCCGGGCGCTGCGGGCCGCCGGGCTGGACCGGGTGACGGTCAGCCTCGATACCCTGCGGCCGGAGCGCATGGTGGCGTTTGCCCGGAGCGCCCGGCATGGCGAGGTGATGGAGGGCATCCGGGCCGTCGCCGAGTCGGGGTTTCCGCCGGTCAAGATCAACACCGTCGTTATCCGCGGCTACAACGACGACGAACTGATCGACCTGGTCGAATTCGGCCGGTCCCACGGCGCCGAAGTCCGCTTCATCGAATACATGGACGTCGGCGGAGCCACCCGCTGGTCCCTGGCCGATGTCGTCACCCGGCAGGAGATGCTCGACCGGCTTGCGGCTCGATACGGTCCGATTACCCCGGTGGAGCGTCCCGACCGGGCGCCCGCGGAACGGTTCAGGCTTCCGGATGGGACCGGCTTCGGGATCATCGCCTCGACCACCGAGCCGTTCTGCCGGGACTGTGACCGGAGCCGGCTGACCGCGGACGGTACCTGGTTCCTCTGCCTCTACGCCCCGGGCGGCGTCGACCTGCAGGAGCCGCTCCGGGCCGGCGCGTCACAGGAGGATCTCGCCGCCCTTATCCGGGAGGCCTGGCGCCGCCGGGCCGACCGGGGGGCCGAGGAGCGCGCCGGCCTGCAGGGCCGCGGTGCGCTGTACACCCTCGACGGGCTCCGGGCCGATCCCCGGCGGGAGATGCATACCAGGGGAGGATAGGCGGGCTGGCGGGAGGGCGGGCCGGCGGGCAGATTCGTCGCTATCATTTCAGGGAGCTGATTGCATGACCCAGACATCGTCCGCCCGCCCGCCCGTCCGCCGGCCCGCCTGCTGATGCTCCACATCGCCCTGCTGGAACCACAGATTCCGCCCAACACCGGCAACATCGCCCGGCTCTGCGCGGCCACCGACACCTCGCTCCATCTGGTCGAACCGCTCGGGTTCACCCTGGAAGAAGCCGAATTGAAGCGCGCGGGCCTGGATTACTGGGACAACGTCGATCTCTGGGTCCATCCCGGCTGGCGGGCGTTCCGGGATGCGATGTCGCGGGACCGCTGTCTCTACTTCTCGGCGCACGGCCGCAGGAGCTACCTGGATGCGCCCTATCAGCCGAACTCCTGCCTGGTCTTCGGCAACGAGACGATCGGCATGCCGGACCGGATCCTGGAGAAGTATCCCGACCGGATCTACCGGATTCCCATGACCGGCCACGTCCGCAGCCTGAACCTGGCGACCGCCGTCGGCATCGTGCTCTACGAGGGGTTGCGGCGGACCGGCGGGCTGGTGGACGCCGGAGCCGACGGAACCCGTCCCGCGCCCCGGGAACCGTCCGGCCGGGAATCGCGCGGGGTGGGGCCCGAGCGGGACGAACGCCGGAATCGCGGGCGCGCGCGCCGCAGCCGGCCTGCGCGGTAGGGCACCGGGGCCGCCGGCGGCAGTGGCCGATCGCATCGAACCCGACTAGTTTACGCCCCGCCGGACGGGCCTCCCGCCGGCGGGTTTCCTTATCCTGACCTCAGCGTTTTCCTACACAGCCATGCTTAACAAGATCACGGTCGTCGGCGCGGGCAACGTGGGAGCCACAGCGGCTCAGCGCCTCGCCGAGAAGAATCTGGCGCGTACCGTCGTGATGGTGGATGTCGTCGATGGCGTGCCGCAGGGCAAGGGACTGGACCAGTGGGAGTCGGCCCCGATCGAAGGGTTCGACACCCGCGTGGTCGGGTCCAACGGGTATGACGAGGCGGCCGGTTCGGAGGTGTTCGTCGTCACCGCCGGGATCGCCCGCAAGCCCGGCATGAGCCGGGACGATCTGGTCAAGACCAATGCCGGGATCGTGGCATCCGTGGCCGGCGAGATCAAGCGGGTGGCGCCGGACTCGATCATCATCGTGGTGTCCAATCCGCTCGACGTCATGTGCTACGTCGCGATGAAAGCGAGCGGCTTCCCCCGGGAGCGGGTGATCGGCATGGCGGGCGTGCTGGATACCGCCCGGTACCGCTCGTTCCTGGCCCAGGCGCTGGACGTTTCGGTCGAGGACATCCAGGCCATGGTGCTGGGCGGCCACGGCGACACCATGGTCCCGCTGATTTCCTATACGACCGTCTCCGGGATTCCGGTGACCCAGCTGCTCCCGCGGAAGGACCTCGATGCGATCGTCACCCGCACCCGCAACGGCGGGGCGGAGATCGTCCAGTACCTCAAGACCGGCTCGGCCTACTACGCGCCCAGCGCCGCCGCGGTCCAGATGGTGGAGGCCATCGCGCTGGACAAGAAGCGGGTTCTTCCCTGCGCCGCCTGGCTGCAGGGGGAGTACGGGCTGCGGGATATCTTCTGCGGCGTTCCCTGCAAGCTGGGGCGCAAGGGTCTCGAGGCCATCCTGGAAGTGACCCTGACCGCCGACGAAAAGGCGGCTCTGAACCAGTCGGCCGAGGCGGTCCGGGAAACGATCAAGGCCACGGGAATGTGAGAGAGACCAACCCATGATCGGGAAAGCGGTTTCCTTCTACCAGTCCAACGTCGGGCGGAAGGTCGTCATGGCCGTGACCGGGGTCATCCTGGTCGGCTGGATCCTTCTGCACATGCTGGGGAACCTGCAGGCGTTCGCCGGCCCGGGGAAACTGGACGAATACGCCGGCCTGCTGCGGAAGATCGGCGAGATCCTCTGGGCGATGCGCGCCGTGCTGCTGCTTGCCGTGATTCTCCACATCGAGGCGGCCTGGACCCTGACCCGCCGCAGCCGGGCCGGCCGCCCGGTCGGGTATCGCAAGCGGGATCCGCAGGCGTCGACCATCGCGGCCCGGCTCATGCGCTGGGGCGGAGTCCTGCTCCTGGTGTTCATCGTGTATCACCTGCTGCAGTTCACCTTCGGCCCGACCCACCCCGACTGGCCGGCATTCAATCACGATACGGTGTATCACAACGTGACCACCGCGTTTCACACGGGATGGATCGTCGCGTTCTACGTGCTGGCGATGATCGCACTGGGCCTGCACCTCTACCACGGCGCCAATTCCATGCTGCTCACGCTGGGGCTGCACCATCCCCGGTACATGCGCGGCTGGCGGCGGGCGGCGACGGTGCTCGCGCTGCTCATTGCCCTGGGGTTCGTGGCGGTCCCCCTGGCGGTCTACGCCGGAGTCGTCAAATGAGGGCGGGCGGGCGGTTCCGGGGCCCGAGGGCCGGAGTGACGCTGCCTCCTTCCCCTCGCGCGGCCGTCGTTCCGTCCCTCCGCCTGGAGGAACCATGGAACTGAACCCACGCATTCCCCCGGGTCCCCTGGAAGAGAAGTGGGACAAGCACCGGTTCGACCTCAAACTGGTGAATCCGGCGAACAAGCGGCGCTACACGGTCCTGATGGTGGGCAGCGGGCTGGCGGGCGGCTCGGGGGCGGCGACGCTGGCCGAGCTGGGCTACAACGTCCACTGCTTCTGCTTCCAGGACTCTCCGCGGCGGGCCCATTCGATCGCCGCCCAAGGCGGCATCAACGCGGCCAAGAACTATCCCAACGACGGCGACAGCGTCTTCCGGCTGTTCTACGACACGGTGAAGGGCGGGGATTTCCGCAGCCGTGAGGCCAACGTCTACCGGCTGGCGCAGATCTCGGTGAACATCATCGATCAGTGCGTGGCGCAGGGGGTGCCGTTCGCCCGCGAGTACGGCGGCTATCTGGCCAACCGGAGTTTCGGCGGGGCCCAGGTGTCCCGGACCTTCTATGCCCGGGGCCAGACCGGCCAGCAGCTGCTGCTGGGCGCCTACCAGGCGCTGGAGCGGCAGGTGGCCGCGGGCAAGGTGACCATGCACCCGCGGACCGAGATGCTGGACCTGATCGTGGTCGACGGCCGGGCCCGGGGGATCGTGACCCGGGATCTGGTGAGCGGCGAGGTCGCGACCTGGTTCGGCGACGCCGTGGTGCTGGGGACCGGGGGCTACGGCAACGTGTTCTTCCTTTCGACCAACGCCAAGGGGAGCAATGCCACCGCCATCTGGCGGGCCTACAGGCGGGGCGCGGCATTCGCCAATCCGTGCTACACCCAGATCCATCCGACCTGCATTCCCGTGAGCGGGCACTACCAGTCGAAGCTCACCCTGATGAGTGAATCGCTTCGCAACGACGGGCGGGTCTGGGTCCCGAAGCGGAAAGGCGACAAGCGGCGTCCCCGGGAGATCCCCGAAGCCGAACGGGACTACTACCTCGAGCGGAAGTATCCCAGCTTCGGCAATCTGGCGCCGCGGGACATCGCCTCGCGGGCGGCCAAGGAAGTGTGTGATGAAGGCCGCGGGGTCGGAGAGTTCGGCCACGGGGTCTACCTGGATTTCGCCGACGCGATCTCCCGGCTGGGCCGGAGCGTGATCGAGGAGCGGTACGGCAACCTGTTCGAGATGTACCAGCGCATCACCGACGAGAATCCCTACGAAGTGCCGATGCGCATCTACCCGGCCGTGCATTACACCATGGGCGGCCTCTGGGTGGATTACGATCTCATGAGCACGGTCCCGGGGCTGTTCGTCATCGGCGAGGCCAACTTCTCGGATCACGGGGCCAACCGGCTCGGCGCCAGCGCCCTGATGCAGGGACTGGCCGACGGATACTTCGTGCTGCCCTACACGATCGGCAACTATCTGGCCGGGCAGAAGCCCGCCGGCGTGGATGCGTCCCACCCCGCGGCCCGGGAGGCGCTGGCCGCCGTGGAGGACCGCAACCGGAAGCTGCTCTCGATCAACGGCAACCGGTCGGTGGATTCGCTGCACCGGGAGCTGGGCCGGATCATGTGGGAGTACTGCGGCATGGCCCGGAACGCCGACGGGCTCCGGCAGGCGCTGGAGCAGATTCCGAAGCTCCGCCAGGAGTTCTGGAGCAGCATCCGGGTGCCGGGAACGGGGGCGCAACTGAATCAGTCGCTGGAGAAGGCCGGCCGGGTGGCGGACTTCCTGGAACTGGCCGAACTCATGTGTCTGGATGCCCTGGATCGCAACGAATCGTGCGGGGGGCATTTCCGGACCGAGTACCAGACGCCGGACGGCGAGGCGAAGCGGAACGACGACGACTACGCCTATGTCGCGGCCTGGGAGTACGCCGGAGAGGGCCGGCCGCCGGCCCTGCACAAGGAGCCGCTGGAGTTCGAGCGGGTGCACCTGGCGACACGAAGCTACAAATAGGTGCCGGGTGCCCGGGAGGCGGCCGGCCCGACCAACGAGGAAACACCATGAACGTGACGCTCCAGGTCTGGCGCCAGCCGGGCCCCGATGCCCCGGGCCGCATGGTCCGGTACGAAGCCCGGGACGTGACGCCCGACATGTCGTTTCTGGAGATGCTCGACGTCGTGAACGAGGGCCTGATCGCGGCGGGGGAGGAGCCGATTGCCTTCGACCACGACTGCCGGGAAGGCATCTGCGGCTCCTGCGGCATGATGATCAACGGCGTGGCCCACGGGCCCATGAAGGGCACAGCGACCTGCCAGCTGCACATGCGCAGCTTCAAGGACGGCGACACCATTGTCATCGAGCCATGGCGGGCCCGCGCGTTCCCCGTGATCCGGGACCTGGTGGTCGACCGGGGTGCCTTCGACCGGATCATTCAGGCCGGCGGGTTCATCGGGGTCTCCACCGGCAGCGCCCCCGACGGCAATGCCATCCCGATCTCCAAGGACGCAGCCGACCTGGCGATGGACGCGGCCCAGTGCATCGGGTGCGGGGCCTGCGTCGCGGCCTGTCCTAATGCGTCCGCCATGCTGTTCACCGCCGCGAAGATCTCCCATCTGGGCCTCCTGCCCCAGGGGCAGCCTGAGCGCCACCGCCGGGCCCTCGGCATGGTCCAGCAGATGGACCTGGAGAATTTCGGCAGCTGCACCTGGTTCGGGGAATGCCACGAGGCCTGCCCCAAGGAAATCCCGCTGGAGACCATTGCCCGGATGAACCGGGACTACCTGGCGGCGGCCCTGACGGGCAGTGAGAAGTGAGAAGTGAGAAGTGAGAGGTCGGAGGGGGGCGTGCCTGGTCCTCCTCACTCTCGGGCGCCGCGCTTCCCTTCTCCCTTCTCCCTTCTCCCTTCTCCCTCCCCGTGCATCCCGCCCCCACTCCCACGTCCCCCTCTGCAAACTCCGAGGAGGCCGGCTTCTGGTACGCCCTTCCTGTCGTCTGGCGGCGCTGGCGTCGTTCCTTCTGACAATTCCGGTGTTGCCGGCGGTCCTGACGGCCCAGGGCCCCGCTCCCACGCTTCGAGTTTCCGGCCTCGCCGTCCCGGCCTGGTACCGGGCCGACCGGGTGCCGGGTGGCGGGTCGCTGGACGAAGTCAAGCTGGTTCAGCCGATCCTCATGTCGACGCTGGGGCTGTGGCGAGGCCGGGTGAGCCTCAAGACCACCCTGGATTTCGAAGGCCTGACGATGGAAGACGGGGAGCTTTCCCCCGGGGCCTGGGGGGAGGGGTTCATCGACCGGCGGCACCCGCATACCTACGTCCATGAACTGATGCTCACCGGCACCGATCTTCTGGGCTCCCTCGACGGACCGGCGGTGTTCTCCATCAGCCTGGGAAAGGGCTTCGTTCCCTTCGGAACGGACGACCCGATGAGCCGGCCGGCGATCCGCTATCCGGTCAACCACCACCTGAGTCAGATCCTGGAGCGGGCGGTGGTGATGGGAGCCGTCCGGGCCGGGCCGGTCGGCGTCGAGGGATCCCTGTTCAACGGCGACGAACCCGAGCGCCCGGGACAGTGGCCCCGGATCGGGGGGCGGTTCGGCGACTCCTGGTCCCTGCGCCTCACCCTCTACCCGCTCTCGGGTCTGGAACTCCAGGGATCCCGGGCGCTGGTTCACTCCCCGGAACACCGGCCCGGGGCCGGGCTGGATGTGACCAAGTGGAGCACGGCCGCCCGCTGGCAGAGAGACGTACGAGGAGTGCCGCTCTACGCCATGGTGGAGTGGGCCGAAAGCAGCGAGGCGGACCGGTTCTTCGTCTTCGAATCCTGGCTCGGCGAACTGCAGGTGACGCCGGCCCGTCACCGGGGGTACTACCGGTATGAGCGGACCGACCGGCCCGAGGAGAGCCGGACCACCAACCCGTTTCGCTCGGTCCGTCCCCACCTGGAGAATTCGATTCTCGGGGTAACTCGCTGGACGGTGCACACGCTGGGATACGGCTATGCGCTGGGCCCGGTGTATGGGCGGCTCCGGCTGGAACCGTTCGGCGAAGTATCGCGGGCCCGGGTGGAGAAGGTGGGAGGCGGGCTGTTCGACCCGGCCTCCTTCTACGGGGATACCACCATCTGGTCGGTCACCGTGGGGCTCCGGCTGGACTGGGGCATGCGGGGACACCGGATGGGACGGTACGGCGCGGCTCAGGCCATGGCCACGGAGCGTCACGGCGGCATGGCACCGGCGGAAGCTGGGGCCGTGCCACGGGAACTGGAGGTGAATCGATGATCGCAGCCGCGGGCTCAACCCGTTTCTGGCTTTCGCTTGCCGCCGCCGGGGCCACCGCGCTGGCGGTCGCGTGTGGCGACTCGGGCGGGGACGGCGGGGGCGGTCCCGGGCCGGCGGTTCCCACCCTGGCGATCTCCGGCGGGGACCTGCAGACCGATACCGTGGGGCGTACCCTGCCTCAGCCGCTGGCGGTGGTATTCCGCGATACCCTGGGTCAGCCGGTCTCCGGCGCTACCGTCACGTGGTCGGTCGTCACCGGCGGGGGCAGCGTGACGGCGAGTTCCGTCACCGCCACCGACGGTGTGGCCGGCGCGAGCTATACCGTGGGCACCGAGGCGACGGTCAATTCGATCCGTGCCTTCACCCAGGGCGCCGCGGCTCCGGTGTTCTTCACCGTGCATGCGGTCAACGATGTGGCGGCGCAACTGGTCAAGGCGGCGGGGGACAGTCAGTTCGCGGTGGTCGGCGGCTCCACCCAGTCCCCCTACGCCGTGAAGGCTGTCGACCAGTACGGCAACGCCGTGCCGCAGGTGTCGGTCCAGTGGTCGGTGACCGGCGGCGGTGGCAGCGTGTCCTCCTCCAGTTCGATCACGGATGCCTCGGGGATCGCCCGGACCACGCACACGCTCGCCGCGACCGGAGACAACACCGTCCAGGCGACGGCGGGCGGGCTCGCCGGCTCGCCGGTGACGTTCATTTCCCGCGGCGTACTGCCCGCGACCTACGTCGCCGAGGTGGGTGTGCCGGAGAACTACGGGGCGCACGATACCTTCGTCCGTGACGGGATCGCGTTCCTGTGCGCCTGGAACACCGGCGTCATCATTCTGGACGTCGGGAACGGCATTCGGGGCGGGTCGCCGTCGAACCCGGTCGAGATCAGCCGGCTGGTTCCCTCGGACAACGGCGTGCCGGGCGGACCGGCGGTCCACAATGCCTGGTGGTTCCACAACCCCAACACCGGAGAAGCCCGCTATCTCTTCCTGGGCCAGGAGGGGCCGCTCTCCGTGGGCTCGGCGGCGAGCGGGGATATTCACGTCGTGGACGTCTCCGATCTCGCCAACCCGGTCGAGGTGGCCTATTACCACATGGCGGGGGCCGGCACCCATAATTTCTGGATGGACGAGGCGAACCAGATCCTGTATGCGGCCTACTACAACGGGGGTGTGGTGGCATTGAGCGTGTCGGGGACGCTGTCGGGCAACCTCGCCAATCGCGAGATCGCGCGCGTGAAGCCGGGCGGCAACGGGACGTTCACCTGGGGCGTGCACCTCTACAACGGATCGCTCTATGCCTCGGACATGACCCGGGGATTCTTCCAGCTCAAGCTGAATGGATTCAATTTCAACGTCCTGGCGGGGACGAATCCGGTGACCACCGGCGCCACGACCGACCTCTGGGTGGCCAACGGCTACGCCTATACCGGCGTCGGTTTCCGGTCCAACCCCGCGGTCATGATCTGGCGGCTGGACGCAAGCGGGGCGCCGGTGCTGGTCGATTCGCTCTTCACGCCATCGGGTCTTTTCAATCTGAGCGATGTCGAAGTAAGCCCCGGCGGGAACCTCCTCATGTTCAGCACCGAGGCCGGCCCCAACGGCGGATTCTATTTCTACAACCTGGCCGATCCGGCGAGGCCGGTGTTTCTCTCACGCTATCAGGTCACAAACGGCATCCACACGGCGACCTTCGGGGAGATCAACGGCCGGTTGTACGCCTTTGGCGCCAGGAACCCGAGCGGTCCCGCGATGGTCATCCTCGACGTCACGACCCTGGATTTCTGATGCCGATCCGTCGTCCACCCATTCGCCGGCTGGCGGGGGCCGCCGTCGTCCTGCTCGTCGGCATGGCCTGCGCCGGGGGCGACCGGACGACTGGTCCGCCGGGCCCGCCGCCGCCGACCCCGACCGAGCGTATCGCCCCCGTGGGCGGCACGGACCAGCGGGCCCCGGCCGGCACGGAGCTGCCCGTGGGGTTCACCGTGCTGGCGGCCGACGGCCAGGGCCAACCCGTGCCCGGGATCACGGTTCGCTGGGCGGTCCAGGCGGGTGGCGGAAGCCTCAGCGCCGACAGTACGGTCACCGGGCCGGATGGCCGGGCGAGCGTCGTCCTGACGCTTGGCGGCGCCGGGCCCCAGACGGTCGTGGCCACGGCGCCCGGGTTGAACGCCGTCAGCCAGCAGGACCGGGAGGCCTCCTTCGCCGCGACCGCCCTGCCAACCGGAGGCCCGTATCTGCTGGTCCAGGTCCCGATTCCGCCGAATTACGGAATCCACGACACCTTCGTGCGCGATGGGCTCGCGTTCGTCTGTGCCTGGAACTCCGGCCTCATGATCTACGACGTGGGGAACGGGATCAAGGGCGGGAGCCCCTCCCACCCGGTGCCGGTGAGCACGATCGTCACCGCGGGCGGCCAGGTCCACAATGCCTGGTGGTTCCACAATCCCGCGACCGGAGAGAAGCGGTATGTCTTCGTCGGCCAGGAGGGACCGGGCCAGGTCGGGGTGCGCTCCAGCGGAGACATCCACGTGGTGGACGTGTCGGATCTGGAGAACCCGCGGGAAGTCGCGAGCTATCATCAGAGCGACGTCAACGGCCAGACGGCCGGAACCCACAACTTCTGGATGGATGAGGCCAACCAGGTCCTCTACGCCGCCTACTACAATGGCGGAGTGGTGGCGCTGGACGTTTCGGGGACGCTGTCCGGGTCCCTCACCGGCCGCCTCCTCGCGCGGTTCGCTCCGGGGGCGCAGCCCTACGTGTGGGGCCTGCAGCTCTACAACGGATCGATCTACGCGTCCGACATGACGGGCGGGTTCTGGCAGCTTCAGCGGAACGGCAGCGTGATCACGGCCGTGGGCGGCGGCAACAACGTGGACGACCGGTGGACCTCCGACCTCTGGGTCCAGGGCGGGTATGCCTACACCGGCACCTGGGGCAGCATCCCGCGCAACGGGGCCCTGGGTGACGCGCTCAAGGTCTGGCACCTCGACGCGGGCGGCGCGCCGGTGCTGGTCGATTCGGTGATCACCGCCAACATCAACACCGTGAGCGACGTCGAAGTGAGCGCCAACGGGAAGCTGCTCATGTTCAGCGCGGAGGGAAGCTCCAACGACGGGTTCCACTTCTACGGCCTGGCAGACCCGGCGCATCCGGCGTTTCTGGCGAAATACAATGTGGCCCAGGGCGTCCACACCGCGAGCCTGGGGTACATCGGCGGCCGGGTGTACGCCTTCGGGGCGGTGAATCCCGGCAATCCGAATCTCATGATTCTGGACGTGACCGAACTGGCGCAGTAGGTTGGGATCAGGGATCAGGGATCAGGGATCAGGGATCAGGGGCCGGAATCCGAGTCTTTCCCTCCATGCGTTATTCCGTCAGCCAATCGGTTCGCACCCAGCAGCTCGATGACGAGCTCATTCTGCTCGATCTGCGCGGTGGCGAGTACTTCAGCCTGAATGCCTCGGGCGCCCAGGTGTGGCGTGCCCTGGAGGCGGGTACGCCGCTCGAAATGATGGCGCAGGAGCTGGGTGGAGACTGGCCGGTCGACGTCGGCCAGCGGCGGCAACTGATCCAGGCCCTGGTCGACGATCTCTGCGCCCGCGGCCTGCTCCGTACCGTCGATTGACCACCCCTCCCGGCGCGGACCCTTCCACTCCTCTCTGCGAGATCGTCCTGCACGGCATCACGCCGGGCCGGATCAGCCCGACCGGCCCACTCACGGATCCGGGCTGGTATCCCGGCCGGGCGGGTGAGGTCGTCCTCCGCGCCACACCCCTCGGGGTCCGGCCGCTGGCGTGGCGCCGGATCGCGGGCGTGGTGCATCTGGCCAGGCATTCATCCGTGCTGGCCCGGCTGGCGCCGCGGGCATCCCTCGATATGAACGCCCTCACCCGGCTCTCACGGCGGGACTTCCCGACCGGGGGTGGCTGGTTCACCGGCGTGCATCGGGTTCCGGGCGGAACCGAAACCCGGTTGGAGGCGTCGGGAACGGCCGGCGAGCCGGCCCGCTGGTTCCGGATGCTCCCCGAGCCCGGGCCGGGCGAGGTGGAACCGGATGTTCTGGAGTTGGTGATTGCCGCCTGTGGCCGATCGCTTGAAGGGCGGCGGCGCGCCGCCGTGATGCTGAGCGGCGGCATCGATTCGTCGGTGGTGGCCCTGGCCGCCGCCGAGGCTTCACGGCGGGCCGGCCTGCCGCCGCCGGTCCTGCTGTCCGCGACCTACCCGGAACTGGCATGCGACGAGCGTCGGTTTCAGGATGCGGTCGCCCTTCGTCTTGGCTTGGACCAGATCCGGGTCGACGGCACCGTCGTTCCGCTCTGGCCGTCGCTGGAGGCGGCGGTCGCCTGGCACGGGGCACCGCTCATCGACGGGCAGGAGGAAATCAATCTCCGGCTCTACCGGGCCGCGGGAGAGCAGGGATGTGATCTGGTTTTCGCCGGTATCGGCGGCGATGAAATGTTCGAAGGGCGCGGGCTGGAAGTCGACCTGCTGCGGCGGGGCCACTGGCGCCGGGCGCTGCGGCTCATTGGCTCGACCATTGAGGCCAGGCCGCGGCCGCGGCTCAGGACCTACCTCCGCCGGGCGGTCCGGATTCCACTGCAGCCCGGCCGTCTCGGCGTGACCCACGAGGCGGCAAGAAGGTTCGGAACCTGGTGCCGGGCAAGGCTGGATCGTACTCTCGCCGATGCCGGGCTCGACTGGAGGCTGGAAATGGCCGCCCGGACCGCGGCCCGCGCCGGATTGACCCTGAGTGCCCCGTTCCTGGAGGAGCCGTTTGTCACGACCTTCGGCGGCGTGTCCTGGGACCGGCTGGCCGGTTCCGGGACCGTCAAGTCTCTCCTGCGCGAGGCGGTGCGCGGGAAACTGCCGCAGCCCGTCGTAGAGCGAGTGCTCAAGGCGGACTTCGCGCCGTATTACGAGGCCCGCTTGGACCGGGATCTGCCCGCGCTCACCGCCGCCTATGATCGACTGTACCGCACCCACCGGATGGAGGGGCTTCCACCGACGATCACGCCCCTGCTCAAGCCGCCGTTCTCCAGTGAGCGATTCTTGACGGCATGGATGAGCCTGACCATCTTACTTCTTGTCGAAGCCTGGCCCTCGTCCATCCGGAGCAGTCCATGACTACCAAGCCCACCGGCCAGCCCTCCCCGGGCCGGGTCGAGAACGGCAAGGCATTCGAGCCGCCCAGACTCACGCCCCTGGGGAAGGTGAGCGATCTCACGCAGGGCAGTGGCTCTGTCACAACCACGGACGGGTTCTTCGGCAGCTGAACCGGCACCGGCCCCAGGCGCACGGAGTCTTTTCGCAGGGATCCGGAGCGGTTGGGGCGTTCTTGCTGCACACGCAGGTCTCCCCCTCGACGTTCAGCACCGCCGGCCGATCACGGCGCCCTCCCCGGACTCAGTAACGGTCAGCACCGCATCAGGGACCGCCACCCTCACCCGCCAGCCGGGCGCGTTGGGTATGGCATACTCCGACGGCGCCGCCTACCGCGTGACCCGGGGAGCGTCGCTGACCGTCGAGCTGGGCGAGGCGTACCCGGCTGGCCCGGAAGCCCTGATCCGGCTGGCCGGCCCGGTGACGGCGTTCGTCACGGCGCTGTGTGACTGCCTGCCCCTGCACGCGTGCGGAATCGTCGTGGGGCACCGTATTCTCGCGGTGCATGGAGACTCCGGGGCGGGCAAGTCGACGCTGGCTGCCCTGGCGCTCCGCGGCGGCCTGAGCATCGCCGGTGACGACCTGCTGGCGTGTACGAAAACCGGAACCGTCCTGGGACTCCCCGGGGGCCTTCGTCTCGCGCCGCCGTATGATATGGCACGGTCTCCCTGCGAAGTACGCCTGCCCGATGGTCGTGGCTGGTATCCGCTCGATCCCGTCGCCACGCTTCCGCTGGCCGCGCTGCTCAGGCTCCGCCGTGGAGAGAGGCCGCGTCTGCATCGGGTGCGTGGCCGCGAGCGGCTGGTGGCGGCTCTGGAGGCGGGCTTTCTGACGCGGCATATCACGCTGCCGGCCGAGTCCTGGCACGAGCATATCGCGGAAGTGGCCGCACGGCCGGTCTTCGATCTCGAGGTGCCCGATGGGCTGGACCGCCTGGCCGATTCATGGGACGAGGTTCGATCCCTGCTCGAGAGCCTGTGCTGAGCGATCCTGACCGGCTGATCCGCTGGGTCATGCGCGCGGCGATCGGGGAACGTGATCCGCTGCCGGAACCGGACGCGTGGCTGGCGGGGATCGAGTCGTTGCGCGGCAATCGCCTGACGCCGCTCGCCGCGCTGCTGCTCGGTCCGGGACTGGAACGGCTCCCGGAATCGGTCCAGCGGGAGCTCCGGCAGACCGTCGCGCGGGCCCGGTACGCCAATCTCCGGATCCTGGAGCAGTACCAGCGACTTGTGCCGGCATTGAACCGGTCCTCGATTCCCTGGATCATCCTGAAGGGGATGCCGCTGGCCTGCCGGCTCTACCCTGACCCGGTCTGCCGGCCGGCGCGGGACATCGATCTCCTGGCTCCACCGTACGCGCGAGCCGAAGTCGAACGCCTCCTCCTGGATCTGGGCTACAGCCGGGCCCCATCCGGTCTGACGGACTACCATGTGACCTATCGGCGGACAGTGGGGCGGACCGACGACCTGGTGGAGCTGCACTGGGCCATCGAATCGCCGTCGGCGAGGGCGCCGGCAACCGAGGCGCTGCTGGCTGCACGGCAGCCATGCGAAACCCCGGCCGGTGCCGTGTGGGTGGCTGCGACCGCACCGGAGCGGGATCTGCTCGTGCGGCACTACGTGCGCCACTCCGGCTGGCAGGCGATTCTCCTTCTGGATCTGCTGCTGCATGTGGGGGAGGATGTTCTGTACCATCCTCTGGGTGCCGTTCCGGCCGATGACGCACGGCGGCTGGGCCTGCCCCACCGCGTGAGCGGCCCGGCCGATTGGCGGCTCCGGCCCCTCCGGCGCTGGCTGGCGCGGCATCCGTTCGCGGGGCGTCGGCTGCGGCGACGGGCCGGAACTTTCCGGACACTCCTGGCCCTGCGGGCGACCCGGGGCAGCTGGCTGACGGCGCTGCGGGAGCATCTCTGGCCAACCCGGCCCTCGGAGCGGTGGGAGCGCCTGGCCGGTTCCACCCTCGGCCGGTGGTACTGGCGGCCCTGGCGGCTCCTCACGTTCGGCCGGTGGGGCCAACCTGGCCGGCACCCGGGAGGCGGTCGGTGAGTCGCGAACCCGCCCGCTCGCGCGATTCCGCCGGCAGCTGGCTCCGGCTGGCTCTCTGGGCCGGCCTCGCGACCGGGCTGGCGGAGGTGTCGATTCACGCCCTCCGCTGGCATCTGCGGCACCGGTTCCCCTTCCTAAGCCACGACGTGGTCTGGATGGCCCCTCTCGCGGAGGTCATCCTGTTCGCCCTCGTCGGCATGGCGCTGGCCGGTATCCAGGCCCTGCGACGGAAACCGGTCTTCGGGGTGGCGGTCCGGGCGTACCTGTTTCTGGGCACGCTCGCGGTGCTGCTCTGCTATCCCAGGCTGCACTGGCTCACGGATGTGGTGCTGGCCCTGGCGGTCGCCTATCAGGGCGGGCGGCTGGTCCTGCGGCATCAGGACCGGGTCATGAGACTGATGCGGATTTCCACCCCGGTCCTGGCCGGGATCGCGGTGGCACTGGGCACCGGCTGGCATGGCCGGCAATGGTGGCGGGAGACCCGGGCCGAGCAGGCCCTGCCGCCAGGCCACGGGCCCAACATCGTGTTCATCATCCTGGATACGGTCCGCGGACTCGACTTTGACGGGGGCGAGTCGCTGGACACCCACTTCCCGGCGCTGGCACGCCGGGCCGCCGGCGGGATCCGGTATGAGCGGGCGATGGCCCCCTCGTCGTGGACGCTGCCCAGCCATGCGTCGTTGTTTACCGGCCGCTGGCCGCACGAGCACGGAGCGAATTGGACGACGCCGCTGGGACCCGACTATCCCACGCTTTCCGGCGTCCTGACCGCCTGCGGGTACGCCACCGCCGGCTTCGTCGCCAACAAGGTCTACACCAACCGGAAGACCGGGCTGGCGCGTGGCTTCATGCACTATGAAGACTATCTCCTCGATCCGGGAGAACTGATCCGGAGCGCGGCCATTCTCCGGATTCTCGGCGACCGGATCACGCCACGCCTGCTGGTCAAGTGGTATCAGCGGCTGGGGAGGAAATCCGCGGAAACCGTCAACGCGGAAGCGCTTCGGTGGCTGGATCGGCGACCCGCGGGACATCCGTTCATGGTGTTCCTCAACTACTTCGACGCCCATTCCCCCTACCTGCCTCCGCCTCCCTTCGATGAGGCCATCCGGCAGCTGCCGGGGAACGAGGGGCGGGATCCCAAACTCCGTTTCACCGCCCTGCCGGACCACGGCGTTCCGCCGGCCCGGGTGCTGCAGGAGATGAAGGCGGCCTATGCGGGGATGCTCGCGTACCTGGATGACCGGGTCAACGCGTTGCTGGACTCCCTCGATCAGCGCGGCCTGCTGGACAGTACGATCGTCGTCCTTACGTCCGACCACGGCGAAGAATTCGGGGAGCATGGCGAGATGGGCCACGGCCGCTCCCTGTACCGAACCACGGTTCAGGTCCCGCTGGTCATCTGGCTTCCGGGAAAGGCACGGGCCGGTACCCGGGTCGAGCGGCCGGTCACCCTGCGGGATCTGCCGGCGACGCTGGTCGATCTGGCCGGCCTGCAAGCGCACAGCCCGTTCCCGGGATCCGCGCTTCCCGGGCTCGACGGCGAGCGCCCCGGCATGGCGGACAGTATTCGGGCTGAACTGGTCTGGACCGCGGGGGTGAATCCGCTGTACCGCAGTGCGCATGGTGATGTCGTTGCCGTGATCCGGGATTCGCTCCGAATCATCCGGTACGGGGATGGAGGCGTGGAACGCTTCCGGCTGGACGATCCCCTCGAGCAGCACCCTGTGCCCCGGACGGAAGCACCCTGAATCGAAAGGGCCCGGCCACCCGGCCGGACCCTTTCGTCACTCTGGTCCTCAGTCCTCAGCCCTCAGTCCTCAGTCCTCAGTCCTCAGTCCTCAGCCCTCAGTCCTCAGTCCTCAGCCCTCAGCCCTCAGTCCTCAGTCCTCAGTCCTCAGCCCTTTCCCCTCTATTGCCCCGGCAATCTCGGCCACTTGTTGTTGGCCCGGTCCACGTCGGGGAACGAATTGTCGGCATCGATCGTGACCGAGCTCACCCGCGCCGGGCCCGGGATTGTGGCGATGTAGCGGTCTCCCCGCATCCAGATGTCGGCCGGCAGCTTGATGTGCCGGGTGGTGCCGTCAGCCATCATGGCGTCGAGCAGGACCGGCATGACCATGGCGCCCCGGTTCTGGAGGTAGACGAGCGAGGTCCCGCTGGTCGAATCGGTCCCGACCGAATCCACCGCCTGGTCCAGCGACGTCTGGAGATAGAACCACCCGCGCCAGTACCAGCTCAGGTCTTCACCCAGGCCGTCTTCCATGGTGCGGAAGAAGTCCTGCGGCTGCGGGTGCTTGAAGGCCCAGCGGCGGATGTACTCCCGGAAGGCCGCATCGAACTGCTGCGGACCGACGACGTAGTCCCGCAGCAGCCGGAGGGCCAGGCCCGGCTTGTTGTACGCGGTCGAGCCCAGGCTGCGCTGGCGGTCCGGTGGGGTCATGACCGGCTCGTCGCCGCCGGTCGCGATGGTCCGCAGATAGATGTCCACGTTGGCGCGGCGGTTGAACGCGGTCGGGTACTGCTTGAGCCAGTTGTAGTAGTTCTGGAAGGTGTTGAAGCCCTCATCCATCCAGGGATACCGGCGCTCGTCGTTGCCCACGATCATGGGATACCACTGGTGGCCGAATTCGTGGTCGGTGACGCTGTAGAGAGCCGGCGCATTGGTCCGGTTGGCACAGAAGACGATCATCGGGTATTCCATCCCGCCTTCCCGGCCGTTGACGTTGATCGCCACCGGATAGGGGTAGGTGAACCACTGGATGGAATAGTTCTCGATGGCGGTCTTGCCGTACTGGGTCGCCTGGTTCCAGATGGAATCCGCGCTGGGCGGATACAGGCTCATGACCAGCGTCCTGCCCTGGTTGGCCCGGGCGGCATCCCAGATGAAATGCCGGGCCGCGGCCCAGGCGAAGTCCCGGACACTGTCGGCGGCAAACCGCCAGGTGAGACTGCCGCCGGCCGACGCGGGACGGCTGGCCGGGTCGTCGATCTCGTCGATTCCGCGGATGACGACGGTCGTGTCGCTCCGGCGCGCGGCGGCCAGGCGCTCGCGCTGGGCTGCCGTCAGGACCGCCTCCGGGTTCTGCAGCGTGCCGGTCGCGGCGACGATCATGTTGGCCGGCACCGTCAGGCTCACGTCGAAGCTGCCGTATTCCAGGTAGAACTCGCCCGAGCCGAGGTACTGGTCGGTGTTCCAGCCACGCACGTCGTCGTAGACCGCCAGGCGCGGATACCACTGAGCCACTTCATAGACGTAGCTCCCATCGACCTTCTCGATGCCCATCCGGACGGCGATCTGATCCAGGAACGCGAAGCTCCAGGCCACCGTGACCACATTCCGGTTGCCGGGCGCCAGAGGGCGGGGCAGCTCCACCCGCATCATGGTGCCGTTCAGCCGGGTCTCCAGGTCCTGGGCCCGCTGGGCCGGCCGGCCGCGGGCCGCGGCGACCGCCGCCTGCCGGACGCTCTGGATGGTGAAGCCGCCTTCCGGAGAACCGGGCGCGGGACGCTGCCGGGGCGGAGCCGCCAGCGCGCCCCGGCTGTCGGCGCGAAACAGGTTCTGATCCAGCTGCAGCCAGAGATAGCGCAGCGTGTCCGGCGAGTTGTTGGTGTAGGTGATGGTCTCTTCGCCCTCGAGCAGATTGGTCACCGTGTCGAGACTGGCCCGGATCCGGTAGTCGACCCGCTGCTGCCAGTACCGGGGTCCAGGCATGCCGCTGCCGGAGCGGTAGACCGTGGCCGCCGGCCAGTCGAGCCGCCGGAACATCGAGACATCGGGCTGCGGCGAGCTGAGCCCGGCCGCCGGGGCCGGGGCCTGCTGGGCCGCGGCGGGTACGGCGGCCGCGGCGGCCGCCAGAAGAGCAAGGACAATGCGCACGCGAGATCTCCCGTGGATAACTGGTCCGAGATTGCCGACTGGTCGTCTCCCCCTTGCGGCTCCGCCCGATCCGGTGGAGCCCATCGCAACATGCAATCTAGTCCCGACGCATCCGCGACCGGAGAGTTTCCGGGGTCCTCGCGTCCGAAAACGACCGCGGGCCCTCCCCGGTCATCCGGAGAGAGCCCGCGTCGGCTGGTGCGCCGGCGCTACCTGATCGCCGCGGCCCCGGCCTCGGCCAGCTGAGTGTCCTGCGCCGCGGTGGCGGCGCCGCTCACCCCGATGGCACCGATGATGACGCCGTTGGAGACGATCGGCACGCCGCCCTGCAGCGGGGCGGAGGCCACGTTCAGCAGGACGGTCCGCCCGCCGACGATGGCGTTCTCCAGATCCTTGGACGGCCGGCGGAACAGCGCCGCCGTGCGGGCCTTTTCGATGGAAATCTCCGGTCCGCGGGGGAAGGTCCCCTCGAGCCGCTCGACATAGACGATGTTGCCGCCGTCATCCACCACGGCGATCGCCCCGCCCGGGGCATTGAGCCGCTTCGCCTCGGCGGCCGCCGCCGCGGCGACGGCCTTGGCGCCTTCCAGGGTGAGCGACGGCCGGGTGACGACCTGCTGGGCGTTACCCGCCCGGGCCGCGAACAGGGCCAGGAGGCCCAGAGCGGCGGAGATGCGAAAGAGAGTGCGCATGGTTACGTGAGAAGTGAGAAGTGAGAAGTGAGAAGGACGAAGGGAGAAGCACGTGATGCCTTCTCACGTCTCGCTTCTCCCCTCTCAGGCTCATTACATCGCCGAGGCGCCCGCCGCGGTCACCGTCACCTTCATGACGGTGCCGATCACGGGATACTGGAACTGATCGTTCACCGGCCGGACGAAGCCGTTTTCGCTCACGCCGTCGTTGGCCATTTTCTGCCGCGGGGCCTGGTTGGGGCCCGACCCGGGCTCCTCGTTCACCTCGGTGCCGGCGTCATAGAGCATCACGTACCGGGTGAAGTCACCGCTCCGGGCCATGCCGTTGGCGTCGAACAGCGGGACGCCGTAGGAGCTGAGGCCGTAGAACAGGTCGTTGGACTGGCCGAACATCCAGGCCAGAGACAGGCGGTCGCCGGGGCGGGCCATGACGCTGAATTCGTAGGCCTTGCCCGGGGTGAGCGGGCCGCCGGCCATCTCGCCGACCGGCACCGCCATGGCGCCCGCGGCCCGGATGCCCCGCTTGCCGGTGAGGGCCTTGACCAGCGGCTCGGGATTGCCGGTTTCGGCCAGGGTCTCGAGGCCCTGACGGCGGTCGGCGGTGCCGACGGTGAAGACCGGCTCGCGCAGATCGTGCACGGCCCAGAGAACCGGGGCCATGACGAACGGAGCCGCGCCGCCGCCGGCCAGTTTCAGGACCGGGGCACTGGTGGTGTTTTCGATCCGGATGGTGAACTTCGTGGCGGCCTGCTGCTGGGCCGCGCCGGTGCCGGCAGTCAGCAGGGCCGCCATGGCCAGCATGGTCGGACGGAACATTCGAGTCTCCTTGATTGAAAGCGTGCGTTTGACCCCCGCCCCGGACCGCGACTACCGGGCGCGTGACGCACATTCAATTGCGGGAGACGGGAAAAGGTTCCAGGGGCGGGGAAGGGGGGGTGGGGAGGGGGGAGGGATTGAGGGATTGAGGGATTGATGGATTGAAGGAATTGAGGGATTGAGGG
>JBFXBG010000039.1:0-25749 GCA_050183505.1 Gemmatimonadales bacterium | reverse complement strand
CCCGGATGTGGAGGACCTGGCCGATTTTGTTTTGGATGAATTCAGGCGGGACGAGCAGGACCAGCTCGAGGCCCTGATGGAACCCATGGCTCAGGCGGTCGAACGCTGGGTCGAGCAGGGCATCGAAAAGGCCATGAACGAATACAACCGGTAGCACGCGGGCGGGCGGCGCTGGCGGGGCACTCCTGAACCAGGATTCCCCGCCCGATTCACGGCTCGCGGCACGCCGAACCACCATCTGACGCTGACACCGACATGACTCTTCCCACCCCCGCTGTGCTGGCAATCGGTGCCGGAGTTCTGGGCCTCCTCGTGGCCCTGGCGCTGTACATGTACGTCAAGCGGCAGGATCCCGGGACCCAGGCCATGCAGGATCTGGCCGGCCTCATCGAGGACGGGGCCATGGCCTTCCTGCGCCGGGAATACACGGTGCTCGTGCCGTTCGTGCTGATTGTCGCGGTGCTGCTTGGCTGGAGCGTCGGCATCAATACCGGGTTTGCCTACGTGTTCGGCAGCCTCTGTTCGGTGTCGGCCGGGTTCTTCGGAATGAAAGCGGCCACCAAGGCCAACGTCCGCACCTCCGAGGCCGCCCGGGATACCGGCCAGGGCAAGGCGCTCCGCATCGCGTTCGACGGCGGCGCCGTGATGGGGCTCGCCGTCGCATCGCTCGGCCTGGTGGGAATCGGCACCGTCACCGCGCTCACCATCCCGCTCGCCGGCGCCACGGCCGAGGCTTTCATCCATTACGGCCAGATCATCAGCGGGTTCGCCATGGGGGCGTCGTCCATTGCGCTCTTTGCCCGGGTGGGCGGCGGGATCTACACCAAGGCGGCGGATGTCGGGGCCGATCTGGTCGGCAAGGTCGAGGCGGGCATCCCCGAAGACGACCCGCGCAATCCCGCCACGATCGCCGATAACGTGGGCGATAACGTCGGCGACGTCGCCGGCATGGGCGCCGACATCTTCGAGAGCTACGTGGGCGCGGTCATCGCGACCATCGCCCTCGCCGCCTCGAGCCCGGTCATCGGCCTCGAGTACCGGCTCAACGCCATCACCCTGCCGATCCTCTTCACGGTGGTCGGGCTCATTGCGTCGCTCATCGGCATCGCCGCCATGCGGATCCTCGAGCGCGGGTCACCGGCCAACGCGCTCCGGATGACCACATTCATCGGGGCCGGGCTCCTGCTGGTCGGCGCCTACTTCGTGGTCCGGGCGTTTCCGCTCAACATGCCGGGCAAGCCGGTGATGGGCCCCTTCTATGCGGTACTCACCGGTTCGGTCGCCGGGATTCTGATCGGGCTCGTCACCGAGTACTACACCGCCGCCAAGCCGGTGCGGGACATCGCCCAGGCCTCGCTCACCGGGCCCGCCACCAATATCATCGCCGGCCTCTCGGTCGGGATGAAATCGGTGTTCCTCCCGCTGGTGCTGATCTCGATCGGGATCCACGTGTCGTACTGGGCCGCCGATCTGTACGGCATCGCCATCGCCGCGGTCGGCATGCTGGCCACGGTGGGCGTCACCATGTCGGTGGACGCCTACGGACCTATCGCCGACAACGCCGGCGGGATCAGCGAGATGAGCGGGCTGGGCCCCGACGTCCGCAAGATCACCGACAGCCTGGACGCCCTGGGCAACACCACCGCGGCCATCGGCAAGGGGTTCGCGATCGGTTCGGCCGCGCTGACCGCGCTGGCCCTCTTCTCCGCCTATGCCACGGCGGTGACGCCGCCCGGCGCGGTCCTCAAGCTCGACCTGGTCTCGCCCAACGTGGTGATCGGGATCTTCCTCGGCGGCACCCTTCCCTTCCTGATGGGATCGATGACCATGACCGCCGTCGGCCGGGCGGCAGCCGGCATGGTGGACGAAGTCCGCCGCCAGTTCCGCGAGATCCCCGGCCTGATGGAAGGCAAGGCCAAGCCGGACAGTGCCCGCTGTGTGGACATTTCCACCAAGGCCGCCCTGCGGGAAATGGTCATTCCCGGTGTGACCGCGGTGCTGGCCCCGGTGCTGGTGGGCTCCGTCCTGGGCGTCGAAGCCCTGGGCGGCCTGCTCGGCGGCGCCACCCTGACCGGCGTGCTGCTCGCGCTCTTCATGGCCAACGCCGGCGGCGCCTGGGACAACGCCAAGAAATACATCGAGAGCGGCCACCACGGCGGCAAGGGGTCCGAGCCGCACAAGGCCGCCGTCGTGGGTGACACCGTGGGCGATCCTTTCAAGGATACCAGCGGCCCCGCGATGAACATTCTCATCAAGCTCATGAGCGTGGTCTCGCTGGTGCTGGCGCCGTGGTTTTTGAGTCTGCATAGGTAGTCGGGTCGAGGGAGGAGTCGAGGGAGGAGTCGAGGAGTCGAGAGGTCGAGAGGTCAAGGAGTCCAGGAGTCCAGGGATCCGGGGATCCAGGAGTCCAGGGGTAGAAAAGGGCGTTGTGCGTTTTCAGGAACCCAAGGGCAGCGATCTGACAACGCTTCCTCTTATGGTTCCCCCAGATTGTCTCATGGGAGATTTCAAGCGTCTGGCCGTGTGGCAGAAAGGACACGTCCTGTCGTTGGCCGTCTACCGTGCTACCGTGCGGTTCCCTGGGAGCGAGCGGTTTGGACTGACTGCCCAGATCCGTCGCGCCGCTGTCTCGGTAATCTCGAACTTGGCCGAAGGATGCGGGCGGGGTACCGACCGCGAACTCGCCCGCTACTGCCGGATTGCCAGGGGGTCCGTGAACGAACTCGAGTGCCAGATTCTACTTGCACGAGATCTGGGGTACCTCGAACCGACCACCTGGCGAGAACTGGACGAGCAGACAAAAACGGTGAGCGCCATGTTGCGGATCCTGGCTTCATCGCTCGAGAATCGGCACCCATGAACTCCATGCCCGTCGTCTTCTCGTCTTCTCGACCCCTCGTCTTCTCGACTTCTCGACCCCTCGACTTCTCGACTTCCCGACCCCTCGACTTCTCGACTTCCCGACTTCTCGACTCTCCACCTCCCGACCTCTCGACCTCTCGACTCCCCTCATGCTCCGCCTCGGCATCGTCGGCCTGCCCAACGTCGGCAAATCCACCCTCTTCAACGCCCTCACCTCGGCCGGGGCGCTGGTGGCGAACTATCCCTTCGCGACCATCGAACCCAATACCGGAGTGGTCCAGGTCCCGGATCCGCGGCTCGACGCCCTGGCCGGGATCGTCAAGCCGGAGCGGAGTGTTCCCGCCACGGTCGAATTCCTGGATATCGCGGGACTGGTGAAGGGCGCCAGCCAGGGCGAAGGCCTGGGCAATCAGTTCCTGGCCAACATCCGGGAGGTGGACGCGATCGTCCACGTCGTGCGCTGCTTCGAGGATGACGATATCCAGCACGTCATGGGACCGGTGGACCCGGTCCGGGACCGTGACGTCATCAACATCGAGCTGGGGCTGGCTGATCTTGCCACGGTCGAGAAGCGGCTCGACAAGGTGAGCCGGACCGCCAAATCGGGCGACCCACAGGCGAAACTCGAGCAGCGGCTGCTGGAGCGTCTGCGGGATGCCCTCGCCGCGGGCCGGGCGGCGCGTACCGTGGCGCCGGCCGATGAGGAGCGCCCCCTGCTCCGCTCGTTCAACCTGCTCACCGCCAAGCCGGTGCTCTACGCCGCCAACGTGGCCGAGAGCGAAGTGACGACCGGCAACCGGCACGTCGAAGCCCTGCAGGCCGCCATTACCCGGGACCAGGAAGATGCCGAGATCGTCATCTTCTCGGCCCGGGTCGAAGCCGAACTGGCCGAACTGGACCCGGCCGACCGGACGGAGTTCCTGGAATCACTCGGCCTGCACGAGTCCGGCCTCGACCGGCTGGCGCACGCCGCCTACCACCTGCTCGGCCTGCAGAGCTACTTCACCGCGGGGGAGAAGGAGGTCCGCGCCTGGACCATCCATCGGGGCGACAAGGCCCCCGTCGCCGCCGGCGTGATCCATTCCGACTTCGAGAAGGGCTTTATCCGGGCCGAAACCGTCACCTACGCGGATTTTGTCCAGGCCGGCGGCTGGAAAGGCGCGCGGGAGCAGGGATTGGTCCGCTCGGAGGGGAAGGAATACGTGGTGCAGGACGGGGACGTGGTGCTGTTCCGGTTCAATGTGTAGGACGGTAAACGGTAAACCGTGAACGGTGAACGGGCCGTGGCCGCCACGCCCAGATGGCCAATCCAGCCCGGCTCACCGTTCACCGTTCACCGCTCACTGCTTCACAAACGTCCCCTGCACCGTGGCCGCTTCGTCCCCGCTGCCGAAGTCAAACTCGATGCCGGTGGTAAGGTTCACTGTCATGACGTTGTTGACCACCGAGTAGGTCCCGACAATCGTCGACCCCCCGAGTTCGTCCAGCGTCATCATGTTTCCATTGAGGGAAACGGAGCCGGTGGACATGTCATCGGGCTGCCCCGGCGAGGTCGTGACCGTCTGGTACGTACCGTTGGCGTTGAACGTAATGGTGAGGCCCGCTCCTCCGGCGATCGCATCGACCTGCATGTTGGGTGGGGCCACCTGGATGAAGGTGAGTGCGGTAGCGCTCCAGGACCCCTCGATGCCGCCGAGCGCTGGGCCGGTCCCGTTCTTGTCGTTGCTGCAGGCAGCCAGCACAGTGAACGCCAATGCCGCCAACCAGATGCGCTTAGTCATGGGTTGGGTCCTCCAATCCGGAGCAAGAGTTGTGTCTGGCTGGATACCGGAGGTCGCCCCCTCCGGTTCTCCCAAGGTACTCGCCGCGTCCGGTGAGGGAAGGCTCCGGGGCCCGCCCACCCTATTCCCATTCGGCCTGCCCCGGTTTATCTTCCGCCGCGTCAAATACTTATCCTCCTCGGCAACACACCTGTGCCGGGGCTGAAGAACCGTCCAAAGGAAGGTGTCATGACCCGCTTGTACGAGGTGGTCTATATCTTCGACAGCGCGCTCGAAGAACAGGCCATCACCGAAAAACTCTCCCGCTTCCATACGCTCATCCAGGAGCCCGGCTCGAGCGAGCCCGAGCTCAACCACTGGGGTAAGCGCTCCCTCGCCTATCCCATCCGGAAGCACGAAACCGGCTACTACGTCATCGCCCGGTTCGAGACCTCCGGCGAAAAGCTCCCCGAATTCGAACGCATCGTGAAGCTGGACGAGGGCGTCCTCCGGTTCCTCGTGGTGCTGAGCGAGGGGGCCCAGGCGGCCCCGGTGGCCACGGCCAAGTCCGAGGATGAGGAGGACGACGAATGAGACGCATGCAGAAAGTCTGCCCGGTGTGCGAGTCCGGCGTCCGGGTGGTCGACTACAAGGACGAACGGTTCCTCGGCCGGTTCCTCACCGAGCGCGGCAAGATCCTGCCCCGGCGGCTTTCCGGCTGCTGCGCCCGGCATCAGCGGCAGATCGGCGTGGCCATCAAACGGGCCCGGGAGCTTGCCCTCCTGCCCTATATCAAAGGGTTTTCGGGCTGACCGCGCCGGGCCTGAATCCCACCTCGGCGGAACGGCCGTCCAGCGCGGGGGCCATTCTCGCCCTGGTGGGGTTCTTCCTTATTGCCCCCTCGCCGCTGCTGTTCTTTCTCCCGCTCGCGGCCCTGCTGATCCGGTCCCGTCCCTCGACGCTGCATGAATGGTGGTGGGTGGCCGGCTCGGCGGCGCTGTCGGCCGTGTGGCTGGTCCAGGCCGGCGGCATGACCGACCAGGTGGTCAACGCGGCGGCCGTGCTGGCCACCGGCGCGTTCGTCTGCCTGCTCCGGGTCCGCCGGGGCACCGTGTTCAACCACGCCGCCTGGGCACTGCTCCTTGCCTTCGCGGCGGTGGCGGCCTGGTTCGGGCTGCTGCACCTGAGCTGGGCCGAGGTGCAGGACGCCCTGACCCGCGAATGGTGGGAACTGACCCGGCAGTTCATCGACCGGGCCCGTCAGGTGAGTGCCGGCCGGGAGACCATCGCCCTCTTTATCCAGGTGGCCGACGCCGGGCGCACCATGGCCGCGCTCTTCCCCAGCCGGGTATTCCTCGGGGGGATTCTGGGCCTGGTCCTCGCCGCGACCTGGACCGGACGGATAACGGGGCGGGTTCCGGAAGTCCGGCTCAGCCGCTTCAGGGAATTCCGCTTCTGGGACCATCTGGTCTGGGTGCTGATTCTGGCGCTCGGGGTCGTACTGGTGCCGGCCCCGTCCGAGCTGGATTCCAGTTCCGCGCTGCTGGAGATGATCACCTACGGTGTCCACTTCTGGGCACCGGTCGCGAGCAATGTCCTGGTGGTCTGTGGCGCGCTTTACGCCACCCGCGGGGCCGCCATCGTGCGGTCGATCCTGCGCCTGCGGACGGCCCTCATTCTCCTCGCCGTCGGGGTGGTTTTCCTGTTACCTTTCACCCTGATTGGACTGGCAACCTTCGGTCTGGCCGACACCTGGGTCGACTTCCGCCGCCGCTTCGCCGAAGCCGAAGCGCAGCGCCCGCGCCGGTAGCGCTCCCTTCTCACTTCTTACCTCCTACTTCTCACTGTCTTTATGATCGAAGTCATCCTCCGCGAGGACGTGAAGTCCTTGGGCCGGGCCGGCCAACTGGTGAAGGTGAAGCCTGGTTACGCGCGTAACTTCCTGCTTCCCAAAGGGTTGGCCTACGAGGCCACGGAAGGCAACAAGAAACGGATCGCCGCCGAGACCAAGGCTCGCGCGGCCCTGATGGAAGCCGAAAAAGGCGAAGCCCAGGCTATGGCCTCCAGGCTGGGCTCGGTGACGCTGACCCTCGCCGGAAAAGCCGGCGAGGGCGACCGTCTGTTCGGGTCCATTACCAGCCAGGACCTGGCCGAGGCGCTCGCCGCCCAGGGCTTCCCGGTCGACAAGCGGAAGCTGGACCTGGAGCACCCGATCAAGACCCTGGGGGACCACACGGTGCTGCTCCGGCTTCATCCGGAAGTGGCCGCGGAGATCCGGGTGACCGTGGTGGCGGAGTAACCGGTTTGGGTATCACCTATGTGGATGGTCCCCGGCTCGCCCGGTCGTTGTTTGCCGCCTCGGACTGGGTAGCGGCCGGCCGGGAGGAGATCAACCGGATCAACGTCTTTCCGGTCCCGGACGGAGACACCGGGACCAACTTCAGCCTCACGCTCCGTTCCGTCGCCGACGCGCTCCGCGCGCTCGGCGACGCGCCGCTTCCGGAGACCGCCCAGGCCATGGCCCGGGGAGCCGTGCTGGGCGCCCGGGGCAACTCGGGGATGATGCTGGCCCACTTCCTCCTCGGGTTCTCCGACGCGGTCCAGCAACTCGAGACCGCCAATTCCCGCGACGTGGCCCAGGCCATCCAGGCCGGTGTGGACCGGCTGTACGGCTCGCTGGACGAGCCGCGTGAGGGCACCATCCTGACGGTCGCCCGGGAGGCCGCGGCGGCCGCCAAACGGGCCGCACGGGACACCGAGGACATCGGCGAATTCATGCGCCGGATGCTGGAGGAGGGTGAAGAGGCCCTGCAGCGGACCCCCGAACTGATGGCGGTGCTGAAGGACGCCGGCGTGGTCGACGCCGGGGGCATGGGGTTTGTCCGGATGATCGAAGGTGTCGTCCGGTTCATCCAGGGTGACCCCATCCTGCCGGCCGACGTCGACTTCGAGGTGGAAGACATCAGTCCGGCCGCCCTGGCGGAGGTCGCCACGGAACGTGACTACCAGTTCTGCACCGAGGTCATGGTCCGGGGAGAGGCGCTGCCGCCCGGCAACGAGGTCCGGCAGGCCATGCGGAACTTCGGGGGCTCGGTGGTGGCGCTGGTGGCCGGGGATCTGCTGAAGGTCCATGTGCACACGGATACGCCCGAGGCCGTCTTTACTTATGCGGCCCGCTGGGGGACGATCGAGTTCACCAAGGCCGACGACATGCGGGCCCAGCACCGGGAGCTGGCCCATCCGGACCGGCGCCCCGTGGCGGTCGTGGCGGACACCTCGGCGGACCTGGCCGACGGGATCCTGGACCGGCACAACATTCAGCTGGTGCCGCTGCAGGTGATGTTCGGAGACCGGGTCTTCAAGGACCGGGTCGAGTTGCGGCCCGATGAGTTCTACCGGCGGCTCCGGACGGCGAGACAACTACCCACGACCTCCCAGCCGACGCCGGCGGAGTTCGTGCGGGTCTTCCGGGATTCGCTGGCGGTCGCGGATGAAGTCGTGGCGGTCCTGCTGTCGTCCGGGTTGTCGGGGACCTACCAGGCGGCCCAGGCCGCGATCCGGGCCGGCAGCCTCCAGGGGGTCCACGTGGTGGACAGCCGCTCGGCCTCGCTCGGGGTCGGCCTGCTCGCCCTGCGCGCCGCCGAGCTGGCGGAATCGGGCTGGAAGTCGGCCGAGATCGTCCAGGAGCTGGAGCGGCTCAAGGGACAGTCGGGTTGTTTCGTGACGGTCGACCGATTCGACAACCTGATCCGGTCCGGTCGGGTCACGCGGGGCAAGGCCTGGCTCGCCGGAATGCTGGACGTGAAGCCGATCCTGTCGCTGGACGAGCACGGCCGGGTGGTTCCGGTCGACCGGGTACGGGGCCGGGAGAACGTGGTCCCCCGGGTGCTGGCCCTGCTGGAAAAACGCCTGACGCCGCGCCCCAGGGTGGTGCGGTTCGGAGTGGTCCACGCGGAGGCTCCCGAGATGGCGGAACGGGTCCGGACGGCTCTGATCGCGGCGTACCGCCCGCGGGACTGCTTCGTCTCTCTGGCGACCGGGGTCCTCGGCACCCATGTGGGGGAAGGCGCCTGGGCGGTATTCTACGTGGTGGAGGACGGTCGATAACGGAGGGTGGCTGGCTGTTGGCGGCTGGTCGCTGCGACTGCGGGCCAGTGGCGGGCGGCCCCCGCCCGTGAGTGCCGGCAGCCAGCCACTCCCATGGCCGACGGGCCGGGGGGCGACACACACTGAACCGGAGCCGTAACCAGACACGTGAAGTTGCCTGAAACGCTTCGCCTCGCCGTCGAGGCCATGGAGGATCTGAAGGCCCGCAACGTCGTCGTGCTCGACCTGCGCGGGTTGACCGATGCGGCCGACTACTTTGTCATCGCCTCCGGCACGTCCGATGCTCATGTCCGGGGCATCGCCGATTCCGTGATGCGGAAGCTGCACGCCGATGGCCACCGGACCTATCACGTCGAAGGGCTCACTACGGGGCGCTGGGTACTGCTGGACTACGTGGACTTCGTCATCCACCTGTTCCACCCGGAGACCCGCTCGTTTTACCAGCTGGAGCGATTGTGGGGAGACGCTCCCGAGCTGATGGTCGGCTCGTAATCCGTGGGATGATCGTATCATGAAACGTGCTTTCGGACTGCTCCTCGCCTTGACGGCCGCCGCACCGGCGGCCGCCGGCGCTCAGTATTTCGGCCAGAACAAGGTCCAGTACACGACGTTCCATTTCAAGGTCATCGAGACCGAGCACTTCGATGTCTATTTCTACGAACGGGAACGCGAGGCCGCGCTGGACGCTGCCCGCATGGCGGAGCGTTCGTACGCCCGCCTGTCCCGGGTGCTGAACCATCAGTTCCGGGAACGGAAGCCGATCCTGCTCTACGCCTCCCACTCGGACTTCCAGCAGACCAACGCCAGTTCGGAGGAGCCCAGCGAGGGCACCGGCGGGTTCACGGACTTCCTGAAGCACCGGAACGTGCTTCCGTTCACCGGATCCTACGCCGACTTCGAGCACGTGCTGACGCACGAGATGGTCCACCAGTTCCAGTACGACACCTGGGCCCGGGGACGGGCCGGCGCGGGCCTGCAGACGATCATCCAGGTCAACCCGCCGGGCTGGTTCGTCGAAGGCATGGCGGAGTACCTCTCCATCGGCGGGGTGGATGCGAACACCGCCATGTGGGTGCGGGACGCCGTGCTCCAGGGCAAGCTGCCCACCATCGACCAGCTGACCAACGATCCGCGGATCTTCCCCTATCGGTACGGCCAGGCGGTCCTGGCCTTCATCGGAGAGCGCTGGGGGGACGAAGCCATCGGCGCCATCCTCCAGGGCAGCCTGTCCGGCAGCCTGGAAGGGGCCTTCCGCCGGGTGCTGGGCGTGAATTTCGAGCAGCTGTCCGAGATGTGGCGGGAGGCGATGCAGAAACGCTACCTCCCGGAACTGGCCGACAAGCAGCAGGCCAGTTCCTTCGCCCAGGCGGTCCTGAACAAGGAAAACTCCGAGGGCGTCTACCACCTGGCCCCGGCCCTCTCGCCCGACGGCAGTCAGATCGCCTATTTCAGCGAGAAGGACTTCTACGCGATCGACCTCTATCTGGCCGACGCCAGGACCGGGCACGTGATCCGGCGGCTCCTGAAGTCGTCGTTCAGTGCCAATTTCGAGACCTTCCGGTTCATCTATTCGTCCACCGCCTGGTCGCCGGACGGGCGCTATCTGGCGCTCACCGCCAAACGCGGCCCGCGGGACGACATCGTCGTGCTGGACGTCAAGCGGAACCGCGTGGTGCACCGGATCAAGGTGGACCTCAACGGCGTCACCACCCCGGCCTGGAGCCCGGACGGCAGACAGATCGTGTTTACCGGCTACGACGGCGGGCTTTCGGATCTGTTCATCGTGAACGCCGACGGCACCGACCTTCGACGGCTGACCAACGACAAGTACGCCGACCTGCAGCCGGTCTGGTCCCCCGACGGCCGGAGCATCGCGTTCTCCACGGATCGCGGCCCGGAAACCGATTTCAACCTGCTCCGCTTCAGCAACCAGCGGCTGGCGCTCTATCACCTGGATACCGGCCGGATCGAAGTCTTGGACCACATGACCGAGGGCCGGAACGTGAGTCCGCAGTGGTCGCCGGACGGCCGGTCGCTCGCGTTCGTGTCCGACCGGACGGGCCTGGCCAACATCTTCCTCATCAACCTCGAGGAAGACCAGCTCTACCAGGTGACCAACGTCTACACCGGAGTCCAGGGCATCACCGCCCTCTCCCCCGCTCTGTCGTGGGCCCGCGACGCGGACCGGATGGCCTTCGTCTACTATGAGAACGAGGCCTATAACGTCTATACCGTGGACAATCCCGAGTCGCTGAAGCGGCCCTTCCGGCCCGCCGCCGCGCAGGCGCCGGAGCAGGTCGCCGCCCAGGCGCCGGCACCCGTCGCGGCGGACACCCAGGCGGTGAGCGCGGCCGTCCGCGAGGGCGTATCGATCTACCGCGGCAACAAGGGATTCCGGGAGGCCGACCAGGCCGTGGCCGATTCCGGCGTGCCCAAGCCGGTCTCGATTACGGCGCTGCTCGACTCGGTCAATCTGAGCCTGCCGGACACCGCCGAATTCACCATCCGGAAATACAAGCCCAAGTTCACGCCGGATTATGTGGCCCGGCCGGTCGTGGGATACTCACGCGACACCTTCGGCCGCGGATTCTTCGGCGGCACGGCGATCGCGCTCAGCGACATGCTGAACGACCGGACCCTGATCTTCTCGGGGTACGTCAACGGGTCGCTCATCGAGTCGCAGATCCTGGCGGCCTACATCAACCTTTCCCGGCGGATCAACTGGGCGGTCGGCGTCCAGCAGGACCCGTATTTCTACCAGGAGTTCTCCGAAATCCGCCGGGATCCGACGCCCAACGCGGTCGATACCCTGGTCACCAACATCCGGCGGCTCATCGTCCGCTCGGCCTTCGCCGAGGCGTATTACCCGCTCAACCGGTTCCGCCGCCTGGAACTGGGCATGCGGGTCTCCAACGTCAACGACAGCCGGCTCAGCATCAAGGAACCGTTCGACGGCTTCACCGGCTTCCGGGTGGCGGACCCGACGCTGTCCGAAACCAGCCTGGGCAACGCCAATTTCGTCCAGCCGTCGCTGGCCCTGGTCTTCGACAATTCGCTCTTCGGCTACACCGGCCCGTTCTTCGGCAAGCGCTACCGGCTCCAGGCGGCGCAGAGCTTCGGCACCTGGAACTTCGCCACGATCGTCGGCGACTACCGCCGCTATGATCCCCTGTTCGGCCCGTTCACCCTGGCCACCCGCGCGCTGTACTTCGGGCGGATCGGGCGGGACGCACAGGAGTTCCAGATCTTCGCCGGGAGTACCGACCTGCTCCGGGGGCATACGTCCGGGTCGTATCTCCGGAACGAATGCCGCAATGCCGCCGATTTCGGCACCCAGACCGGCTGCGCCGCCCTGGACCGCCTGATCGGCTCCCAGGTGGCGATCGCGTCCGCCGAGCTTCGTTTCCCGGTCGCCAACTCCCGGATCATGAAGTTCCTCCCGCTCGGCTTCCCGCCCATCGACGGGGCCCTCTTCTACGACGTGGGCGTCGCCTGGAACGAGAACAGTGTCGTGCGACTGACCACGCCGGCGAACGCCAACCCGCTGCAGATCCGCACACCGCTGCAGACGGTCGGGGCGTCGCTCCGGATGAACCTGTACAACTTCCTCATCCTGCGGCTGGACTATTCCGTGCCGTTCGACCGCCCGGCGGTCGGCGCACTGTGGACCCTGAGCCTGGGACCGACGTTCTAGAATCACACTCCGGCACGGACGCGGACAGGCGGGCGGTGGCTTGATCGAAAGGCCACCGCCCGCCGCCGTTGGTGACCCGGCGGGAGACCGCTCCTCCCGGACGGCCGGTGCCCGGCCGCACCGGTTTCCTCCACCGTCCTCCCGCTGTATCTTTGTCCCGTGAAACGGCCCGCCGTCCTCGGCAGCGCCTGCCTGGCGCTGCTCTCTATCGCCTGTCAAAGCCCCCCCAAGCAGGGTGAGCCCGCTCTCGCGAGTCCCGGCCTCGCCGCGAGCCTGCTCCGGCTTCCCCGCGGCGGCGGCCAGGCGGCGGTCTACCGCCTCCCCGACCTGAGTGCCACTGTCTGGCAGGCCCGCGAAGCCCTGCCGGGGGTCACCGGGCTCATCGGCGTAGCGCAGGACGACCGGGTGGTCTACCTGAGCGGGCGGTCGGGCACCGTCCTCGCCCTGGATCTGGAGAGCGGGCAGGTCCGCCAGCCCCTGGACCACGTGCGGGCCGCGGCGGTGGGACCGGACGGGGTTCTCTATGCGGTCACCGAGGACTCACGGGCGGTCAAACTGGTTCACCGCACCCGCCAGGACTTCAATGCCAGGCTCCCCGGCCGCCCGGCACGGATCTTCGGCACCCTGGAAGACCATCTGATCGCGGCCGTGCCGGGCTCGAAGCCCGAGCTGGTCATGCTCCGGGGCGATCAGGCGAGCGAACGCATTGCCGTCCCCGCCGGGGACGTCGCCCTCACCATGTGGGGAGAGCTGGCTGCGGTCGCGGCCGATTCGGGGATCGTCCTCTATGATCTCCGCGGAACCCAGGATCCCAGTCTGATCGACGTGAACGGCGCGGTGAAGCTGGTCGGGTTCTCTCCGTCGGGCCATCGCCTCTACGCGTCCGGCGCGAGCCCGGACATCGTGACCCTGGACCGCTACACCGGCCGCAAGCTGGGATTGATCGAGCTCCCCGGGCGCCCGGCCGACTACCGGTTCGATCCCCTGGGCCAGTACCTGCTGGTCCGCCCGGAACACCCCGACTCCGTCTGGGTGGTCGATCTGGCCCGGCGGCTGTACCTCCGGACCTGGGCCACGCCGTGGACCGACGATCTCCCCGCCGTCGGGGCGGGCCACATCCTGCTCCTGCGGGACGGCAAGGACGTGGCCGCGTTCGACCTGGCGGCCGACCTCCTGCCGGAGGTGGGCCGGGTGCGCGGCGGCGCCGGGGACCTCTGGGTCCCGCTCCCCTGGGTCCCGGGGCCCGGCTCCTCCACGCCACGCCGGGACACGGTAACCGTGGCCCACGCCGATACGGCCGTCCAGCGCGATGTCTATCTCCAGGTGAGCAGCTCCCGGAACCCGGACTGGGCCGAGGATCTGGCTCGCAAACTCCGGGAAGCCGGACTGCCCGCCCGGGTGCTGCCCCCCCGGCAGGACGCGGACGCCTACCGGGTCGTGCTCGGCCCCTACACCTCCCGGGATGAAGCCGAGGAGGCCGGCCAGAAACTGGGGCGTCCGTTCTTTGTGTACCAGCCGGAGCAGTAGCGTGTCCGGTACCGTCCGCGATACCGCTGGAACGACCCTCCACCCACGCCCATGAAACTCACCAAACTCGAACTCACCGGCTTCAAGTCCTTTGCCGACCATGTCACCCTCAACTTCGAGGAGGGGGTCACGGCGATCGTGGGGCCGAACGGGTGCGGCAAGTCCAACGTATCGGACGCCGTCCGCTGGGTCCTGGGCGAGCAGTCCGCCCGGCTGCTCCGGGGCGGCAAGATGGAGGACGTGATCTTCCAGGGGGCGGCGAGCCGCCGGCCGGTCAACGTGACCGAGGTCTCGCTCTATCTGGACAACACCGACGGCGATCTCCCGATCGCCTACCGGGAAGTCGTCATCACCCGCCGGCTCTCCCGGTCGGGGCAGAGCGAGTACCTGCTGAACCGCTCGCCCGCCCGGCTGCGGGACATCCAGGACCTGCTCCGCGGCACCGGCCTGGGGAGCGATGCCGGAGTGGTCATCGAAGCCAAGATGATCGACCTGCTGCTCTCCGACCGGGCCGACGAGCGGCGGTCGCTGTTCGAGGAAGCGGCCGGCATCGGCCTGTACCGGGATCGCAAACACAGCACCGAGCGCCGTCTGGACGAAACCGCCCAGGACCTGCAGCGGGTCGAGGACCTGGTTGCCGAAGTGCAATCCCAGCTCCGCAGCCTGGCTCGGCAGAAAGGCCGCTCCGAACGGCACGGACGCCTCACCGAGGAGAAATTCGCCGTCCAGATGACTCTGGCACGCCGGGTGCTGGACGAGATCGACGCCCAGATGCTGGCCATCGACGCGCGGCGCCGCACCCTGGGAGAAGACCTGCCCCGGACCAGAGACGAGCTCCACCACGCGGAACGGCACCGGGAGGAACGCGCCCGGGAACGCACCTCGCTCGAGGCGCAGCGAACCGACATCGAGCGGCGGCTGGGCGCGGTCCGCGTCGAGCTGGGCCGGCTCGACGGCGACCTGGCCCTCGCCGCCGAACGTCTGGGCAACGCGGCCAATCGCAAGCTCAAGGCGGCGGAAGAACGTGAGCTCATGGCGGTCCGCGCCCAGCAGGCCACCCGCGAGCGGGAGAGCGCCGAGGAAGAACGCAACACGGCGGATGCGGAGCTGACCCGCGTACGGAATGAACTGGCCGGCCGTTCCGCCGCCGAGAACTTCGTCCGGCAGCGCCTCCAGGAACAGCGGACCGCGCTCCGCGCGCTGGAGGAGGATCTCCAGCGCCACGTGCAGACGCTCCGCTCGCTGGAAGGGGAACGGGCATCGCTCGAGAACGACCTGGCATCGCTGCGGGAGCGTTCCGGGCAGCTGGATTCCCGGCGCGCGGCACTCCAGAGCGAGCTCGAGGTCGCCGAAGAGCGCAGGCAGGAAGCCGCGGAGGCGGCCGAGCGCCGCATCACCGAGGCGCGCCGCGCCGCCGGTGAAGCGGATCGCTGGCGCCATCAGGTCGGCGAACTGCGCCGCCAGGAGGCCCTGGACCGGTCCGCATTGCGGGACGCCGAAGAACTGGTGGCCCAGCTCGGGGCGCGGCGGCAGGCCCTCGAAGACCTGGAACGGGACCGGGTCGGCCTGGCGCCAGGGGCCGCCGCGCTCCTGGCCGCCCGGGATCAGTTCGGAGACGGTATCCTCGGCCCGCTGAGTGATTTCCTGGACACCCGCCGGGAGGACGCCGAACTGGCCGAGCGATTGCTCGGCGAATGGGTACATGCGGTCCTGGTCCGCAATGAAGATGTCGTCCGGGACATTCAGCGCTGGCACACCGGGGCACAGCCCGGCGCCGTTGTCCTGCTGCCCGTCACCCCGGGCCCCAGGGCCACCGCCACCGACGACCCGCTGCACGACCGCCTCGAAGCCGCGGGACCGGCACGGGACTGGGTTCGGGCCATCCTGGGCGGGTCCCAGGTGCTGGACCCGGGCGGCCGGGCGCTGCGACGCTCCAACGGGGCCATTCTCCTGGCCGGAGCGGCACCGCCCTCGGGTCCGCTTCGCCGCCGGGCCGAGTTGAATGAGCTGGGCGCCGAACTGGAACGGGCGCGCGGCCGGTTTGCCGAGACGGAAGCCGCTCTGGACGAGACCGTCCGCCGGCTGGCCGAGGCGGAAGCCAACCTGGAACAGGCCACCCGGACCGCCGATGAAGCCCGGGAATCCGAACGGGTGAGCCTGGTGGCCCGGGAGGATGCCGCCCGGCTGGCCCAGAACCTCACCCGCGAGCACGCCGAGGCCGAAGCCCAGCTGGCCGCGCTGGCCGACCGGGTTGGGCGGGCCGAGGAACGAATGGCCGAGATCGACCGCGCCCTCACCGAAGGGGACCTGGGCCGGGCACGGCTGGAAGAGAGCCTGGGCGAAACCCGCTCGCATCTGGCGGAATTCGAGACCGAACAGGAGACCGCGCGGGAGCACCGGGTGCACTGGCAGGTCCAGGAGGCGCACATCGTGGCCCGGGTGCAGGCCGCCACGGAGCGACTGGAACGGGCCATCCGGTCGGGGACGGACGCGGAGGAACAGGCCGGTGCGCTGGCCGGCGAACTGACCCGGCTCGAGGCCGATACCGCGGCGCTGGAGGTGCAGCGGCAGCAGTGGCTGGAACAGCGGGCCGAGCGCAAAGTGGCCATGCTGGAACTGGAAGCGGCCGCGGCCGATGCCGAGCAGGATCTGGCCGCGGCGGACGACGCGTTGACCCGGGCCGAGGAAGCCCTCGGCGAGCTGCGGGCCCGGGTCGAGTCCATGAGCGAGGAGCATCATCACCTCGAGCTCGAGGTGACCGAGTCCGCCGCCCGGAAGCGTGGGATCATCGAGCGGGTCGAGACCGAGTGGCGGCGCCCGCTCGAGGTCCTGATCGGGGAAGCGCCCATGCTGGATCTGGACCGGGAGACCCTGGAGGCGGAGTCGAGCCGCATCACCCAGGCGCTGGAGGCGATCGGCCCGGTCAATCCCCTGGCCGTCGAGGAACACGCCGAGGAGAGCAAACGGCTGGAGTTCCTGATCACCCAGCGGGACGACCTGGTCGCGGGCCGGCAGTCCCTGCAACAGGCCATCCGGGAGATCGACACCACCGCCCGGACCATGTTCACCGAGACCTTCGCCGCGATTCAGGCCAATTTCGCCACCGTGTTCCAGACCCTCTTCGGCGGCGGCGAATGCGAACTCCGGCTGGCCAATCCGGACGACCCGCTGGAAAGCGAAATCGAGATCCACGCCGCGCCCAGAGGGAAGCGCACCCAGCGTATTCACCTGCTGTCGTCGGGAGAGCGAACCCTGGTGGCGGTTTCGCTGCTGTTCAGCATCTACCTCACCAAACCCAGTCCCTTCTGCCTGATGGACGAAGTGGACGCCCCGCTGGACGACTCCAACGTCGGCCGGTTCACCCGCCTGCTGGAGGAGTTCAAGCTGACCACCCAGTTCATCGTGATCACCCATAACCCCCGCACCATGCAGTCGGCGGACGCGGTCTACGGCGTCACCATGCAGGAGCCCGGGGTCTCGACCATCGTGGGAGTCAAGCTGGGAGAGCGGGAGCCGGTGTAGGAGAGCCGGGACGGCCACGATGGCCGGACGCCCGGGCCTCCCCCTCCTTGGCATTCCCGGCCCGGCCGGTATAGCCTTAACCACCTCCGGCTGGGTATCCTTCACCCAAGTCGCTCAGCCACTGGCCCTTACGCCCTGAGATATGCTTGTCGTGATGCGGCACGGCGCCCCCGAGGAGGATGTACGTCGGGTCGTCGAGATCATAGAAGAACTGGGCTATCAGGCCCGGCCGATGCCGGGGCGGCAGCGTACGGCCGTCGGCGTCGTGGGCAATGACGGCCGGGTCGATTCCTCCCGGCTGGCCGCCCTGCCGAACGTCCAGGAAATCATTCACGTTACCCAGCCGTTCAAGCAGGTCTCCCGGGAATGGAAACCGGAGTCGACCGTCGTCCGGCTGCCGGGCGGGCTCAGCATCGGCGGGGACGACATCGTGGTCATGGCCGGACCCTGCTCGGTGGAATCCGAGGGCCAGATTCTGGCCGCGGCCCATGCGGTGCGGGAAGCCGGCGCCACCGTGCTGCGGGCCGGTGCCTTCAAGCCCCGATCGTCTCCCTATTCCTTCCAGGGACTGGGAGCCGCCGGCCTCAAGCTCCTGGCGCGGGCTCGGGAGGAAACCGGGCTCCTGATCGTGACGGAAGCCATGGACACGGAGGGGATCGATCTGGTGAGCGAGGTGGCCGACATCATCCAGATCGGCGCCCGGAACATGCAGAACTACTCCCTGCTCAAGAAGGCCGGCCGGGCCAGGAAGCCGGTGCTGCTCAAGCGGGGCATGTCCGCCACGATCCAGGAGCTCCTGCTCTCGGCGGAGTACATCCTGGCCGAAGGCAACGGCCAGGTGATCCTCTGCGAACGGGGCGTGCGCGGTTTCGACGCGGCGACCCGCAATCTTTTCGACCTCTCGGCCATTCCGGTGGTGCATGCCCAGTCCCACCTTCCCATCGTGGCGGATCCGAGTCATGGCACCGGCCATCGGGACATGGTAATCCCCATGGCGCGCGCCGCGATCGCCGCCGGTGCCGACGGCATCCTGGTGGAGGTCCATCCCACGCCGGACCGGGCGCTCTCCGACGGGGCCCAGAGCCTCTATCCGGATCAGTTCGAGCGGATGATCCGGGAGGTGCGCCTGATCGCCGATGCCATCGGGCGGCGCCTGGCGGAACCGGCCGCGCAGGAAGCGTGAGGCGCGCGGGACTGCTGGTCGCGGCCCTCACCCTGTCGGCCGGCGGTATCGTCCAGGCCCAGAACGCCGACAGCATCGTGGCCCGCTCGGCCCGGGTGTACGCCGGTCTCCGGTCGTTCAGCGCGGATTTCGCCCAGGTGATCGACGATCCGATGGTGGGCGTGCTGAAGAGCCGGGGCCACCTGATCCAGACGGGGCAGTCCCGGCTCTCGATGCAGTTCTCCGACCCTGACGGCGAGGCCGTCGTCCTGGACGGCACCTACGCCTGGATCTACACGCCAAGCACGACGCCGGGCCAGGTGCTCCGGTTCGACCTCGCCCGAAGCGCCCTGGGCCTCAACCCGGTCGCTCTGCTGCTGGACCGGCCGGCCGAGCGCTACCGCGCCGACTGGGTGCGCCAGGACAGTCTGGCCGGCGCGCCGGTCGACGTCGTCCGGCTCACCCCGACCATCGCCAATCTCCCCTTCACCGAGGCGACCGTCTGGCTCGATCGACGCGATGCCCTGCCCCGGCGGGTGGAGGTGAAGGAACCGAATCGCAGCGGGATCCGGACGATCACCCTCACCAACGTCAAAACCAACGTGATCGTCTCGTCGAAGACGTTCACCTTCACCCCGCCCGCCGGCGTGCGCGTGGTGGAGCAGTAGGGGGTGAGAAGTGAGAAGTGAGAAGTGAGAAGTGAGAGGGGGCCAGCAGTAGGCTTTCGACCAGGATGCCATATTCCAGCCCTTCTCACCTCTTACCTCTCACCTTCTTTCAGTTCCCGTTCCACACCCACCACCAGATCCCCCTCCGCCCCGGCCTCCCGGGCCAGATCCAGCGCCGCGAGCCCCAGGGCCCGGTAGAGCCGCCGGTCCGCATCCCCCAGGGCAACGAGATGCAGCCGCAGGGTGGCCAGGTCTCCGCGGCGCACCGGGCCGGTGAGTGCCCGGGCCGTTCCCAGCGCTTCCACGTTGCCGACCGCGCCCCGCAGCAACGGCAGGTACATCCGGCGGGCGAGATCCGGATCGATGCCGGCCTCCCGGGCGAGCCGCTCCGCCACCCCCATCAGCGCCACGGTATAGTTGGCGGCCATCACCGCACCGGCGTGGTACTTCGCCTTCCCGCCCGCCGGAATCCGGATCGCGGTCATCCCGAGGAGTCCCGCCAGCCGGAGGCCTGCCTCAAGGGCGCGTTCGTCTCCCTCCAGCCCGGCATAGGCACCGGCAAGCCGTTCCGGCGCGAGCGTCGGATCGGCCACCGTCTGGAGCGGATGAAAGGAACCAAGCGCGGCCCCGGTCGGCTCCAGGGCGGCCAGGGCGCCGCGATCGAGCGGCCCGGCCAGGTGCAGGACCACGTGGCGGGCCTCCACCGCACCCAGGGCAAGCAGATCCTGCGCAACCTGCGGCACGACCGCATCCGGCGTGGCCACCAGCACCAGCTCGGCCCGGCGGATGCCGGTCTCCCAGTCGTCCACCTGCAACCGGACCGGCGCCTGCAACGTCCGCGGACTGCGTCCCAGCAGGGTCACCTCGACCGCGCTGCGGGTCAGGGCCAGGCCGATGCCCTGCCCCATCCGCCCGGCACCCACGATGGCTACGATCATGAAACCAAGCTAACCCGGCAGCCCGGACCTGACGAGCATCCCCTCACCCGTCGCCTGTCCATCCATGCGCTTCGATCCTCGGTCCTCAGTCCTCAGTCCTCGTTCCATCTCTTTGTCCCCTCGCCATTCCACATTACTCTTCCAGGGATTCCGTCAACCTGAGGTGCCCATGCGAGAACAGTTTCAGGAGCTATTCGAATCGTTGCGCATGAGCTGGGAACAGGTCCTGGCGTTTCTGCCCCGGCTGCTGGTGGGGCTGGTCGTGCTGCTGGTCGGCTGGTTCGCGGTGAAACTGCTGCGGCAGGGGTTCGTGCGGCTGCTGCGCCTGCTGCGGGTTGACGTGGCATTGGAGCGGGCGGGCGTCGAGGACTTCCTGCTCCGTGGCGGCGTCCGGGTGACCGGGGTCACGCTCGCCGGGCAGATCCTGTTCTGGGGCCTGTTGCTGATCGTCGTTCTGGCCTCGCTCAATCTGATGGGACTCTCTCAGGCCGCGGACCTGATCGACCGGCTGCTCGGATTCCTGCCGAACGTGCTGGTCGCCGTCATCGTCCTGATCTTCGGGTCCATCCTGGCCCGGTTTGCCCGCGGCCTGGTGTTTACCTCCCTCAACAACCTCGGCGTCCGGGGCGCGGAAGGCATCAGCGTCGTGTCGCAGTGGGCGATTCTTTTCTTCGTCGTCAGCCTTGCGCTCAATCAGCTGGACATCGGCGGTCAGATCCTGGTGTCCGCGTTCCAGCTGGCCTTCGGAGGGCTCTGCCTCGCGCTGGCCATCGCGTTCGGGCTGGGGGGCCGGGAGTGGGCCGCCGGCGTTCTGGAACGATTGTCCGGCCACAACAGCCGGGGAGCCGGCCGATGATCATCGATTGTCACGTGCATCTCAACAACTATCACAATGACGCCACGCCCTCGCTGGATTCCTGCCTCGAGTCGCTCACGCTCGAAATGCGGCGCAACCGGGTGGACGTGGCGCTGATCCTCACGTCCTACAAGGTGACTCCCGGACGGCCGTCCACCGGGACGGTGGTCGAGGCGATCCGGAACCAGAAGGGGCTCTTCGTCGTCGCCGGGCTCAACTATGACCGCTTCGACCCCGACTACCTCGAGGAACTTCGAGGCTATGTGCAGGATGGGCACGTCCGCGGCCTCAAGCTGTATCCCGGGTATCAGCCGTTCTACCCCAACGACCCGAAATGGGAGCCGGCCTATACCTTCGCCGCCGAACACAAGATCCCGGTGATGATTCACTCCGGCGACACCTACACCCCCTTGGGGAAGGTGAAGTATTCGCACCCGCTCCACGTGGACGAAGCCGCGGTGGATCACCCGGACGTGAACTTCGTGATCTGTCATATCGGCAATCCCTGGATCCGGGATTGCATGGAGGTGGTCTACAAGAACGCCAACGTCTACACCGACATCTCCGGCCTGGTCCTGGGCAGCTTCACCGACCGCTTCGAGGTGTTCATGCGGAAGCAACTGCAGGAAATGCTGCTGTTCGGGGTCGAACCGGAGAACGTGCTCTTCGGCACCGACTGGCCGATCTCCTCGATGGAATCGTATGTCGCCTTCATGAACGACCTGGCCACGCCGGAGCGGGAGAAGCAGAAGATCTACTGGGACAACGCCGCGCAGCTGTTCCACATCCAGCCCAGCGACTCACGCATCGTCCCGGCGGAGAAGAAGTGGTTCGGGTAGGGAGGGAGAAGTGAGTAGTGAGAAGTGAGAAGGGAGAAGGGAGAAGGGAGAAGGGAGAAGGCAGGCAGGCCGGCCTCCTCAGCGGGTGCCCGAGCGCACCCGGGCGACTCGCTGGGCCAGATCGTCGGCCAGGTCCCGCAGCGCGGTCGCGGTTTCGGTGAGCTGCTCGACCGCCCGGCTCTGCTCCACACTGGCCGCGGCGACCATGTCACTCTCCTGCGCCGCCTGCATGGCGTCCCGGCGCCCATCCTCCAGCGCGGCGGCAAGCTCGCCGGACCGCTCCGCCGTCTCCCGGGCCGCGGTGGCGATCTGCTCGCCGATCTCGGCGATCTGCTGCGACGCGGAGTGGATCCCGTCGATCCGGCCTACCAGTTCCGTACCCAGGGCGGCCACGCCGAGCACCTCGCTCCGGATCCGGCTCAGCAGTTCGCTGGCGTGCTCCAGGCTGCCCCGGATCTCTTCGACGCTGCGCCCGGCCTCCTGCGCCTCCCGTACGCTCCGGTCGGACAGGGCCCGGACTTCCTGGGCCACGACGCCGAACCCGCGGCCCAGCTCGCCGGCCCGGGAGGCTTCGATCGTCGCGTTCAAGGCCAGCATGGCGGACTCATGCGCCATGTCTTCGATCGTCCGGCGGAACTGCTCCACCAGTTCCGAGACCTGGCGCAGCCGGACGATCTGCTCGCTCCCCTCTTCCGCCACCTGGGCCGCCACCCGCAGGCGGTCGGCGGCGTTCAGCGTGGCCGTCCGGACGACGGCCGCCGCCGCCAGCATCTCCTGGCCGCTCGCCCGGGTGGCCGCCCCGCTCTCGGCGTTGGCTTCCGCCGCCACCCGCGTCGCGTGAGCCGCCTCGGTCCCGGTCGTCAGGGTCTCGGCCACCCGCCGGACGCTGGCGGCCGAACGCCGGGCGTTCTCCATCGCCTGCTCCGATCCGGCGTACAGCTGCTGGCTGCTGGCGCTGATCGCCGCCACCTCGTCCGCCGTCCGGGATGAGGCCTCCAGCACCGGCCCGACCAGTTCGTCCAGGGAAAGCGCCAGGGCCAGCGAGGTCGCCAGCCGGCCCAGCAGTTCCGCATCGGATTTCCAGTAGGCCCCGTCGGCCTCATGCCGCACACTCCACATGCCGACCAGCCGGCCGCCCATGAATAGCGGGATCAGGATCTCGCCGCCGCGTTCATGCCGTTCCCGCCGCAGTTCGGGCGGAAGCTCCCGGTCGGTGACCGGCCCGCCCTGCTCCAGGGCGATCCGGCTCAGTCCGCGATCGGACCGGAACCGGTGGCCCGGCTGGACATCCGGGGCCGTCTCGGCGATGATCACGAACTCCCGCCGCGATTCGTCATACCGCGCCAGGCCCATCTCGGCCCACGGCACCAGCGTTCCGGTCAGCCGGCGGACCTCCTCGAAGGCCTCGGCGAAGCTGGTCCGTGCCCCGATGGCCCGGGTCATGGTCTCCACCGCGAGGAAACCCTCGGCGCTGGATCCCCGGCGAAGGACGAAATAGCTGAGCCCGGCGAAGAGAACCCAGACGAGGGTAAGCCCGGCGCGCAACTCGACGGCCAGGCCGCCGTAGAGCAGACGGAGGCCGCTCACGCCAAGCAGCATGCCGAACGCGATCGCCACGACTTCCCAACGCAGGGTGAGCTGGGGGTTGACCCGGCCGATCGTCCCGGCGGCCCGCATCTGGGCGAATACGATCCCATTGGCGATGAGCGCCACGAGGATGAACAACAGCACCAGATAGAGCAGACTGTCGCCGTGGAAGGCTCCCAGGCCCAAGGCACCACCGAGCAACCGGTACAGCCCTCCGCCCACCGCGACGCCGGCGGCCAGGTGCCCGGCCGCCTCGACCGTCGTCATCAGCCGGACTTCCCGGAAAATCAGGTCCCCCAGGATGAACCCGCAGCAGGCAACCACGCCTCCGGCGGCCCAGCCCAGGGCGACCGCGGAAGCCGCGGCGGCGGCGGGGACGAAACTCACATACCATTTGCCCGGGAGAGCCACCCCGAACCGGCGGGTGGCTGCAGCCAGGGTGAGCAACGCCAGTGCCAGTATCCACGGGAACGGGACGACGTATTCTCCCAGCAGGACGCCGAGCCCCAGCGCGGCTATCCCAAGAAGGGAAAACCCGAGGCCAACGGCGCGGCCGCCGGCTTCGGCTCTGGATTGTCTGGCCTGAGAATGGGTATCTGGCACGGTACAGGGTGCAGGAGAATGCCGGCCGGGGGCGGGCGGCGTGCCCGGAACGGCGTTGCAGGCTCGAGGGGGGTCGGTCGGCATGTAAGATGGTGCGTTCCGGGCTTCTACGCGAGGGCCGGCGGGCCCGATCGAGGGCCTAGCGCCAACCCACCTCCCCAATCACCTTTCCCAATAGGGGGATTCCCCATTCCGGGGCCCGACCATGGACCATGACACTAGCGACCGACAACACTGACCTGACTCCCCGCGAGACGCTCGATTCCGTCGTCATACGCTTTGCCGGCGATTCCGGCGACGGCATGCAGCTTACCGGCTCCCAGTTCACTCTTGAAACCGCGCTGGCCGGCAGCGACCTCGCCACCTTCCCCGACTACCCCGCCGAGATCCGCGCCCCAGCCGGTACGACGTTCGGGGTATCCGCCTTTCAGATCCATTTCGGGTCGGTGGACATCGAAACCGCCGGGGACGAGCTGGACGCGCTGGTGGCCATGAATCCCGCCGCCCTCAAGGTCAACCTCAAGGACCTGCGGACCACCGGGCTGGTGGTGGTGGATACGGCCGCCTTCACCGAGCGCAACCTGGCCAAGGCCGGGTATCGGGAGAACCCGCTCGAGGGGGACGCCCTGGCCCGCTATCGCGTGCTGGCTCTGGACATCACTCAGCGCACTCTGGATGCCGTGAAGCCGTTCGGGCTGGGCCAGAAGGAGGCCCTGCGGAGCCGGAATATGTGGGCGCTGGGGCTCATGCTCTGGATGTACGATCGCAGCTATGAGGACTCGGTGCAGTGGCTGTCGAAGAAATTCGCCGGCAAGCCCGAGGTGAAGGAAGCCAACGTGGCGGCCCTCAAGGCCGGCCATGCCTTCGGCGAAACCGTCGAGATGCCGAGCGGCGTCGGCTCCTACACCGTGGCTCCGGCCCGGCTCCGGCCGGGCACCTACCGGACCGTGAGCGGGACCGAGGCACTCGCCTTCGGACTGGTGGCCGGACTGCAGGCGGCGGGTCTGAAGCGGCTGGTGTTCGGCTCCTACCCCATCACCCCGGCCTCCCCCCTGCTCCACGCCCTTGCCGGGCTGCGGAAGTTCGGCGTCCTCACCTTCCAGGCGGAGGACGAGATCGCCGCCATCTGCTCTGCCATCGGGGCCTCCTACGCGGGATCCCTGGGCGTCACCTCCAGTTCCGGGCCGGGAATCGCTCTCAAGGCCGAGGCCCTGGGCCTGGCGATCATGACCGAGCTTCCGCTCATCGTGGTCAACTCCCAGCGGGCCGGCCCGTCAACCGGCCTCCCTACCAAGACCGAACAGTCCGATCTGTTTCAGGCGGTCTACGGCAGAAACGCGGACAGCCCGGTCCCGGTGATTGCCACCGCGACCCCGGCGGACTGTTTTGAGGTCGCGATCGAAGCGGTCCGCCTGGCCACCGCCTACATGACGCCGGTCATCCTGTTGACCGACGGCTACCTGGCCAACGCGGCGGAGCCCTGGGAACTGCCCGACCTGAAACAGGTCCCCAGCTTCCCGGTGCGTTTCCATACCGACTCGAAGGACTTACAGCCCTACCTCCGCAACCCGGAGACCCTGGCGCGGGTGTGGCCCATTCCGGGCACGCCCGGGCTGGAGCACCG
>JBFXBG010000038.1:0-26106 GCA_050183505.1 Gemmatimonadales bacterium | reverse complement strand
GCGGTCGTTCCCGCGGCCTCCAGCGTTCCGTACGACATGGTTCGCCCCGGCAATACTCCTCCGGTTTGATTCCGGGCGGTGCGCGTCGCTTGTCAGCACACCGGAGTCCGGCAATCCAACGCTGATGAACGCTGAAACAGGCAGATGGTTCTGCCGGTGACGTCGTTCCCTCCGGCCGTTCACGGTCGCCGGCCCTCGCTTCCGGGTTCATCCGCGGTCGTTCCCGCGGCCATCAGCGTTCCGTCCGACATGGTTCGCCCCGGCAATACTCCTCCGGTTTGATTCCGGGCGGTGCCGCGTCGCTTGTCAGCACGCCGGGGTCCGGCAATCCAACGCGGATGAACGCTGAAACAGGCGGATGGTTCTGCCGGTGGCGTCGTTCCCACCGGCCGTTCACGGTCGCCGGCCCTCGCTTCCGCGTTCATCCGCGGTCGTTCCCGCGGCCATCAGCGGTGCGTCGGCCAGGACGCCGGACGGCGCCAGCCCCCGGTAAGGCAGGAGCCGTACCTGACCGACTGAAAGTGGTAGTCGGTTGTGGTGACTGTACTTAAGGTCGGATGACGGATCGGGGTGTTACTACGACTATTCGGGATTCACGAAGTCTCGTTGTGCCAGTCTCTGAGATGTCGTAATCACATCGGTTATTCAGATCCGCCCCGGTGATGGTGGCGACCATGCGGGTGCCCCGGGCGGACGGATGACTCCGCACCATGGACCAAGTCGACCGGTGTGAGTGCGTTGAGCCAGGCGGGGTCGGCGGTTCGGCCAAGAACGTCGCTCCGGGCATATGACGGCGGACGCGGCCTGCCGCAGGCAGCCGGCCGATTTGACAGGCCACCGATTCGCCGGTAGTCTTGCGCGAGCCTTCCCGGACCTCACCTCCTGCCCGCGAGGACCGCATGATCATCGTACGCAATGTCTTTACCGCCACCCCCGGCAACGCCAGCAAGCCGGCTGCCCAAATGAAGCAGGCGGCGGTGATCGGGAAGCTTCCCACGCATCGTGTCCTGACCGATGTGACCGGGGAGTTCAACCGCGTGATTCTGGAATACGAGGTCGCCGGCATCAGCGAATTCGAGGCCCAGATGAAGGACTACGCGACCAACGAGCGCATTCGTACCGCACTCAAGGGCTACACCGACCTGTACCTGACCGGCCACCGCGAACTCCTGCAAACGGTCTGAAGGGTCGCCGGGAAGGGCTCCTCACAGCCGGGCCCGAGCGCCATCGCGCTGGCGGCTTCCGCTCAGGGAGCCGAAGCACAGGATGTATTCAACCCTCTGGGCGCGTCCACCGAGATCCCCTGGGGCAGGATCTGGCAGGCGGACGCGAGCCTGTGACCCCCGCGCATGCCGGGGGGACCGGCGCGGGGGGATACCTGCGGTTCCGGAGAGGGGCGCTCCGGCAACCGGACGACTTGCTCCTCGCAGCGTGGGTTCACCTATCGACCCGCTCACCATGCGCCGGTCGCGGAGTGGCGCCTGCCTTGTCCTCCCGGCGGATACCGCCTAGGCTTCATGCAGCACAGAGTATCGAGGCGATGGAGTTCGCCCTGAACCGCCGCGGTCGCGGCTGATGACTCCTTACCGGCAGCCGGCGGTGGGGGGTCATTTCATGGAGGCAGGCAACCCGATCACGATCGAACCGCCCTTCGAGCCGGCGTCGCGGGGGGACGCCGGTGCGACCGACTCGCTCGCGGCGGTGGCGCGGGAAGTCGGACAGCCGGATCTGGTGGCCGAGGCCCTCGCGCTCGCCGAGCGGGCGCAGGCCGGTGGGTTCTACCTCGCGTGTGTCGGCCAGTTCAAACGGGGCAAATCCACTCTCATCAACGCCTTGCTCGGCGCACCGGTGCTGCCGACCGGCGTCGTGCCGGTCACGTCCCTGCCCGTCCTGGTCCGTTACGGCGAGCGGTCGGCACGGCTCCGCCGGATCGGACGGACGGACTGGGAAGTGATTCCGGTCGAGGACATTCCGCTCTACGTCACCGAGACGGACAACCCCGGCAATGCCCGGCAGATTGCCGCCGTCGAGCTCCGGCTGCCCTCGCCCCTGTTGAGGGAGGGGGTCTGCCTCATGGATACGCCCGGTCTGGGTTCGGTCTTCACCTGGAACACGGATCGAACCCACGAGTCTGCGCCGCAGATCGACGCCCTTCTGATCGTGACCGGCGTCGAGCCCCCGATCACCCGGGACGAACTGGCCCTGCTGGAACAGGTCTCCGACCCCGCCATACCACGGCTCCTGGTGCTGAACAAGGCCGACCGCGCCACCGCCGAGGAGCTGGAGCAGGCCGACCGGTTCACCCGGCGCATCCTGAGGGAGCGGCTGGGCTGGTCCATTCCCCGGACCTACCTGGTGAGCGCCACCGAAGCCCTGGCCGGCAGGGGTGGAGGCGACTGGTCCGCCCTGGTGGACACGGTGCGGCGTCTGGCCGGCTCCGTCGGCGAGCGGCTCGCCCGGGCGGCGGTCGAGCGTGGCCGGGAGCGCCTCGTGCGGCGGCTGCGCGAGGCGTTACGCGCCGGTCGCGACGCGCTGGTCCAGCCGATCGAGCGCACCGAAGCGCGGATGGCGGCGCTCCGGGACCAGGCCGGCGGCGTCCGCCGGGCGCTGCAGGAGATGCCGCCGCTGCTGCGAATGATTGAACGGCAGCTGGCGGAGCAGATGGCCGGGCGGCGGGCCGCGTTTCTGTCTGCGGCGGGGCCGCAGGCGCGCGCGGAGCTGGCCCGGGCGCTCCGCGAGGCGCCCGGCGGGCTCCGGCGCCGCGGGGCGCTGGAACTTTCGGTGCAGATCGCCCGGCGGCACGTGCTGCCCTGGCTCGAAGGCATCGAGCCCGAGGCGGAGTCGGCCTATGACCGGGCCATGGGGCGCCTGACCGGCGAGGTTGGTTCCCTGCTGGACCGCCTGGGTGCGACCGATCCGGTGCTCTCCGATGTGGTACCCGAATGGACCGGGGGTCGCCAGGCCTTCCGCACCGGGCGGCGGTTCTACTTCCTCGATTACCATGATCTGGTCGCGCCGGCGGGCCTCGACTGGCTGGCGGGGGCCATGCTGGACCGGCTCCTTCCCCGGTCGGTGGCCCGGCGCCGGATCGAGGCGGCGGCCCATGGGATGCTGGAACGCCTGCTCGAGGTCAATACCACACGGGTACAGAACGACCTGACCGAGCGGGTCCGGGAAAGCGGGCGCCGGCTGCAGCACGATATCCGGCTCGCCCTGGCCGCCGCGCTCGGCGCGGCCGAAGAGAGCTACGCCCGCGCGCGTGCCCTCCGTGACGCCGGGGCGGACGCGGTCAGCGTCGAGCTGGCGCGGCTGGACGGCCTGCTCGGCCGGCTCGAGGCGCCGGCATGAGAACGCTCATCACCGCGGATATCCACGGCAACGCGGCCGCGCTGCGGGCGGTGTTGGCGGAGCCCCACGACCGGCTGATCTGCCTGGGCGACATCGTTGGCTATGGGCCGCGCCCTGCGGAATGCATCGGCCTCATCCGGAGTGGGGCCGGCCTGGCCATCCGCGGCAATCACGATTACGCGCTGGCGAGCGGGGACGATCCGCGGGCAAGCCCGGCCTTCGCCCCGCTGGCCCGGGCCGCCGCCAGGATCGGAGAGACCGACGTCCTCCCCGCGGACCGCGAATGGCTCCGGCGGCTGCCCCGAACCGCCGGCTGGAAACTGGACGGCCGCCTGGTGTTCGCCGTCCATGCCACACCGGGCGATCCGCTGTTTCGGTACCTCCCCCCGGATGCGCCGGATTGGGAGGCCGAACTCGCCGGGATCGAGGCCGGGATCGTCATGGTGGGGCATACCCACCTGCCCGGACTGCGGGAGGTCGGTGGCCGGACGCTGATCAATCCCGGCAGCGTGGGCCAGCCCAAGCACGGCGATCCCCGGGCCGCCTATGCCCTCCTGGAGGACGACCGCCTGACCCTGCATCGCCGCCCCTACCCCGTCGAGGATACCGTGGCTGCACTCCGGGCCTGGGAACTCCCGCCGCCGGTGGAGGCCGGCCTCATCGCCGTGCTCCGCACCGGGCGTCCGGATGCGATGGTGCCGGCGGCCTGAGGCCGGCGAACCGGCCTCGGGCCTCAGGCCTCAGGCCTCATCTGGGCCGATCGAGCGCCTCGGCGGCGCGGATCAGCCGGGACCGAATGGCCTGCAGCGGCGGATCGAGATTCCGGCGGATTCCGTCGGTGACGGGCCCGTAGCCGCGCAGGCCGCGGGAGCCGGCATCCTCCAGATTGACGATCATCGACGAGAGCAGGGCCCGAACCCGCTGGCGCCGGGATCGGGGCGCCGGCGCGAGCCCGAGCTGCCCAATCAGCTCGCGGAGCAGTCGCCGCGCGCCGGCGAGCTCGCCCGCGGCCTCGTGCGCGAAGCCCGGGGGCAAGTCGTTCGTCTCGGGTCCGAGGACGCCCGCCGCCCGGGGCGGGGCCTCGATCGCCTGCAGCAGCTCGCCGATGCCTTCGTCCACCACCTCGAGAAACACCGACAGGTGGCGCCGTTGCGGCTCGGTCAGCGGCAGAGACTCCATGTATCCTCCAGGTGATCGCGGGCGCGCCGCGGCCTCTCGCACGGTCAGGCGGACCGGCCCGGACCGGAGGCGGCGCCCCAGCCCGGAAACGTCGCCCGCCCGGCGAGTTCTTCCTCGATCCGGAGCAGGCGGTTGTATTTGGCGATCCGCTCGCCGCGGCAGACGCTGCCGGCCTTGATCCGGCCGGCACCCACCGCCACGGCCAGGTCGGCGATAAAGGTATCGCCCGTCTCTCCCGAGCGGTGGCTGATGACCAGGCCATACCCGCTCCGGCGGGCCAGCGCGATCGTCTCCAGCGTCTCGGTCAGGGTGCCGATCTGATTCGGCTTGATCAGGACGGCGTTGGCGACGCCTTCGGCGATTCCCCGCCGCAGCAGCGCGGCGCGGGTCACAAAGATATCGTCCCCCACCAGCTGGATGCGGCCGCCCAGCCGCTGCGTCAGGCGCCGCCAGCCTTGCCAGTCGTTCTCGGCCAGACCGTCCTCCAGCAACACGATGGGGTAGCGACCGACCCAGTCTTCCCAGCGCGCGATGAGCCGGTCGGGGGTAAACCGCTCGCCGGACGATTTCCGCATGACATACTCGCCCTCGTGGAAGAACCCGCTCGCGGCCGGGTCGAGCGCCAGGGCCACCTCGTCGCCCGGACGATAGCCGGCCCGCTCGACGGCCTCGAGCACCAGCCGGACCGCGTCCTCGTCCCCTTCCAGGTTCGGGGCGAACCCGCCTTCATCCCCCACGGCGGTGCCGTGGCCCCGTCCGGCCAGCACCTGGCGCAATCGATGGAAGACTTCCGCACCGGCCCGCAGGGCGTCGCTGAAGCTGTCGAATCCGTGCGGGACGATCATGAACTCCTGCACCTCGATATTGTTGGCCGCGTGGACCCCGCCGTTCAGGACGTTCATGAGCGGCACCGGCAGTCGGGACGCGCCGGGTCCGCCAAGGAAGCGGTAGAGCGGAAGCCGCTCGACCCGGGACGCCGCCCTCGCCGAGGCCAGCGAAACCGAGAGGATCGCGTTGGCCCCCAGCACGTGCTTGTCGTCGCTGCCGTCGAGGTCGATCAGGATCCGGTCGAGCCCCTGCTGGTCCCGGGGATCCCGCCCGTGGACGGCCGGCGCGATCCGGTCGTGGACCGCCGCGACGGCCGAGCGGACTCCCTTCCCCAGATAGCGTTCGCCCCCGTCACGCCGTTCGACCGCCTCGGCCGAGCCGGTCGAGGCGCCGCTCGGGACGCCGGCCCTTCCCATGGTGCCGTCCGTCAGCAGTACGTCGGTTTCGATCGTGGGGTTCCCGCGGGAATCCAGGATTTCCCGGGATCGGAGCGCATGAATCACCGGCTGCATCGAGGGTCTCCTTCCGGGGGGCGGGCCGCGGGCCCGAAGACCTCGCGCAACACGTCCTGCCCGTAACTCGTCTCCATCGGCTCCCCCGGCGTCACCCGATAGCTGCGGGCCCCGCCGGGTCCGCGCTCGGCGCGCAGGAAGAGGGTATCCGCCCGACCCTCCGCAAACATCGCATGCGCGAACAGGTACAGGTGGGTCACGAACCCGACCCGCAGCCCGCGCTCCACCAGGGCGAGCACCACCTCCCGGGCCAGGGCCGAGCCTGCCCGCTCGTTGGTCGCGGCGAACGACTCGTTCAGCAGCAGCCACGCTCCCGGGGCGCACGCGTCCACGATGGCCCGCAGGCGGGCCAGTTCCTCCTCCAGCTTGCCCCGGGTCATGGTCGCGTCCTCCTCCCGGGTGAAGTGGGTGAAGAGTCCGGAGCAGAGCGCGGCACGACAGCTCTCTGCCCCCACGAACATCCCGCTCTGCATCATGAGTAGGGCGAGCCCGAGGCTGCGCAGCAGGGTGGATTTCCCGCCCTGATTGGCCCCGGTAATGATCAGCAGGGTCCGGCCGTCGGCCTCGAACGCGTTGCCAACGGGGGCGCGCCCGGTCCGGAGCGCGAGGCTCACGTCGGCGAGCCCGCGGCAGCGGAGGCGGCCCGACCCGATCGGCTCCGGCACCGGCATGGCGATCGGCACGCCGATCGCCGTCAGGCGGGCGTGGAGGTTGAGAGATCCCAGATAGAACCCGGTCTCGTCCCGCAGCGCCTCGAAGAAGCCCTGCACGTGGTCCGCCGCCTGGGTCAACCCGTTGGCGACCGAATCGAGCCCGCGATTGCGCAGGTGGGAGAGCGCCCGCGCCCCGGCGTCGTCGCGCTCGGCGATCCGGAAGGTGAAGCCCTCCCGCTCCCCTCGCAACAGCCGGAGGAGCCCGCAGGGCGGCCGGGCGGGCGGCGGCTCCAGGATGTAATCCACGCCTTCATTGCGCCGGCCGAGCGACGCGCCGACCAGCATGCCGTGGCGAAACTGGAGCAGGTCCAGGTACCGCGCCGCCTGCGCCAGCCACGCGTCCGCCAATTCCCGGCGGAGACCGGCGCAGAGGGCGGTGAGCCCGGGCGAGTGGAACCGGGGCGCCCAGGCTTCGGCCACCCCGCGCACCTCACGCAGTACCTCGAGGAACGCGCTCAGGGTCTCGATCGCGCCGTAGAGCAGCCCGCTCGGCGAGCGGCCGAAGTACCCGCCATACCGGCGCCGCCGGCCTTCGATCGCCTCCGTGGCCAGCCGGTAGAGCGCCCGGAAGGCCTCGGGTGCCCGGAGACAATCTTCCAGCACAGCCTGTCGGTGTCGAATTGCCTCGAGCGAGGTCCCGGGGCTTCCGAGCACCACCGACCGCGCCACCTCGCGGATCCGGGCATCGCCAGCGGCCATCGCGTCCAGGACGATGTCGAGGTCCAGATCGTGGATGAGGGCGTCCGCCAGACTCCCCGGCGCCGCGCCGGGCGGCGCCTCCCCCAGCGGGTCGAGCAGATGAGGTCTCATTCCACCGGGCCGGAAACGAGCCATGCCGCGGTGAGTCCATACTTCTCGGCGACGGCATGGGCGTAGGCCAGGCCATCCGGTGGCCGGCGCTCGAATCGGAACGTCCGAAGCGAGGGGTGGGCGACGTCCACCGCACTGGCGAGGCTCACCGTGGCCGGCCCGAACGCGGCAAGCTCGTCCAGGAAGGTCACCCAGACGACCAGCGGCCCCGATTCCGTAAGCCGTTCCAGGACCCGGCGGCTCAGGTAGAGCGCGTCGGCCAGGGTGGTGGACGCAAAGGGCTCGTTCACCAGGACCAGACTCGCCGGCGTCACCCGGGCGAGGATCTCACGCATGCGCTCCAGGTCCTGCTTCAGTTTGCCGCGGAGGCTCCCCGGATCCTCGCGGCGCTCGAAGTGGGCGTACACGCCGTCGCAGACCGGAACCCGGGCGGATCGGGCGGGCACGCTGCATCCCAGCCGCGTCAGGTAGTGCACCTGGCCGACCATGCGGGCATAGGTCGTCTTGCCTCCCTGGTTCGGCCCGCTCACTACCACGATGCGCTCCGACGCATCGAGGGCCAGGTCGTTGCAGACCACCGGCCCGGCCGGGCCGAGGCGCAGGGCGAGCGCGAGGTCGAACCCCTCCCGGATCTCGACCGCTCCCGGCGAGGGAGTGAACCCGGGATAACAGAACCGCCGGCCCGCCGCCTCGAGCGGGTGAACGAGGGCGCGCCAGGCCCGATAGAACTGCACCTCGCGATCGAACCGGGCGAGGACCGGATCGATGAACTCCGTGTGCGCGGCCACGAACTCCGCCAGGGCGCGGAACGTCGCCGGATGCAGCCGGGCGATGCCCTGGAGAATCTGCGCCTCGACGTGATTCAGCCGTCCGGGGTCGGCGAAATCGGTCCGGTAGTCCTGCACCGGGGCGCGCCGGAACCGGTCGAACGCCTCCAGGACCAGGGCGGCGAAGTCGGGTTCGCCGCGCCGGGGCAGCACGGTGACCCGGTTGTCGTCGATGCGGAGATTGTACCGGAGGGCGCCGAGCTCCGCGGCAATCCTGGGTGCTTCCCGGGCCAAGGTGGTGAATCCGGCAGTGGCGGCGTACTGGGAGACATACTCGCGGAATCCCCGGAGGCCAGCCGAACGAAGGTCGCACCCGGTGAGCCCGGCCTCGAGGTCCCGGACCGCACGGGCATAGTGCTCGATGGCCCGCAGAAACCAGCGTTCCCCCTCCCAGGGGTAGTCGTATTCGCCGGCGCTGCGGAGGCAGGCGCGGATGGTCCGGAAGTCCATCGTGGCCGCGGAGAGGACCGAGGCCGGCTCCGGATCCTCCAGCTCGCGCAGCACCTCCTGCCGGTACCCGATGGCGGCGGGATCGTCGAGCGGGGTACAAAAGAAGGCCGCCAGATCGTAGTCCCGGTACGCGTCGATCGCGGCCTCGACCACCGGGCCCAGATTGAGATCCTCGAAGCAGGCGGGAGCGCGGGCGTTCGGCCCGGGCTCCCCGCCCGATGGGAAGAGGATCGACCGGAAGGCCTGACTCACGCGGCCGCCTCGACCGCCTCGCGCCGCCGGGCGCGAGCGGCGGCGAGCAGGACGGGGATGGCCGCGAGCTGGGCCCCGACCGCAAGGGCGACCAGGCCGGTGACGGTCCGGTCGTACAACACGCCGAGCGTCACGCTGCCGGCAAACCAGGCGGTGCCGAAAACCGCATTGAACGTGCCGAAGGCCGAGCCCAGCCGTCCGGCGGGGACCATCTCGGCCACGGCGGCGCGCATCACCGACTCATGCGCCCCCATGCCCATCCCCCAGAGCACCACGCCGGCGACGGCGGCCTGTGCTCCGCCCAGGAAGGCGAGCGGCGCGGCCAGGGCGGTGACCAGCGTGACCGGCGCCAGCAGGGCCAGGCCGATCCGATCGAAGACCTTGCCCAGCCCCAGGGCCGCTCCGGCCGCACCCAGCATGGCCAGCCCGTACGACAACGGGATCAGCGGCGGGGCCAGCACCCCGGCGCGTTCCAGGTGGTAGGCGATGAGCGGAAAATCGGCGAACCCCAGGGCGACCAGGCCGGCGGCACCGAGATAGAGCCGGTACGCCCGCCCGAACCCGCCGGCCGGAGCGGGCGGGGCCGCGCGCAGGTCCGCCGCCACCGGGGCGCCTGCCCAACGCCGGGCGGCGGCGAGGCTGGCGAGGGCCAGCGTCGCGGGGATGGCGAGGAGGGCGAACGCGGGGCGGTAGCCGGTGGCCCCGGTGAGGGCGGCCGCCAGGAGCAGGGGGCCCAGGACGGCGCCGGCCTGGTCCAGCGCCTCATGCAGGCCGAATCCCCAGCCGGTTCCGATCTCCCCCGCGGCCCCGGCCAGCAGCACGTCACGCGCCGGGGTGCGAATCCCTTTCCCCACGCGCTCGGTCACCATCAGTCCCGCCGCGACCGGCCAGCCGCCGGCCAGCGCCAGCGCCGGGACGGCGACCAGATTGATTGCATAGCCCACGCCGACGATCCGCCAGTATCGGCGGCTGCGGTCGCTCCAGCGGCCTGAAAGGAAACGGATCAGGTAGCCGAGCAGTTCACCGGCGCCGGCCACGACGCCCACGACCGTACCGCTTGCGCCGAGCACGGCCAGAAAGGGGCCGTTCACGCTGCGCGCGCCCTCGTAGGTCATGTCGGCAAACAGACTCACCGTGCCGAGCATGATGATGAACCGCTGAGCGCGGGCGCGCGCGTTCGAATCCGGCGTCATCGGCATCCTCGCCTCCGGCTGTGGCCAACCAATGAGAAAGACTCCTGCCCGGCCGGAGGCCGTGGGCAGGAGTCATCAACCGCACGGGGGCGGTAATTGAACCGGCGAACTCCATCGCCGTTCCGTCGACCGGGACGCTACACCGGGCCGGGCCTTCGCGTCAAGGTGCTTGACGTCGGCGCCATGGCGCCGTACTCTAGGCGGCAGGTCGTGGGTGATGGAGTTCACCCGAACCACCGCGCGATGCCGCGGTTGATGACTCCTGTTTCGGCCCTCCCCGGGCCGACAGGAGTCTTTTTGCGGCCGCCGGGTGGGTCCGCGTGGAGGGCGCGCGAGATGAGAGACCGGATCCTCTTCAACCTGATCCAGATCCTGACGACGCTGGTCTGTGCGCCGCTCGTCGCCGGGGTGACCAACCGGCTGAAGGAAATGGTGCAATCCCGCCGGGGGCCGAGCGTCCTGCAGCCCTACCGCGATCTCTGGAAGCTCCTCCACAAGGACCAGGTCCTGTCGGACCGGGCGTCCTGGATCTTCCGGTTTACGCCCTACCTGGTGTTCGTGACGCCGCTGGCGGTGACGGCCCTCATTCCGGTGCTCACCGACTATCCCCTCTTCCTCGCCTTCATGGGCGACATGCTGGGCGGCGGATTCATCCTCGCGCTGGGTGGCTTCTTCGCGACGCTCGCCGCGGTCGACACCGGGAATCCGTACGGGCCGGTCGGGGCCAGCCGCACGCGGATGGTCGGATTTCTGGCCGAGCCGGTGTTCATGATCGTGTTCTTCACGATCTCGTTCGTGGCCGGCTCGACCATTCCCTACATCGTACAGCAGCGCTGGGCGACGCCCCCGGCCGGGTTCTTCGAGCCGTCGCACGTGCTGCTGGTCCTGGCGTTTCTGATGCTGATCCTGGCCGAGGGCGGCCGGCTGCCGGTCGACAACCCGACCGGACATTTCGAGCTGGCGATGATCGACGAATCCCGGTCGCTGGAGTACTCGGGTCCCGGCCTGGCCCTGGTCAAGTGGGGCGGCTACATGAAGTTCTTCGTCCTGCTCTGTATCCTGGTCAACGTGCTGGTGACGCCCTGGGGGCTGGCCCACGAGCAGCGCCTCGGCGCGGTCCTGCTCGCCGTCCCGCTGGTGCTGCTCAAGATCCTGGTCTTCCTGCTGGTGCTGGTGGCCATCGAATCGTCGCTGGCCAAGCTGAGGCTGTTCCGGATCGCCGAGTTTCTGGGGGCCGCGTTCGTCACTTCCGTGACCGCCATGATCACCCGGCTCTTCGCCTTCTGAGGCCGCCTCCATGTCCGGTGCCGCCGCGTGGCTGGAGAGCCTCAACGCCCTGGTCGGCGGACTCTTCCTGCTGGCCGGGTTCGGGCTGGTCGCGGTGCGACAGGTGCAGGCCTGCGTCCGGCTGTTCGTGACGCTCTCGCTCCTTCTCGCCGCCTCGGCCTTTCTTCTGAGCGCGCTGGGACAGAACCGGGACCTCGCGGTCGTGGGGGCGGTCGACCTGCTGACCAAGGTCCTGCTCATCCCCCGGCTGCTGCGCCGGTTGCTGCCCGAGGAGGTCTACACCCGGCGGGAGGTGGTCCAGGTCCTGAATATCCCGGCCGCGCTGCTGCTGGCCCTGGGGTTCGCCCTGGCGGGCTTCCTGGCCTCCCTGCCGCTGCTCGCCGCCGGCACGCCGCCGCCCGGCGCCCGGGTCAACCTGCCCATCGGGCTCGCCGGGCTCTTCATCGGCGGGCTCACCGCGGCGGTGCGCCGCGAAGCGGTCCCGCTCTTTCTCGGTCTCCTGGCGATGGAGAATGCCGCCTTCTTCGCCGGCATCGCGGTGGCCCCCGAGATGCCGCTTCTCGCCGAAGTCGCCATCGCCTTCGACGTGCTGATCCTGGTCTTCGTCGTCGGGCTCCTCACCCGGACGGTGCACGAACACATCGGGACCACCGAAGTGGGCCGGCTCGATTCGCTGCAGGAGGATGGCCGGCCATGAATCCGCTGCTGGCCCCGGTCCTGCCGCTCGTCGCGGCGCCGCTCTCGCTCGCTCCGCTGGGCCGGCGGTTCGCCCCGGCGGTGACCCTCGCCGCGGCCGGCCTGGCCTTCGGACTTGCCGCGACAGCCGGCGTGCTGGTGGCCGGCGGGGGGCCGCTGATCGCGATCCCGGGCTGGATCGAGCTGGACGGGCTCGGCGCCGTCGTGCTGCTGGTAGTCACCTTCGTCGCGGCCACCGCCGCGCTCTTCTCCTGGGGCTACCTCGACGCGCACGGCACCAGCCCGGCCCGGGTCCGGGCCTACTGCGTACAGTTCAACCTGTTCGTCTTCGCGCTGGCCCTGGTGCCCGTCCTGGCGCAGCCGGCGCTGGTCTGGATCGCGATCGAGTTCACCGCCGTCTTCTCGGTCCTGCTGGTCGCCTTCGACAATACTCAGGCGGCGCTCGAAGCCGCCTGGAAATACATCGCCCTCATGTTCATGGGGGCGGCGATCGCACTGGTGGGCTTCTTCCTGCTGTTCTGGGCCCAGGCCGAGACGGGCGGCGGCCACTACAGCTGGGAAGGCCTGCGGGCGGTCGCACCGCTCATGCGGCCGACCCTGGTGCTGACGGCCTTCCTGTTCATCCTGGTCGGCTTCGGCACCAAGGTGGGGCTCGTCCCGATGCATACCTGGCTGCCCGATGCCCACAGCCAGGCGCCCTCGCCGGTATGCGCCCTGCTTTCGGGGGTGAAGACCACCGCGGCGCTGTACTGCATCCTGCGCCTGCTCCCATTGCTGCCCGCCGGCCGCCTGGACGGCTGGCTCCAGGCCGTCGGCCTGCTCTCGACCGGGACGGCCGCGGTCCTCCTGCTCCAGGTGCGAGACTACAAGCGGCTCTTTGCGTATTCCACCGTGGAGCACATGGGAATCGTGTGCACCGCCGCCGGCCTGGGCGGCGCCGGAGCGCGCACCGGAGCGATGCTGCAGCTGATTGCACACAGCCTCACCAAGTCCTTCTGCTTCTTCGCGGCGGGCGCGGCGCTGCTCCTCCTGGGAACGCGCGAGATCCCCGCGGTGCGCGGGCTGATCCGGACCTCCCCCGTGGCCGGCGCGGCCATGCTCTTCGGCGCGCTCGCCATCGGCGGCGCCCCACCGATGGCGGTCTTTCTCGGCGAATTCGCCATCATCCGCTCGGGCCTGGCGCTGCACCAGTACGTGGCCACCGGGCTCCTGACCGGATTCATCGCCATGGCGTTCTTCGGCATCCTGTACCACGTGAGCGGCATGGTCTTCGGCTCGCCGGCGGCGGCATCCGTTCCGGCACAAGCGTCCGGCCGGCTCCCGGCCGCGTGCGTCCTGGCCCTGATCGTCGCGGGACTTCCGGTCCTGGTCCTGGGACTGGCCCAGCCCGGCTGGCTGCACGCGCTCCTGGCGGGCGCCGCCGCCGCCATCACCCCGGCGGCGACCCCGTGACCCCGGCCGAACTCGCCGAACGCCTCGCGGCGGAATGGCCCGGCCGGACCGCCCTCCGGTACGATCCCGGCCGGGGCGAGACCGAGGTGCACTGCGACCGCGGGGTCCTGGCGCCGCTCTGCGGCCGCCTCTTCCGCACGTGGGGATACGGGTTCACCGGCCTCGTCGTGGAAGAACTCGAGACCGAATGGGAGCTGCGGTATGCCTTCTACGGCGACGCCGCGGCCGGCTGGGTTCACGTGATCGTCCGGGCGCCCCTGGAGCAGCGGACTTTCCCCAGCCTGATCCCCCTGGTCCACGCGGCCGACTGGCACGAGCGGGAAGCGGAGGATCTCTTCGGTCTCTCATTCGAGGGTCATCCGCGCCTGGGCGACTTCGTGCTGCACGATGACGCCTGGCAGGAGGGCGTGGAGCCGATGCGCCGCCGCTTCAGCGCCCGAACGCCGGTCGAAGAGCGCCGGCCCAATACGGCCTGGCGGCCACACCGGGTGCTGCAGGCCCCCGGCGCATTCGTCATGCCGGTCGGACCGGTGTACTCGGGGGTCGCCGAGTCGGCCCACTTCCTGCTCGAGACGGTGGGCGAGGACGTGACCCGCGCCCTGCCCCGTCTCTTCTACAAGTACCGCGGCATCGAGAAGATCGCCGAAGGGAGGCCGGCGGGGGACGCGCTGCTGCTGGCGGAACGCTTCGCCGCGACCACGGCCTTCGCCCACGGACTCGCCTGCTGCCGGGCGATCGAGCGCATCGGCGGGACCGCCGTCCCCGAGCGGGGGGCCCTGCTCCGGATCTTTCTCGCCGAGCTTGAACGGTTGCGCCACCACGCGGGCGCGATCGAAGGCATCTGCGAGTCCACCGCGCTGGCGGTGGCCGCGAGCCAGGCGGCGATCGTCGAGGAAGATCTGCTGCGAACCTGTGGCGCCCTCACCGGCCACCGCTACCTGTTCGGCCTGTTGACGCCGGGTGGGCTCGCGACCGACCTGCCCGGCGAGGCCTGTGTCGCGGCCCTGCACCGCTGCCGGGAAGCGCGGGACCGGCTGGCCCGGCTGGAGGGCATGCTCCGCTTCTCCAGCAGCTTCCTGGACCGGCTCGAAGAGGTCGGCTACATCGCCGAGGCCGACGCGCGGGCCTTCGGTCTGGTGGGACCGGTGGCCCGGGCGTCGGGGCTTGCCCGGGATCTGCGCGTGGCGCAGCCCTACGGCGGCTATGACCGGATGGACTTCGAGGTGCCGGTCGAACACGAAGGCGACGGCTATGCCCGCCTGCGGGTACTGTTCGCCGAGGCGTATCAGTCGGTGCGTCTCATGGAGCAGGCGGCGGCAGCCCTGCGGCCCGGGCCGGTGGCCGCGGTGCCCGCACCGGCCTCCGGTGGGGCGCTGGGGTGGGTCGAGGCCCCGCGCGGCGCCGCCTGCCACTGGGTGCGACTGGGGCCGGACGGCGCGGTGACTCGCTACCGGATCATGCCCCCCTCGTTCGCCAACTGGCTGGGGTTCCACCTGAGCGTGGAGCAGTTTGCGTTTCAGGATTTCCCCATCATTCTGTCGACCCTGGATCTGTCCGTGGCGGAGAACGACCGCTGATCCGGGGGGAGGCCGAACCATGACTCGCTGGATACGACAGGGACTGCGGACCGGCATCCGGACCACCGCCTATCCGGACGCCCCCGAGACCGCGCCGGGGGTGTCGCCCGGCCTGCCCCGGGCCGGAACCGCCGGGGTGAATCGGGCCGCGGCCGCGAGCCTGGCCTCCCGCTGCCCCACCGGCGCGCTGATCGAGCGGGACGGGCAGCTGGTGGTGGACCGGCGCCGGTGCGTTCACGCCTTCCGCTGCGTCCGGGGCGTGGCCGACCCGCTGCCCTGGGAGGACGGGGTCGAGTGGGCCGGGGCGGGGACCCGGTTCCGCCCGCTGGAGCCGGCCTTCGGCCGCTCGATCCACGTGCTGGTGGTGGATGCGGGAGACTGCGGCGCCTGCCTGGCCGAGGTCCGGCAGCTGAACAATCCCTACTACAACATGCACCGGCTCGGATTCTTCATCACGCCGAGTCCGCGTCACGCGGACCTCCTGCTGGTGGTGGGCCCGGTGACCGACCAGATGCGCTCGGCGCTGGAGCGCGCCTGGCAGGCGATGCCGACCCCGAGACGGGTGCTGGCGGTCGGTGCCTGCGCCCTTTCGGGCGGCATCTTCGGCCCGAGTTTCGTCTCCGAGGGCGGCGTGGCCCGGGTGCTCCCGGTCGACGTGGAAGTCCCGGGCCAGCCACCGCCGCCGCTGGCCATTCTGCACGGCCTCCTGGTGGCGGCGGGCCGACGTGCGCCGGTCTCGGACCCCGGGCAGCCGGTGCCGGGGGGAGGGCGGTAACGTGAACGCCGGCTGGGCAGGATTCCTCCTCTTCCTCGTCTTCTGTGCCGCCGGCGTCGTGCTGGCGGCCGCGCTCCCCCAGCGCCGGAGTCCCTCGATCCTAGCCGTCTGCGGCGGCCTCGCCGGGCTCGCCCTGATCGGCTTCGGCATCCAGGCCCTGGTGCTGCCGCGGGTCGCCCCCGTGGTTCCCTGGTCCATTCCGGCGATCGGACCGGTCAGCCTGCAACACGATCCGCTCGCCGGCCTGTTTCTGCTGGCAACCGGGCTGGTGGCGCTGCCGGCCTCGCTCTTCGCCGCGGGCAGCATTCCGTGCCTGGCCGAGCGCTACAGCCTCCGGAGCTTCGCGGTGCTGTACTTCACGCTCCTGGCGTCGGTCGGGTGGATTCTCGTGGCCGCCGACGTGTTTTCCTTTCTCGTGGCCTGGGAGATCATGTCGCTGGCCGCGTATCTGCTGGTCAACTTCGAGCACGAAACCGCGGCCCACCGCTCCGCCGCCTTCCTCATGCTGGGCGTAGGCGAGGCCGGGGCGCTGGCGGCCGGGCTCGGCCTGCTGCTGCTCGCGGCCCACGCCGGCACGCTGGACTTCGACCGCATCCGCCTGGCCGGGGCCGGGCTCGGCCAGGGGGTCCGGCTGCTGGCCTTCCTGTTCACGTTCTTCGGATTCGGCGTGAAGGCAGGCCTGGTACCGGTGAACTTCTGGCTGCCGGGTGCCTATACCGCGGCGCCGGCCGGGTTCGCTCCCCTGCTGGCCGGCGCCACGCTCAACCTGGGGCTCTACGGAATTCTGCGGGTGAATGCGGACCTGGTCCCCCCGGCGTCGCTGGCTCCGGGGGTCGTCGCCCTGGCGGTCGGGGCCACCTCGGCCCTGGTCGGCATCCTGTACGCCACCACCGCCGGCGATCTCAAGACCCTCCTGGCCCACAGCTCCATCGAAAACGCCGGGATCATCGCAACCGGCTTCGGCGGCGGATTCATCTTCACCGCGGCGGGACTCCCGGTGCTCGCGGCCATGGCATATGCGGTCGGGCTCTACCACCTCGTCAACCACTCGCTCTACAAGACCCTCCTGTTTATCGGCAGCGGCGCGATGGAGCAGCGGGCCGGAACCCGGGACCTCGACCGGCTGGGCGGGCTCATCCGCCGGATGCCCCGGACCGCGGCGGCGGTACTGGCCGGGGTGTTGTCGATCGCCGCCCTGCCACCGTTCAACGGGTTCGTGAGCGAGTGGCTCGCCCTGCAGACTCTGCTGCGCAGCGCCGAACTCCCCTCCGGCGGGGTGAAGATCGTTTTCGCGCTCTGCGGCGCCGCGCTCGCCCTCACGGCGGCCCTGGCCGTGACCTGCTTCGTGAAGCTCTTCGCCATGGGATTCCTCGGGGTGACGCGCTCTCCGGAGGCGGAAGCGGCAACCGAGCCCGGTCCCACGGCCCTGGCGCCGATGGCCTTCCTGGCCCTGCTCTGCCTGCTGCTGGGTGTCCTCCCGACCTGGGCCCTCGGCGGCCTGGACCGCGCGGTGCGCCCGATGACCGGGCAGAGCGCGGTCGCGGCCCTGGTGCCGCCGTTCTTCGCCGGCGCGCAAGGCCACGCCGAGCTTCCCCCCGCCTTCGCCGCGGAGTTTCACGACCTGGGTGCGCAGGTGGGCGAGGGCGTTCTTCCGGGCCCCGGGCTGGTTCTTCTCCACCGGGGCGGCCCGGCCAATCCGGTCGTCTTCGCCGCCGCCCCGGCATACCTGGCGCCGTTCCTGCTCGGCGCGCTGCTGGCGGCGTTCCTGCTCACCCGAGGGGTGCTGGCGCGGCGGCGCCGGGTGAGGCAGGGCCCCTGCTGGGACGGCGGCCTGCGACGCCTGCTCCCGGAGATGACCTACACCGCCACCGGCTTCTCCAATCCGGTCCGGGTCATCTTCCACGCCATCTTCCGCCCCACGACGGTCGAGGACACCCGCGAGACCGTGGCGGAACACTTCCGCACCGCGATCCGGCGGGAGGACGCGCGGGTCTATCTGAGCGACCGCCTGGTCGTAAGGCCGGCGCGGCGACTCATGCTGCCGCTCGCGCGGACCCTGGCGCGGATGCATCACGGCCGGCTGAACGCGTATCTCGCGTATGCCCTTGCCTCGCTGCTCCTGGTCCTCGGTCTGGCCGGCCTCATCCGGTGATCGACCGGACCGGGGAGGTGGGGGCCGCCGACGCCACCACCGCATTCTCACCGGAGGAGACGATCATGGCCCACCAGTTCAAGGGTGAACGCACGCTGATGCGGATCTTCGTCGGCGAGCGGGACAAATACCACGGGCGCCCGCTCTACGAGGCGCTGCTCGACTTCTTCAGGGAGCGGGACTTTCCCGGAGCCACGGTGCTGCGCGGCATTACCGGATTCGGGGCCCACGCGCGGCTGCACACGGAGAAGATCCTGCGTCTCTCGCTCGACCTGCCCGTGGTGGTGGAGGTGGTGGCCCGGGAAGAGGAGATCCAGGGAGTGCTGCCCGACCTGGACGGCATGATCGATGGGGGCCTCGTCACCCTGGAACGGGCCCAGGTCATCATGTACCGCCCGCACGACATGGCGCAGGACGAACGCTGGCAGCACCGGATCGAAGGGCTGCAACCGGACGACACATGACGCCCGGGCATCGGTCCCGCACGGCGACGGGGCCGGCCTGCCTCGCACCGGGACGGCCCACTCTCCTGGGCCGGGCGGGCTTGATCGAGCGGATCGGCGCCTTGCTGGACGCCCGCCAGGACGTGCTGCTCCTTGGAGGTCCCGGCGTGGGCAAGACGGCCCTCATCCGGGCTCTCGCCAGACCGGGCATCGAAGTCGTCGATCCCATGGTGCGGATCCACTCGCACCGGGCAGCCCGGATCCGCCGCGCCATGGATCGGGGGGTGCTCCACCTCGCCGCCGCCCGGACCCTCGACCGGCATGCCATGGGCGCCGTCAGGCGGATCGCCTCCCGTTTCACTGTCGTCCGGGTGCCGCCTCTCTCCCGGCCCTGGATGGAGCGCATCCTGCGGCGCTCGATCGCCGCCGCCGGGCTGCCGCCCGATGCCGCGGGCGACGGGTGGGTCCGCGCCGCCGCACGGCTGGCGGACGGCCGTCCCGGCACCGCGTGCTCGATGGTGGAGGCCGGCGGGGCCTGGTACCGGCTGCACGACGCCTTGCTCTCACCCGAAGCGGCGCTGATCGAGGCCCTGGTCGCCGAACATCGGGTGGGTTGACAATCCACCCGAGTCCGGAAAGATTCCAAGCGAACGCGGATTCTGTTCGCGTAGGCGATGGAGTTCGCCCGGAACCGCTGCCGACGGCAGTTGATGACTCCTCCGACGCTCAACCGGAGGAGTCTTTTTGTGCAACAGGGCCTCGTAACCACCGCCCCAGGCGGTCCCACCATCGCCGGGCCGCCGCCACCCTCGTCCCCACCGGGGCAAGCCCACCCGGCCGGCAGCGTCAGCCTCCTCTGGCCGGAATCGGCCGGCGATGGCCCGCCGGATCCGGAACACCCGCCGGCCTGCTTCGGGGACCTGCTTCTCGATCGGGTGGTGAGCGCCGTCACCGCCCTGGATGTCGACGCCGGCCTGGAGCCGGTGTTCTGGCAGCCGCTCGACGATCCCGACACGATCCGCTTCCGCCAGGACATCATGCGGGACCTCGAAGGCCGCCCCCTGCGCGACGCGGTGGAAGCCTTCGTCGGGGCGATGGCCTCCGCGCGCCGGCACCTCGCACCGCCGGAGCCCGGGGCGCCCCCCGAGGAAACCGCGCGCCGGCGCCTCGACGCGGCCGCCGTCTACTGCGAGGCGATCATGGCCCTCGAGACTGCCCTCCCCCGCCACGGCCCGCGGTCCCGCGGGCTCCAGGCGGCCGGCGCCCGGCTGTCCGCCTACCGCAGCTCGCCCGCGTTCCGATCGCTCGCGGCCGACACCCGGCGACTGCTGGCCGAAGCGGGATCCATCCGCTACCTGCTCCGACTCGCTCCGGGCGAGGTGACGGTGCTGCCCTTCCGGGGTGAACCGGATCAGGCGGCGGGGTTCCTTGCGGCGTTCCGAAAGTTCCAGCCTCCCGATCGGACGCGGGGCCGCGCCGCCCCCCTCCGGACGGCATCCGGGCCGCTCGATCGCCTCGAGCGCCGGATCCTCCACGCAGTCGCCCGGCTGCATCCCGCCACGTTCCAGGCCCTCGCCGGCTCCGCCGCCGCCCAGGGCGCCTTCCTCGACCCGGCCATCGTCCGATTCGATCGCGAGGTCCGGTTCTATCTCGCCTACCTGAAGCTGGCCGACCGCCTGCGGGTCATGGGGCTCCCCTTCTGCTATCCCGAGATCACCACCCGCCGGGAGGTGGAAAGCCGGGACGGATTCGATCTGGCGCTGGCGGTCGCCCGGGCGGCGGAGGGCCGGACCGTGGTCACCAATGACCTTCACCTGGCGGGCCGCGAGCGGATCGCCGTGATTACCGGTCCCAATCACGGAGGCAAGACCACACTCGCCCGCATGTTCGGGCAGCTGCACTATCTGGCGGCCCTCGGCTGTCCGGTCCCCGGCACCGGCGCGCGACTCGCCCGGTTCGACCGCCTGTTCACTCATTTCGAGCGGCAGGAGTCGGTCGCGAGCCTGCGGGGCCGGCTGCTGGACGACCTGGTCCGCATCCGCCGGATCCTCGAACAGGCCACCCGCGACAGCATCGTCATCGTGAACGAGTTCGCGGCCGCGACCGCCTCGACCGATGCCCTGTACCTCGGCAGGAAGCTGCTGGGCGAACTGTCGCGACGGAACCTGCTCGCGGTCTGGGTCACGTTCCTGGACGAACTGGGCGGGTTCGACGAGAAGACGGTGAGTCTCGTGGGCGGCGTGGATCCGGACGACCCGGAGATCCGCACCTACCGCTTCGCCCGCCGGCCCGCCGACGGGCTGGCGTTCGCGCTGGCGCTGGCCGAGAAGTTCCGGGTCACCCGGGACTGGCTCGACCGCCGGCTGGAGGGACGGCCATGAGAGTCGGGCTGTTGAACCCCGAAGCGGACCCGGAGGCGGTCGCGTCGGGCGCCGAGCCTGACCCGCCGTTGCTTCAGGATCTGGGGCTGGACCTGCTGCTGGATGCCATGGGCGGATCGGATCCCGCGATCCGGGCGGCCGCCAGGAGGGTTCTGCTCGCCGCCCCGCACGCGGGCCTGGAGACGGTCCGCTACCGGCTGCCACTGGTGGAGGACGCGCTCCGGAATCCCGGCGTCGTGGGCACGCTTTACGAGGTCGCTTGCCTGGGTGCCGGCACCCACACCCGGGGGGCCGCCGGGTTCCGTGACCCGGACCGCCTGGAGCGGTTGCGGCACGCCCTCGCGATCCTGCAGGACCAACTCGGCGTGCTGGCGCGGATTCGCGAGGTGGCCGACCGGGAAGCCCACCGCTTCCGGGCGTCCGGCTGGCGGGCGTTCTTCGCCCTGGTGCAACGCGAGTTTTCGGCGGAGTACCTCGCGTCGGCCAGGGCCGAACTCACCGCGCTGGCCGGGCAGACCGGCGAGATCGGGAGCACGGCGAGTGCCGGACTCGGCACCGGCAACCGCGGCACCGAGCTGGTCCTGCGCCGGCCGTCGCCGCCGGCCGGGTTTCTGGCGCGGCTGGGGTTACCCGCCGGCCGGGCCCGGGGGATCACCATCCGGCTCGATGAGGGGGATGAAGAGGGTGCCCGGGCGCTGCGCGCGTTGCGCGCCGGCGCGCTCGCTCCCACGGCCGCGGCCGCCGAGGTCGCGGCGGAGGAAATCGGCGCCTGGTTCCTCACGCTTCGGGATGAGCTGGGGTTTCACTGCGGCGCGGTCAATCTGTACCATCGGCTGAGCGGCCTGGGGGCACGGATCGCCATGCCGCAGCCCCAGCCCCCCGGTGCCGGGCGGTTCCACGGCACGGGCCTCTACGACGTGGCGCTGGCGCTCCGACTGGGCCGCCCGCCGGTGGCCAATGCATTTGACGCCGGCGGCCGCGGCCTGATCCTCGTCACCGGCGCCAATCAGGGCGGCAAATCCAGTTTCCTGCGGGCGATCGGTCAGGCCCAATTAATGATGCAGGCGGGCATGTTCGTCGGCGCGGCCACCTTCGAGGCCGAGCTGTGCCGCGGCCTCCAGACCCATGCCGCCCGGGAGGAGGACCCGATGCTCCGCCACGGCCGGCTCGACGACGAGTTGCGCCGATTCAGCGACATCGTCGACAGGTTGCGGCCCGGCGCCCTGCTCCTCCTGAACGAATCGTTCGCCGCCACCACCGAACGGGACGGATCTCAGCTGGCACTGCAGGCGGTCACGGCCCTGCGGGAGCACGGGGTGCGGGTGGTCTTCGTTACCCACCTGTACGGATTCGCCCGGACGATGACGAGCGGGCGGGCCCGTGACACGCTGTGCCTGCGGGCCGAACGCCGGCCCGACGGCACCCGGACATACCGGCTTCGGCCCGGCGAACCGACGGCCACGAGTCATGGGCAGGATGTCTACCGCGAAGTGTTTCCGGAGGGAGCGTGACCCGTGGCCGATGCCCAGGTGCAGCGCCCGGCCGCGTCGCTGGAAGCGCAGGACGAGGGGATCCAGCGGGTTCCCTTCCTCCCGCTGGCCCACATGGTGACGCTGGCCCCCACGGCGGGCGCGGATGACCCCGTCTCGGTGGCCATCTTCTGGGATCGCGATCGCATCGAGCTTCCCTTCCCCGGCTCGGTCCTCTGGCGCGCCGCGCTGGCCCGCTGGCTGGAGCTGGCCCCGGCGGAGCGTCCTGCGGACACCACACTCCGGGAACAGGTCGAGCGGTCGCTGGCACGATACCCAACGGCGGAGAGCTGGTGGGCGTGGGTGAGTTCGGGCTGGACGGCACCTCCGGCGGTGGACGCCTCGGACCGGCGGCACGCCGGTCGGGGATCGCTGCTCCGCCGCCTCTGGCGGCGGGTGAATGGGGGATGACACCGGCGACGGCGAGGCACCCGCTGCGATCTGCCGTGCGGGCGTACCGGCGGACGCTAGGGCCAGCTTGCGGACGGAGGCGGCCAGCACCCCGCACCGGGATGGAGCGGGCCCCGCATGGCTTGAACTCATTACCCCCGGCCGGCGGCGGACCGACGGGGATGGGGCCGAGGCGTAGCGCCCCGCATCGTCATGGCGCGGACACTCGCTGGTGCCGGAGCAATCTCCCGACTGGAGTTCACCCGGTTTGGTGGACACGTCCCCTTTTGGGGGAAAGGAGTCCCGATGCCGAGACCACGAAGGAATTACCCACCGGAATTTCGCCGGCAGTTGATCGAGTTGGTCCGGGCTGGCAGGAGCCCGGAGTCCCTGGCCAAGGAGTTCGAGCCGTCGGCCCAGACCCATCCGGAGCTGGATGAAGCAAGCTGAGCGGGATGCTGGCCAGCGGACCGACGGCTTGACCACGGCGGAGCGCGAAGAAATGACGCGGCTGCGGCGCGAGAATCGGCAGCTGAAGCTCGAGCGTGAGATCCTGTCAAAAGCAACGGCCTGGTTCGCCAGGGAGACCGGCACGATCCCCAACGGGTCTACGGGTTCGTGAGGGACCACCAGGCCGTCTACCCGGTCGCGACGCTGTGTCGCGCCCTCCGGGTCTCCCCGAGCGGCTTCTATGCGTGGCGCCAGCGGGGCCCGTCGGCCCGCGCGCAGCGCGATGCCGCAGTGCTCGCCAAGCTGAAGGAATTTCATCAGCGCTCCGATGGCACCTATGGGGCGCCCCGGCTCTGGAAGGACTTGCGGGAGGAAGCGGACCTCTTCGTCGGGCAGAAGCGGGTCGCGCGACTCATGCGGGCCGCCGGCCTCGTGGGTGTGAGCCGCCGGCGCGGGGTCCGCACCACCAAGCGGGGAGCGGTCGAGACACCCGCCGCGGATCTCGTTCAGCGTCAGTTCACCGCGACGGCGCCGAATCAGCTTTGGGTGGCGGACATCACCTACGTGCCGACCTGGGCCGGTTTCCTCTTCCTCGCGATCGTGCTCGATGTCTACAGCCGCCGGATCGTGGGCTGGGCGATGGCGACGCACCTGCGGACCGAGCTGGTACTCCAAGCGCTCCATATGGCGGTCGCGCAGCGGCGACCGCGGAGCGTGCTTCATCATTCCGATCGCGGTTGCCAGTACACGGCGCTCGCCTTCGGGCAGCGCTGTCAGGAGATGGGGGTGCGGCCCTCCCGCGGGGCCGTGGGCAGCGCCTACGACAATGCGATGGCGGAGAGCTTCTTTGCGACCCTGGAGTGCGAACTCATCGACCGGCGCTCGTTCCGGACCCAGAGCGAGGCCCGCCTGGCGATCTTCCGCTACATCGAGGGCTGGTACAACCCACACCGGCGGCATTCCTCCCTCGGTCAGCAGTCCCCGGTCAACTACGAAAAGCTCATGGCAAATGCCGCGTGAATCCCAAGTCACCAACCGTCCACCAAACCGGGTGAACTCCAGGGCGAAGGCGTGGGCGATGCTTCAATGAGGCCGCGGTTCAATGACCGCGGAAATGTCGTGACGCGGAAGAGCAGGATCTCCGCGTCCTGGTAGCTTCAATGAGGCCGCGGTTCAATGACCGCGGAAATAAATAGCGCGCCCCGTACTCGATGTTCACCGCGGGCTCGCTTCAATGAGGCCGCGGTTCAATGACCGCGGAAATTCGGGTCCGGGTGCTGGAGAAGCTCCGCGAGGTGACGCTTCAATGAGGCCGCGGTTCAATGACCGCGGAAATCGGATCAACGACGCCTACAGGGTGTGCTTTGTCTGGCTTCAATGAGGCCGCGGTTCAATGACCGCGGAAATGATCGGGGCCAGGCCCAACGCGGCCGCGGCGGCGCCGCTTCAATGAGGCCGCGGTTCAATGACCGCGGAAATGGCGAGGAGGGCGGACTGGTAGGCACACCCCAGGCGGGCTTCAATGAGGCCGCGGTTCAATGACCGCGGAAATGTGACCGGGATTCGCTACACCCCCGGAGAGCAGCTTCAATGAGGCCGCGGTTCAATGACCGCGGAAATGACATACTTCACGGCGAAAATCCGCGCGCACTTGAGCTTCAATGAGGCCGCGGTTCAATGACCGCGGAAATGCTGGACCGGAAGGCGTAAGCGTGGAAAAGAGTACGGCTTCAATGAGGCCGCGGTTCAATGACCGCGGAAATCAGCTGGCATCGGCAGTCTGGTCGCTGGCACGCGGAGATGCTTCAATGAGGCCGCGGTTCAATGACCGCGGAAATGGCTCCGGTTCGGTGCTGGACCCCGAGGCGGCGGAGCTTCAATGAGGCCGCGGTTCAATGACCGCGGAAATGGTCCTCGGAGGAGCCGTCGCGGAACACCACCTCCTGCTTCAATGAGGCCGCGGTTCAATGACCGCGGAAATCGTTCTTATCGTACATCTCCCGAGGGAGCCACTTCTTGCTTCAATGAGGCCGCGGTTCAATGACCGCGGAAATGGGCCACCGCCGCAGCCGACGGCGCTCAAGATCCTGCTTCAATGAGGCCGCGGTTCAATGACCGCGGAAATCCTCGTCGCCCACGAGCCCGAATGCGTTGAGCAGCTGCTTCAATGAGGCCGCGGTTCAATGACCGCGGAAATTCGGCTTTGAGGTAGCATACGAGCCCGTCGAGCGGCTTCAATGAGGCCGCGGTTCAATGACCGCGGAAATTAAGACTCCGAACGCGGCCCCTATCACCAGGAGGCGCTTCAATGAGGCCGCGGTTCAATGACCGCGGAAATGCCCGGAGGCTACGCCGGGGACCAACGGGAACGGCAAGCTTCAATGAGGCCGCGGTTCAATGACCGCGGAAATCGGCAGCGTCATGCCGAGGGCGCGCGCCTGGGAGTGGCTTCAATGAGGCCGCGGTTCAATGACCGCGGAAATGTTGTGCGGGTTGCCGAAGTGGTTGCGGGGGCTGTAGCTTCAATGAGGCCGCGGTTCAATGACCGCGGAAATCACCGTCGCCGATGATGCCGACCGGGTCGAGGGAGGAGCTTCAATGAGGCCGCGGTTCAATGACCGCGGAAATAGAGTCGCTGGCGCGCAGGCGTCGGGCGACATCTCCGCTTCAATGAGGCCGCGGTTCAATGACCGCGGAAATGATGCTGCAGCAGTCGCCGGCCCTCCAGAAGTTCCTGCTTCAATGAGGCCGCGGTTCAATGACCGCGGAAATGTCCCGGAGGGGCCGGTAATGTATCCCTTGGGCGAGGCTTCAATGAGGCCGCGGTTCAATGACCGCGGAAATGGTCTTGCCCCTGGTCGG
>JBFXBG010000037.1:0-26271 GCA_050183505.1 Gemmatimonadales bacterium | reverse complement strand
GCGGCCAGCCGGCCGGTGAATCCGGCGAGCCCGGCCATGAGTGCCGGCAGGGTCAGGAGTGTGACATTCCCGGAGCGAAGCAGATGCATGGTGCGCTTGACTTTGCAGGAGGGCAGCTAGAGTTTCCGTCCCAGCACGGAACCGCCGTCGAACGGCGACTGTTACTATCGCAAACCGACAGGGCGCAACGCCGGCATTCGCGCGGGCACACCGCCGCTGAACAAGACGGGCACCCAGGAGCGGCCGCAATATAGCGGCCCCGGGTCCCCCCTGGCTCTCAACCGCTGGAGATACTGATGTCGCTGAAGGCTTCCCTCCTGGCCGGCGCGGCCGCCTTCGCCCTGACCGCCACCGCGGCCCGGGCGCAGGACCCCATGACCACGGTCACGATCGACTCGTCCCGCCACGAGGTGATCATCACCACGGGCACGTACAACCTGCCCAACATGCCCCCCATGGAGAATCACGCCATGATGGACATGGGGGCATCCCACGACACACCGCTGAGCCGCTTCACCTGGCCGGTCGACGGCTGGTTCCGCGGCTTCCGGATCGAGGCCCTGGACAAGGCGGGCAATCCCCTGCCCCGGCACATCATGCATCACATGATCATGGTGAACTTCGACCGGCGGCAGCTGCTCTACCACGCGGTCGAACGGCTGATGGGTGTGGGCACCGAGACCGAAGACGCCTCCATCCCCAAGAGCATCGGCGTCCCGCTCAAGGCCGGCACCGACCTGGGCATGTACGTCGCCTGGCACAACGATACCGGCCGGGACCTCGACGACGTCACCCTCCGGGTGGTCATGCTGTACATGCCCACCAACCAGAACCCCCGGCCGCTGGATGCCCTGCCGATCTACATGGACGTGAACCTCACCGTCGGCGGGACCAACACCTTCGACGTCCCGGCCGGCCTTTCGACCAAGGCCTGGGAATTCACCATGCCGATCTCCGGCCGGTTGCTGGGCGTGAGCGGCCACATGCACGACTACGGCGTCAAGGTGGTGCTGCAGGATGTCGAAACCGGCAAGACGCTGACCGAAGTCAAGTCGACCCGGGACGCCGCCGGCAAGGTCAGCAAGGTGGAGCGGAAGCTCTTCGGGGTCAGCGGCCGGGGCCTCAAGCTGGAACAGGGCCGCCGCTACCGGGTCGTCGGGACCTACGACAATCCGACCGGCGAGACCATCATCAACGGCGCCATGGCCGAAATCGTCGGGCTCTTCACGCCGGACGACTTCGCCGAATGGCCCAGGCTGGACCCCAACGATCCCATCCTGGAGAAGGACCTGGTCTCACTCCGGGTCAGGGGACACCGGGCCCACGAAGGGCACGACATGCAGCATATGGACCATGACAAGCACGACTAGTCGGTGAACAGTGAGCGGTGAGCAGTGAGCAGTGAACGGGGCTGGTTTCACCATTTCGATGGAGAAGCCAGCCCCGTTCACTGTTTCCCGCTCACTGCTTCCTGCTTACTGCTTACTGCTTACTGTACAATTCGCCTCGCCCCCACCCACCGTCTCCACCACCACCGCCCGTAGGTATCGTCCGCACTGAGCCGGCTGATCTGCACGCCGTCGTTGGCGCTGTGGATGAAGCGGCCCTCGCCCAGGTACAGCCCCACGTGGGTCACCGGACCGCCCTTGTTGGAAAAGGCGAGGATGTCTCCCGGGAGCAGCGCGTCGAGCCGTTTCTCGACCCGTTCGCCCTGGCGGGCCTGGTCCACGCTGCGGCGCGGGAGCGAGATCCCCTGGGTGGCATAGGCGTACTGGATCAGGCCGGAACAGTCGAACCCGCCGTCCTCCGCCCCGTTGCCGCCCCACTTGTAGGGAGTGCCCATCGCGCTCACGGCCGTCGAAAGAACCGCGGTGATGGTCTCCGCGCTGGACCCGCCCACGCCCGAGCGCTCGATTGTGCCGCGGATGGCGGCCAGGGTATCGTCCGAGGTCCCCGGCGGGATGATCGGCGGGAGCGATCGGGCCCGGCTGGGTGACGGACCGCTCCCGCCGCCGCCGAAGAGCACCCCCAGGTGCACCCCGAACTCCACGCCTTCGCGGGTGCCTTCGTAGCCGATGTTGCGCCAGTTGGCCCGGGCGGCCAGGGAAAGGAATCCGGCCGGCCGGATCTCGTAGCCCAGCCCGGCCACCCATGACCCCCACAGCCGGTCGCCGTCGCCGGTGGCGAGCCCGCCCGCCACGCCGCCCAGCAGGTAGAGCCCGGGCCGGCCACCGCGGAAGAGCGAGAGCGTGAGGTCCGGCCCCCAGAGGCCGGCGCCGCCGCTGCCGGTCTCACCCAGGTGGGTTCCCGCCAGGCTGTAGCCCAGCGGACCCGCGATCGGGGCGCTGTAGCCGAAGCGGTAGATGTTCCAGTCGGGCGTCTCGAACAGGCGGCCGACCTCGAACTCGAGGCCCTGGGCCCGCGCGCTCCCGCCCCCGGCGCCGAGCAGGGCCACGAGGCTCATCAGCCAGCGGGCGGGCGAGGCGGTCCGCATCAGCGCTCCCGCACCGGGAATCCGGTCCTGAGGTTCACCAGGTAGACGTCTCCCGGCTGGCAGTGGCGGTAGATCGCCGCCCGGATGAGCGTGTCGTTGACGATCTCGGGGCGGCCCCGGGTGTAGAGCAGCGGAACGGGGGTCCGGCTGGTGCTGTGCCGGATCTCGAGCAGGTGCTCCTCGCAGACCGTCCCGTCGGCCGCGGTGTCGGGCCGCCCGGGAGTGAACCAGACCCCGCCGCCGTCGGGCAGGACCAGCACGAGGCTGTCGGTGCGTGCCGGAGGCTGGGCGGCCTCCGATGCCGGCGGCCGCGTGTCCCGGGGAGAGCAGGCGGACAGGACGGCCGAGACGGCCGGGACGGCCAGGGCGGCCCTGCGATTCCATTTCGTCATTGGGCGCCTCCTTCCTGGCTCTCTCCGCTCTCGATCGCGGCGGCGAGTTCGGAGGTATCCGGCATGGCGTCCTTGGTCACGTGCAGCGCCTGGCGCAGCCGGGGGAGCCGTCGCAGCAGATGGATCACGAACGCCAGGGTCCCGAACCCGGTGACCGCTCCCAGCGTCACCGTGATGATAAAGCCGGTCCTGGGCGAATCCATCCCGCTGGCGATGAGGGCCCCCAGCGATGCCCCCAGAAACGAAGCTGCCCACGCGATGAAGGGCGTGAGCAGCCAGCCTACCAGCCGGAGCAGGATCCGGAGGAAGCGCATCAGGCGCCGGACCTCCGGGGCATGAGACCGGTGATGAGCGTGCCCAGCGCCAGCGCGGGAATCACCGCCAGGCCGAAGGTCGGCACGTTCCAGGTGGCACCGGGGAAATGCACCGCCACGCCCAGCACCCCCAGGATCCCGGCCAGCAGCGTGGTCAGGATCACGACCCCGGCCACCGACGGCTCGCCCCGCCGGGTGGTCTGGTTTGCCAGCATGAAGGCGCCCTGCCAGGAGAGATACGTCCCCAGGATCCACCACACCGGGTGGTACCACCAGTTGGTGCCGCCGCCGATCGCCCGCCAGCGGAAGGTGTACAGCCCGAGCGGCTGGAGCAGGGCCACGTCGAGAATCAGAAACGTCACCGTGGCGCCGAGCCCGATGGCGGCCGCGCCGGCGATGCCCTCGATGCTCCGGGCCCGGGTCCAGATCCCCGGCAGGATGACCACGCCGGCCAGGCCGATCACCAGGAGCAGCGCCACCAGCGACTGCTCAACCGTGCCGTCCAGCATCCGGGTCACCAGTCCGAACCCGACCACCATGAGCGTCTCGAACACGCCGAGGACAATCGCCATGCGGACCAGAAAGGGCGCGTCCGTACGATCATACGAGGGATGAGCGATAGCGGTCATGGGGGGCGTCAGAGTGCAGAGTTCAGGGTGCAGAGTTCAGAGTGCCGGGTGCCGGGTGCCGTGGTGGTGCCGGGTGCCGGGTGCCAGGTGCCAGGTGCCGGGTGCCGGGTGCCAGGTGCCGGGTGCCGGGTGCCGGGTGCCGGGTGCCTGCCTCAAGGCCTACAAGTATATATGCGCCCGTACCTTACCGCTACCATTCCAGCCCCAGGTGTCCCGCCGCCAGGCGGAGGCCCCGGAGTGTGAGGTCCGGGTCCACGCTGTCGATCAGCCTGGTGAACGGGGTGACCACCGGGGCCAGGCCGCCGGTGGCGACCACGGTGGGGGTCTTGCCACCCGGCCATTCCGTCCGCACCCGGACGATCATCCCGTCGACCGCATCGGCGGTGCCGTAGAGCACCCCGGCCCGGATGCAGTCGTCGGTCCGGCGTCCGATGGCGCTGGCCGGCGGGGCGAGGTCGGTCGCGGGGAGTTTGGCGGTGCGCCGGGTCAGCTGGTCCGCCGAGGTCCTGAGGCCGGGCATGATGGCGCCGCCGATGAACCGGCCGTCGGCGGTCACGCAATCGAAGGTCGTGGCGGTGCCGAAGTCGACCACGACGGTGTCGGTCCGGAAGATGGTCATCGCGGCCAGGGCGTTCACGATCCGGTCGGCCCCGACGCTCAGGGGCTCGTCCACGTCCAGCTGGACCGGCAGCGGCGTGCCCGAGGTGATCTCCAGCGGACGCACCCCGGTGATGTTCTGCACCCCGGCGATGAAACTCCGGGTCACCTGGGGCGCGACCGAAGCGATACAGGCCGCCCGCACCTCGTTGGGCGAGTGACCCGCCTGCAGCAGAAACGCGCCCAGCGACATGCCCCATTCGTCGCTGGTCCGGTCGGGGCTGGTGGTGAGCCGCCAGTGCGCCGTCAGGGTATCGCCCCGGAACAGCCCGACGGTGATCTCGGAGTTGCCGATGTCGAGGGTCAGCAGCATGCGGGGAAGGTAAGAGGTAAGAGGGGAGAGGTGAGAGGGGTCGGTAATTCAGCGGGGGCCCGGGGCCAGGACCACATGGCCGGTGCCGGCCCGGGCCACCGTGCCGTCGGCCCGCACGATCCGGAGCCGGCCGTCGGGTTCGATCCCGTCCGCCCTTCCGGGGACCGGCTCGATGAGATCCCGGCCCCGGAGCCAGTCCCGCCGCTGGAAGGCCGCCAGTTCCTCGGCGCTCAGCGCCGGATCGCCCACCGGCAGGGCCCGGAGCGCGGCCGCGATCGGCTCCACCAGCTGCGCCGGCCCGGCGCCCGGCACCACCGCGTCGAGCCGGACCGCCGTGGCCGCGACGTCCGCCGGAATCGGGTTGGCCAGGTTGAGCCCCAGCCCCACCGCGACCCAGGCGAGCACCGGGCCCTGCCAGCGCGCCTCGCACAGGAGCCCGCCCAGCTTGCGGTCGCCCAGCATGAGGTCGTTGGGCCATTTGAGCCCGATGCCCACATCACCCACGACCCGTTCGATCGTCTCCGTCACCGCGAGCCCGAGCCGCAGGCTCAGGAGTTCCACGGCCGTTCCCGGCCCGCGGTACAGAATGCTTAGCCACAGCCCGCCCCGCGGCGAATGCCAGGTCCGGCCCCGGGTCCCCCGCCCCGCCAGCTGCTCGTCGGCGACCACCACCGTGCCCGACCCGGCTCCTTGCTGCGCCAGGTCGTGCAGATGATCGAGCGTCGAGGAGACCGAGGGGAGATTGTGGATCATATCAGGCGGGCAGACGGGCAGACGGTCAGACGGGCTGACGGGCTGACGGGCTGACGGTCAGACGGGCCGGCGCCCGGCACCAGGCACCCTGCACCCGGCACTCTGTACCCTGAACTCTGCACCCTGCACTCTGTACTCTGCACCCTGCACACTTAACACCTCCCTACCGTCCGCTGTTCGCCCACAGCAGCACCAGTATCCCGAACCCGATCCGGTACCAGGCAAACACCTTGAAGCTGTGCCGGGAGACGAACCGCAGGAACCCTTTCACCACCACCAGGGCCGAGAGGAACGACACGATGAAACCGGTGGCGAAGACCGGGATATCCGCGGCGGAGAGTCCGCTCCGGCTGTCCCAGAGATCGAACACGGTGGCGGCGATCATGACCGGGACGGCGAGGAAGAACGAGAATTCGGTGGCCGAGCGCCGGGAGAGGCCCAGCGCGTAGCCGCCCATGATCGTGGCCCCGGATCGGGACACGCCGGGAAAGAGCGACAGCACCTGGGCGAGCCCCACACCCAGCGCGTGGCGCGGTTCGATCTCGGCGGTCTGGTCCACCCGCACGACCGGATGCATCGCCTCGATGATCAGGATCCCCACCCCGCCGGCGATCAGCGCGCCCGCCACCGTCACCGGATTGAACAGGTGTGCCTTGATCCAGCCGTGCAGCAGCAGTCCGACGACCGCCGCTGGGATGAAGGCCACCACCAGGTTGAGCACCATCCGGCGGCTGGCGGCGTCGCGGTGGGCATTCCGCGCCACCGAATAGAACGTGGCGCGGTAGATCCACAGGATCGCCAGGATGGCGCCGAGCTGGATGAAGATCTCGAACGTCTTGGCGCTTTCGCCGGTGAAATGCAGCCAGTCGCTGGCGATGATGAGGTGCCCGGTGGAGGAGACCGGGATGAACTCGGTGGCGCCTTCGACCAGGCCGAGGATGGTGGCCTTGAGGAGATCAAGCATGAGAAACGGTCCGACGGTCGGACGGCCAGACGGTCCGAATGCGGTTCATGCCACCCTCTGGATCGATGGCGAGCGAGGGACGGACCGTCTTCCCGTCGGACCGTCTTCCCGTCGGACCGTCAGACCGTCGGACCGTCATAGTTCCCCCGCCTCGCGGTACAGCTCTTCGTACATCGGCACGATCCGGTCGGCCGAGTAGGTCCGCGCCTGCGCGATGGCGGCATCGGCCATGGCCTGGTAGGCGTCCGGGCTGCGCAGGAGTTCCACCGCCCGGCGGCCCATGGCTTCGACCGAGCCGGGCGGCTCCAGGATGCCGGTCACCCCGTCCTCGATCACCTCCGGCACTCCGCCGGTCCGGGTGGCCACGACCGGCGCGCCGCAGGCCATGGCCTCCAGCGCGGCGAGACCGAACGATTCGATCTGGGAGGGCAGCAGGAACAGATCGGTGGCCTGCAGCAGGTCGGCCACCTGGTCCAGCCGCCCCAGAAACCGCACGTCGGCGCCCACGTCGAGGTCGCGCGCCTCCCGCTCGGCTTCTTCGCGGTCGGGGCCGTCGCCGATCATGAGCAGGGTGGCCGGCATGGCGCGACGGATCCGGGCAAAGACCCGGATGACGTCCTTTACCCGCTTCACCTCCCGGAAATTGGAGATGTGGGTCAGCACCTTGTGGCCCGGCGGCGCCACGCTGTTCCGGCAGGAGCGGGCTTCGGCTCCCCCGAGGGGCCGGTACTCCTGCAGGTTCACGAAATTGGGAATCACCCGGATGTCGCAACTGACGCAGCCGAACGCGCGGTAGGTCTCGTCTCTGAGATAGGCGGACACCGCGGTCACCATGTCGGAACGCTCGATGGAAAACCGGGTGATCCCGAAGAAGCTGGTTTCCTGCCCGACCAGCGTGATGTCGGTCCCGTGCAGGGTGGTGATCACCTTGAGCGGCAGCTCGCCCTCGAGCATCTCCCGTGCGAGGTAGGCGGTGGTCGCATGCGGAATGGCGTAATGGACGTGGAGGATGTCCAGCCGCTCCCGCAGGGCCACCTCATGCTGCTTCGAGGCCAGGGCCAGGGTGTAGGGGAAGTGGTCGAACAGGGGGTAGCGCCCCATCCGGGTCTCGACTTCGTGGAAATACACTCCCTCGGCGTATCCCCGCAGCCGGAAGGGCGAGGCGTAGGTGATGAAATGCACCTGGTGCCCGCGGCGGGCGAGTTCGATCCCCAGTTCGGTGGCGACGGCCCCGGACCCGCCGTAGGTCGGATAGCAGGTTATCCCGATGCGCATGGTAGGTGACGATCAGCCGGCGGTGGGTTGGTGGCGTCCCCGGCGGCAGCTGACGCAGATGGGACGGCGGACCTTGCGGGACAGGCGCCAGAAGGGGCCGCCCCCGTAGAGGTGGCGGCCGCAGTACTGGTTGCCGCAGGAAATGCAGGTCCCGCCATCGGCGTGCTCGTAGTGGGTCGAACACGCCTCGCACCGGCGCAGCAGAATGGGGGTTCGCGGCGTGGCCGTTTCCGGCTCGGTCATGGGATGGTCGCTTCAGAGTGTGGAGAACCCGGCGCCTGGAACCAGAGGCAACTCCGGCCGCTCGCCGACCTTGGCTGCATACTAAACGGGGCCCGGGCCCGAATGCACCTCCGGGCGCGCGCGGCTCTCATCCGCGAGCTTCCCACGCGGCCACGATCTCCTGCGCCACTTTCTCCGGCCCCCGGGTCGCATCCAGCGTGAGCACCGGCCCGCCCAGCTGATGACGGAACCAGGTCTCCTGCCGTTTGGCGTACTGCCGCGTGCTCTGGGCGATGGTCTGGGCGACCTCCTCGCGGGTCAGCTTGCCGTGGAGGTACTGCACGGCTTCGCGCATCCCGATCGCATCCAGTCCGGGCGAGTGGGCGGTGGATCCGTCCGCCAGCACCGCGGCCACTTCCTGGATGATGCCCCGCTGGACCATTTCCTCGGCCCGGACCTGGATCCGGCGGTGGAGCACCGGGCGGGGCACGGTCAGCCGGACGTACCAGGGCGCGATCGCGCCCCCCACCCGCGCGGCCTGCTGCCAGTACGACAGCGGCCGGCCGGTGAGCAACGCCACTTCGATCGCCCGGGCGGCCCGCTGCCTCCCGCCGCCCCGGAAGGCCGGGTCGAGCCGGCCGGCCCAGCGGACCAGCTCGGCCGCATCCAGCCCGGCCGACCAGCGCTGCAGCTCTGCCCGCCGGGCGGCATCGAGGTCGGGCTCAACGAACAGTCCATCGGCCAGCGCGCGGATGTACAGCCCGGTGCCTCCGACCACGACCGGCAACCGGTCCCGGGCGCGGATGTCCGCGATCCACCCCGCCGCTTCCCGGGCAAACCGTCCCGCGCTGTAGCGCTCTCCGGGATCGACCAGATCGAGGCCGTGATGCCGGACCCGGCCGAGTTCCTTGGGGCTCGGTTTGGCGGTTCCGATATCCAGGTGGCGGTAGACCTGCCGGCTGTCGGCGGAAATCACCTCCAGCGGCCAGTGGGCGGCCAGGGCCAGCGCCACGGCGGTCTTGCCCACCGCCGTAGGGCCGCAGATGATGGGGACCTTAGCGCCGGCCAAACCGTCGCTCGAGCTCTTCGCGGGGGAGCTGCACGATGGTGGCCCGTCCGTGGACATCGTGCGGCGGCAGTGTGGTGGCCATGAGCCGGGTGATGAGTTCCCGCATTTCCCGCCCGTCCAGCCGCTGGCCCGCCTTGACGGCGGCCCGGCAGGCGTAGGTGGCGGCGAACCGCTCCAGCCGGTTGGCCCAGCCGCCGAAGCGCCCCCGGGCCAGATCGGCGACCATCTCCCGGAAACACTGGACCGCATCGAACCGGGGATGCGGGTTCGGCACGCTCTGCAGCGCCACCGTGCGGCCGCCGAAGGGCTGGACTTCGAACCCGACCCGTTCCAGGGCCTCCCGCGAGGCTTCGACCACTTCCAGCTCCTCGTCGGTGAGATCCACGGTGGCGGGCAGCAGCAGCCGCTGGCCCGGCAGGCCCGGTCCGCTCAGCGACGCCATGACGTCCTCGTACAGCACCCGTTCGTGGGCCGAGTGCTGGTCCACGATGACCAGGGCATCGGCGGTCTCGTAGGCGATGTAGGTATCGAACAGCTGGACCAGCGGAAAGGCCGGCACCTCCGGCATCGCGGTCACCGGCCCGGAATCCGGCCCGTCCGATTCCCCGGCCTCGGGCGGCCGCCAGAGGTCGGCCTCGACCAGCGGCGCGGGCGCCGCCGGGCCGGATTGGATTCCAACCGGCATGGGCCGCCAGTCGCCCAGCGGCACCGCGGCGATGAGCGCTCCCAGGGAATCCCGCACGGCCTCTTCCAGCACCCGTTCCACTCCGAACCGGTCGCGGAAGCGAACCTCGAGTTTGGCGGGGTGGACGTTGACGTCGACCTCGTCGCGCGGGACCTCGAGCATGAGCAGCATCGAAGGCCGGTCCCCCGGCGCGATGGCCGAGCGATACCCGGCCTCCGCGGCGCGCACCAGGAAAGAATCGCGGAAGGGACGTCCGTTGACGAACAGCTGGGTCCGGCGGCCGGTGGGCGCCGTATCCGCCGGCCGCTGCACGAAGCCGCTCACCCGCACCTGGCCGGCGGCATAGGAAACGGGGAGCATCCCGCCCGCCAGATCCCGGCCCCAGACGCCGGCCAGGCGCGCCGTCAGGTCCTGCCCGGGGGGAACCGTCAGGCGGGAGCGCCCGTCGATGCTGAGTTCGATGCCCACGGCCGGGTGCGCCAGCGCCAGGGTGGCCACCACTTCGGCGGCGGCGCGGGATTCACTGGAAACCGAACGAAGAAACTTCCGCCGGGCCGGCGTGTTGAAGAACAGCGTCCGCACCGTCACGGTGGTGCCCCGCTGGCGCACGGCCTGCTCCACCGTTTCCAGGCGTCCGCCGGTCACCGCGAGCCGGGTCCCTTCGGCCTCGGGCTCGGAGGTCACCAGTTCGAGGCGGGACACCGAGGCGATCGACGGGAGCGCTTCACCCCGGAAGCCGAAGGTGGTGACCCCGACGAGATCGGCCGCGGACTTGATCTTGCTCGTGGCGTGCCGGTCCAGGGCCAGGACCGCATCCTCCCGCCCCATGCCCCAGCCGTTGTCGCTGACCTCGATCAGGGTCTTCCCGCCATTCTCCAGATTGATCCGCACCAGGTCGGCCCCGGCATCGATGGCGTTCTCCACCAGTTCCTTCACCACCGATGCCGGCCGTTCCACGACCTCACCGGCCGCGATCTGGTCCGCGACGGCGTCGGCAAGGATGACGATGCGACGGGGCATGAAGCGTGATGGGCCGGGGAGAAGCGAAGCAGCACCGCCGGGCACTCTGCCCGATCCGGAGCCGAAAGTTACCCGGAGGAGGACGCGCGGGCCACCGAACGGTGCCGGCTCACTCCGCGACCGGCATGACCGTGCGGGCGGGCAGCCAGCCCAGCCGGCCCGAGGCATCCCGCACCAGGGTCCAGTCACCGCCGCCGCGCACCGGGTAGACGACGGTGCCCTCGGGCGCCGGTCCGATGACCGGAGCCAGTTCATGGGGTGAGAGCGCCAGGGACTCGTCGTCCGTGACGATCGCCAGGGGGCGGCCGTACCACCAGGAGAGCGCGCCGAACCCGATGACCACGAGTATCGCGCCACCTACGGGCACGAACCACCGGCTCTGCCTCCCGCGGGTGAGGAACCGGCCGCTCCACCCGACGATCCAGAGCACGGCGGCGAGCAGGAGCAGTTCCTCGGGCGTCACCGGCGCCACCCACAGGGCCCGCGCCGAGCGGCTGTCGTGTGCCGGTACCAGCCGGAGGGCGCGGCGGATTTCCGGATTGCGGGGGTCGAGCCGTTGGGCCCGCGCCCAGGCCGCCAGCGCGGCGCCGGCATCCCCCTGCCGGAAGTAGGTCGCGCCCAGGTTGTACCAGCTCGCCGCCACGGCCGGGTTGCTCCTGACCCGCGCCTCGAATCCCAGTTGGGCGGCACGCAGGGCCCCCTGCTGATACAGCTGTTCCGGCGGCGGCGCCTGGGCACCGAGCCGGCCCGCACCCAGGAGGGCGGCGGCCAGGAACAGGAAGCTCAGACGCGACAGGGACGCGACCCGGCCGGCCTCGAATCGCGCGATCAGCTCCCGGGCCGACTTGACGATCGGAGCCGCTTCCCCGTCCGGCACGGGCCCGTAGCGAAGCCGGCGGATCCGGTCCCGGACGCTCACCGCCTGCCGCGCCACGGTGGGCTCGACACCGGCCGCGCGCAGGGCCGACTCGAGTTCGTTGCCCTCGAGCGAGGCGAGGTCCGGCACGTGGGCCGCGAGCGCCAGTCCCAGTTCTTCCTCCACCAGTGCGATCTCTCCGTCGGGAGAGCGCGGGGCCGGCCGCTCCCGGCCCCGGCGGCGCTGAAGCCGGGGGACCAGCAGCAGCAGCCACGGGGCGCCGGCCAGGACGATCGCGAGCCACGGCGGAACCCCGTGGACCAGGCGCCAGACAAGCCCCGGGCGGGTGCGCAGGATGAGATCGGGAGGGGTCACCCGGGAGACGGCATTCTCGAACCCGGGCGCGACCGCAATGGTCAGCGGCTCGGCCTCCGCCACGCCGTAGCGTTCTGCCTCCGGATCGAAATAGGCGTAGTCCAGCACCGGAAGCCCGCCGGCCCGGGCGGAGTCCGGAATGACCATGTAGCGGAAGGTCTTGGTGCCGGTGAGCCGGCCCTCGACCATGGCGATCTGCTCTTCGGTATGATCGGGGTAGGCCCGGAAATGGGCCGGCCAGTCGAGCGGCGGAGGCGGCCACAGGGCCACGTTGCCCTCACCCCGGAGGACGATATCCACTGTGAGCGGCTCGCCCACCCGGCCCGACGCGGGACTCACCCGGCGCTCCACGGTCAGCGCCCGGGCCACCGGCCCGGCGAATCCGGCCGGCCGCCCGCGTGCCGGGAGGCTTTTCACATTGAGCACCCGGGCATCGCTCTGGACGCTGTAGCGTTCCTCCTGGCTGAAGAACTGAAACGCGAGCGGCACGCTGTAGTGCAGCGTGGCGGGCGGGATGGTGATCCTCCCCGGGGCGAGCGGATAGACCACCTGGTGTACGATGAACAGATCGAACCAGCGTCCGCCCACCAGCCGGCTGGCGGCGATGCCGCCCGGCGCCCGCTGGGGATAGCTCCAGACCCCGTCGATCGAGGGAACCTGCAGCGTGGGCGGGCGGCGCAGCTGGAGCCGGAGTTCACGCGGGAACCAGGCGGCGGTTACCACGTCGACCTGTTCACCGGGATAGACCGCCGCGGACGAGAGCAGAATCGAGACCGATGCCTTTTCGCCGGTAGACGGCGGACTGGCCCGCGCCAGCATGCGTTCCACCCGCGGGTTCGTCGTCGGCGCGGGAGACGACGCGGTCACACCCGGCTGACCCACGACTTCCACTTCGATGGGATCCGCCTCGACCGTCGCGCTGCCCTGCCGGACCCGGGCGGGCCCGATCCGCCACTTGCCCGGCGTCGAGCCCCGGAGCCGCCATTCGAGGATGGTGGTCCGGACCAGCGAAGGCGGGGCGGCGACTTCGCTGCGCTCGCTCCGGGCCTCCAGCTCCAGCCCGCCGATCGGCGGGAGGTTGATCTGGATCGGGACCCGGGCAGTACCGCGGGCCCGGATCGTCAGGATGACTTCCTCCCCGACACTGATCCGGTCCCGGTCGACCGACATGTCGGCCGAGAGCTTCGGCGCCTGTTGCTGGGCCGCCAGCAGGAGCAGCAGGGCGATCACCAGTCCCGCACTCCTCCGCCCATGCCCGGGGCCCGATCACGTTTCTGGTGCCGCTCCCGGGTGGAACGCTCTTCCCGTTCGACCGAATTGAGGATCTGATCGGCCTGGCTCTTCGTGATGCCGCCCGCTGGCGGCGGCTGTTCCTGGTCTTCACCCGACTGCCCGCCGCCCCCGCCGCTCGGCGGAGGCGGGCTGTTCTGACTGCTGCTCTGCGGCGGCGGCTTCTCCCGCAGGGTCAGCTCCAGATTCCACTTGGCCCGCTCGGACCGGGGCTGGAGCAGCAGCGCCTGCTTGAAGGCCTCTTCCGCCGCCGTGTAGAGCGCCTGGCTGTCGGGCGTGCCCGCGGCGCGCACCGCCAGCAGGCTGGCGACGCCCAGGTTGTACAGGGCGCGGTAGCGCAGCGCCGGATCCGCCGACTTGGCCGCTTCGGTGAGCGCGCGCCGGGCGACGTCGAGATTGCCCGCCGCCATGGCCGCCGTGCCCGCGTTGTACCAGGCGGTATCACCACCTCCGCCGCGCCCGGCCGCTTCCAGCCACCGCCGCGCGGCGCCGGACGGATCGCCCGCCTCGAGCGCGCGCTCGGCGGCGGAGGTCTGGGCCTGGGCCGCGAGCGGCAGGCACAGCGCGGCCAGCGCGATGAGCGCGCCCTGACGCCGCGTCAGGGTGTGCAGCAGGAGGAGCACCGCGCCGATGAGCACCGGAATCCAGCCGCGCGGAATCAGATCGGCGGTGCGGGTACTGGTGGCCGGGGCCCGCTTGAACGAGGCCAGCAGTTCCCGCACGGCGCTCGCCTGGTCGGGCAGGTCGGCGGAGACCACGGTGCCTTCCGCGGCATCGGCCAGCCGCTGGAGGATATCGTCCCGCCGGGCGGTCTCCACCGGCCGGCCGGTCATGTCGAGCTTGTACTCGATCAGCGCACCGGTGGAATCCCGGATCGGAATCCGCACCGGGGCGGGCTTCCCTTCCCCGACCAGCACGAGCCTGATGCCGGCCTCCGCCAGCGCCCGGGCCTGGTCCACCGCCTCCGGCACCGAGTCCAGCGCTTCGCCGTCGGTGAACACCACGAGTACCCGGTCTCCGGCATCCTGCGATGCCAGCAGCAGGCCCCGGCCCTGGACCAGCATGGATCCCAGGCTGGTGCCTCCCTCGCTCGCGAGATCGGGATCGAGCGCGTCGAGCTGGATCAGGATGGCGCCTTCATCCACCGTCAGGGGAGAGAGGATGTAACTCCGGCCCGCGAAACCGATCAGGCCGACCCGGTCGCCCCCGAGATCCAGGACCAGTCGGCGGGCCTCCCGGATCGCGTGGTCCAGCCGGTTGGGGTCGGCGTCTTCCGCCAGCATGGACCGGCTGATGTCCATGGCGAGCACCACGTTGAGCGAACGTGTCTGGCTGGTGACTTCGGTCCGCCCGCCGCGGGGACCGGCCAGACCGACGCCGACGGCCAGCACGGCGAGGCCGATGACCACCGGCGCCGCCCGGCCATACGAACGCGCCTTCACGGCGGCCCCCGGGGACCACGCGCCCGCGTGGGCGATCCGCCGGGCGCGGGAGCGCCACGCGATGAACCCGGCCACGAAGGCGAACAGCGGCGCCAGCGCCAGCAGCAGCGGAGAATCGAAACTCATGGGACCCTCACGGCGACCGTCGCTCCCAGCAGCAGCTCCAGTCCCAGCGCCAGCAGGCCGGCGATGACGAACGGCCGGATGACTTCCTCGTACCGGGTGTAGCGGGTCACCAGGATCGGGGTCTTCTCCAGGGCGTCGATCTGGCGGAAGACCCGGCTCAGCGCTTCGCTGTCCTTGGCCCGGAAATACCGGCCGCCGGTGGTCTGGGCGATGTCCTGCAGCAGTTTCTCGTCGATCCGCACCGGGAGAATCTCGTACCGGAAGCCGGTCACGCCCCGTCCGGTCGGAATCGGCGCCTCGCCCTCGGTGCCGACTCCGATGGTGTAGACCCGCACTCCCAGCGCCGCCGCCGCCGCCGCCGCGGTCCGGGGATCGATCGTCCCCCGGTTGTTCTCGCCGTCGGTGAGCAGCAGCACGACCTTGGACTTGTCGGGCGAGCGGCGCAGCCGGTTGAGCGCGGTGGCGAGCCCGCTGCCGATGGCGGTGCCGTCGTCCAGCATGCCGATCCGGAGTTCCATGACCGAGCGTTCCAGGACCGGATAGTCCACCGTCAGCGGGACCTGGGTCAGGGCTTCTCCGGCAAAGGCGACGACCCCGATCCGGTCGGCGTTCCGGGCCCGGATGAACGAGACGGCCTGGGACTTGGCCACCTCCAGCCGGTTCGAGGGCGCGAAGTCCTCCGCCAGCATGCTGCTGGAGATGTCGATCGCCACCACGATGGCGATGCCTTCCTTCTTCTGTTCGATGGTGGTGCCGCCGGTGCGCGGCCCCGCCGCGGCCACGATCCACGAGATCAGGGCCAGGGCGCGGAAGGTGAGCGGCAGGGCCAGCAGCCAGGAGCGCCCCACCACCGGGGCCAGGATGCTGACGTCGCTGTACAGCGCGCCGGTCGCCTTGCGGCGGCGGCGGCGCCAGAGCCACCACGGAATGACCAGCAGCAGCAGCAGGAGCCACGGGCGGGCGAAGCTCATCCGGTCCTCCCGCCGAGGCCGGCCTCGAGCCTGACGGCCGCGTGGTAGAGATCCTGAACGCCGTCGCGGGAGTCGGGCGCATAGCGCACGGTATCGAGGCCGGTGAGGACCCGGCGCAGCTCGTCCAGCGGCCAGGAGGGCCGGGCCTGCTCGACCACCGCGAGACAGGTCTCCAGATCGAGTCCCTCCCCGGCTTCCGGTACCGAAGCGGCCACCACCTGCCGCAGCCGGTCCATGGCCACCCCCGCCACCGCCCGGCGTTCACCGGCCTCGAGCCAGCGGCGCACCGTATCGTCCAGCGGCTCGCGCTCGACCGGTGGCGGCGGAACCTCGACCCGGGGGCCCCGGCGCCGCCAGTACCAGTGCACCGGTATCAGCAGCAGCACGGCCAGACCGCTCAGGATCACCACCGGCAGCGCGCTCACGACAGGCCGCGGCACCAGGCCGGCGGGAGGCTGCACCGGCAGCGCGGTATCCGGCCGGTCCGCCGGCAGTACGCTGCGGACCACCAGCGTCACACTCTCGGACCGAAGCGAGTCCTCCATCCCGGATGGCGAAACCAGCACCGGCCCCGGCACCTCGACATGATGGGTCCCCGGCTCCCAGGCCACCATCGGATAGCGAATCCGGGCCGCGTCACGCGCCAGAACGACTTCGGCCTTCCCCAGCACCTGCACCGGCCCCTCCAGGCTCCACGCCGCCGGGCGCACGCTGTCGCCTGCCGGCACCCGCACGGTGCGGGTGACCCAGATGGTGTCTCCCACGGTGGGGAGGGCGGCGCCCTGCAGGGCGAGCAGCAGGAGAATCATCCCCGGTGAATCCGGCGGGCGCGCAGGGCAAACGCGCGGTGCAGCGCGATGGTATAGTCGGTATCGGTGGCCAGGGGAACGTGATCCACCCGGGCCGCCGTGAGCCCCCGGTGCCGGTCGGTCCGGCGCTTCTCGGCCAGCAGCTTGACCCGCTCCCGAACCGACCCGCTGCCGGCGTCCACCCGCACGCGCCGCCCGGTCTCGGCATCGTCGAGCTCGATCCAGCCGGCATTGGGAAGATGGTGCTCCCGGGGATCGTCCACGGTGATGGCCACCACATCGTGCCGGGCGGCGAGCCGCCGGAGCGGGGCCTCCCACCCGGTGGCGAAGAAGTCCGACAGGACCACCACGATGCTCCGGTGCTTGAGCAGTTCCGCGGTATAGGTCAGGCTCAGGCCCAGGTTGGTCCGCCGGCCGGCCGGCTGAAAGGCGACCAGGTCCCGGATCACCCGGAGGGCGTGTTTCCGGCCCTTGGCCGGCGGGATCACCCGCTCGATGCTGTCGGAGAAGAGCAGCGCGCCGACCCGGTCGTTGTGCCGGGCGGCCGCCAGCGCCAGGACGGCACCCACTTCGACCGCCAGCCCCGCCTTGCTGACCGGTTCACCGAAGCGGGTGGAGCCCGACTGGTCCACCACCAGCATGACGGTCAGCTCGCGCTCTTCGGTGAAGGTCTTGACGTATGGGCTGGCGAACCGGGCCGACACGTTCCAGTCGATGGCCCGGTAGTCGTCGCCCGGTTCGTAGGCCCGGACCTCGGCGAACTCCATCCCCTGCCCCCGGAACACCGAGCGGTATTCCCCGGCAAACAGCGAGCTCACGAGCCCGCGCGTGCGCAGCTCGATCTGCTTGACCTGTTTCAGGACCTGTGGGGAAATGCTGGACATCAGGGGATCGGGGTTCAGGATCAGGGATGAGGGGTTCCCTGTCTCAGGAACCCGCGCTCAGGGGACCTTCACCGCATTCAGCAGCCGGCCCACGACGCCGTCGGTATCGGTGTCCTCGGCCTCGGCCTCGAACGTCAGCACGATCCGGTGGCGCAGGACATCGGGCGCCAGTGCCTTGACGTCCTCGGGCACCACATAGTTCCGGCCCCGGAGAAAGGCGTGGGCCCGCGCGGCCTGCGCCAGCGCGATCGACGCCCGGGGCGAGGCACCGAACGCGATCAGGGGTTTCAGCTCCGCCGCGCCCACGCCCTGCGGCTCCCGCGTCGCCCGGACCAGGTCGACGATGTAATCGACCACCTTCTGATCCATATAGATGCCCGAGACGGTCGCCCGGGCGGCCAGGATCCGGGCGGGCTCCAGCACCCGGGTCACCGGGATCTCGCCGCCGCCGCTCATGCGGACCAGGACCTCGCGCTCTTCGTCCCGGGTGGGATACCCCACCCGCACCTTGAGCATGAACCGGTCGAGCTGGGCTTCGGGCAGCGGATAGGTGCCTTCGCTCTCGATCGGGTTCTGGGTCGCAAGGACCAGAAACGGCTCCTGCAGCGGGAAGGTCCGGCCGCCGATCGTGACCTGCTTCTCCTGCATCGCCTCCAGCAGGGCCGCCTGAACCTTGGCCGGGGCCCGGTTGATCTCGTCGGCCAGGACGATATTGGCGAAGACCGGCCCCTGCCGGGGATGGAATTCCTGGCTTTTCTGATCGTACACCATGGTGCCGATCAGATCGGCCGGGAGCAGATCCGGGGTGAACTGGATCCGGGAAAACGACGCGTGAATGATCTCGGCCAGGGTCCGCACGGCGAGTGTCTTGGCCAGGCCCGGCACGCCCTCGAGCAGGATATGTCCGCCGGTGAGGAGCCCGATCAGCAGCCGTTCGACCATCAGGTCCTGGCCGACGACCCGCTTCCCCACCTCGCGCACGGCCGACTGCACCAGCGCGGCCTCATCGGCCCGGATGGCCGGTTGAGCGCTCATCCGTTCACCCCCGCGGGGCGGGCCGGCCCGGCTGCGCGTGTCATGTCTCCTCCATCCTGATCGCCTGGTAGAGGTCGGCCGTTTCCTTCGGCGTGAGCGGCCGGTAGCGCCCCGGCGGCAGATCGCCCAGCCGGACCGGACCATAGGACAGCCGCGCCAGGCGTTCCACCTTGAGTCCCATCTCTTCGCACCATTTTCTCACCACCCGGTTGCGCCCCTCGATCAGGGTCACATCAATGATACTGCGGCCCTTCAGTCCGGGTTTCACCGAAACCCGTTCCGGCACCACCGGCCGGCCGTCCACCAGCACCTTCTGCTTCACCGCCTGGGTCACTTCGGCCGGGTCCCGGCCATGGACCAGGACGGTGTAGCGCCGCGGGATCCGGTATTTCGGATGGGTGAGCCGGTGGACCGCCTCGCCGTCGGTCGTGAGCAGCAGCAGGCCGGTCGTCATCACGTCCAGCCGGCCGACATACGTCAGGCCGGCGGGATCGGGGATGAAGTCCAGCACCGTGCGGCGTCCGGCTTCGTCCTTCGCCGTGGTCACCACGCCGAGCGGCTTGTGGAACAGCAGCCAGCGGCGTTCGACCGCGCGAACCCGCCGACCCCTGACGGTGATGGTCTGGCGGTCCGGGTCGACCTTGGCGCCGATCGCGGCCACTTTGCCGTCCACCCGGACCACGCCCGCCTGGATCAGCTCTTCGGCCGCACGACGGGACGCCACGCCGGCCTGGGCCAGCGCCCGCTGCAACCGCATCTCGGTCATGATTCCGCCGCGACGTAGGCCGCCGCGTCCGTCTCCCCCGCATCGCCTTCTTCCGGCTCGGGCTTGTGCGGATGCAGGGCCACGTTGAACTCCTCGGCCTTGGGCAGTTCGGCAAGATCCTTGAGCCCGAGCAGTTCGAGGAAGAGGGACGTGGTCCCGTAGAGCAGCGGCCGGCCCAGCGTCTCGCTCCGGCCCACGACCTCGATCAGCCCGCGCTCCTGCAGGGTGCGCAGCACGCCGCCCGCCTGGACCCCGCGGATCTCCTCGATCTCGGCCCGGCCCACCGGCTGCCGGTAGGCGATGACGGCGAGGGTCTCCATGGCGGCCCCGGTCACCCGGGGCGCACGCACGGCAAACTGGGCCCGTTCGATCGCCTGGGCGAAATGCGGCCGGGTCAGGATCTGGAAGCCGCCGGCCATCTCCACCACCTCGACGGCGTGCTGGTCGAAGTCGTAGTGCTCCCGGAGCTGATCCAGGGCCTGGCGCACGTCGGCGTAGGTCGCGTCGGGGTCGAGGATCTGCAGTTCCTCGACGGTCAGCGGCCGGGCCGCCGAGAACAGCGCGGCCTCAATGAGCTGGGCTAAAGGCGTCACGGCGGATCACCAGAGGCGCGAAGGGCGCCGGTTGCAGGATGTGAAGCCGGCCACGCCGCGCCATCTCCAGCAGCGCCAGGAACGTGGACAGCACATCGACGATCGAAGGCCGGGGGCCGAAGGCGTCCACCCAGCTGAATTCGGCATGCTCCAGCAGCAGGCCCTCGATCCGGAGCGTGGCCCCTTCGACGTCCAGCGGGCGGGGCACCACCCGGTGCAGCACGGGCGAGGGAATCGCTTCGATCACCCGCTCGACCGCCTTGAGCAACTCCATCAGATCGAGCGTCAGCGGGAGCGGCGGCAGTTCGGGAGGCGGCGGCAGAAAGCCCCGGCCGAACTGCTCGGCCCGCCGCTCGGCCAGCCGTTCCATCCAGGTCACGATCTCCCGGATCTGCTGATACTCCAGCAGGCGCCGGACCAGCTCGTGGCGGGGATCCTCCCAGCCGTCGTCGTCCAGCCGGCGCGGCAGCAGCATCTGCGCCTTGAGCCGCAGCAGGCGTCCGGCCATCTCCAGGTAGTCGGCCGCCTGGTTGAGGCCCAGCACGTGGATCGCGCTGAGGAACTGATCGGCGATGCGGGCAATGGGAATGTCCGCGATGTCGATCCGCTCTTCCCGGAGCAGATGCAGCAGCAGGTCCAGCGGCCCGGAGAAGGCATCCAGCTCCACCACGAAACCCGCTTCGGGCAGGTCGGGCCGGGCCGGGGCATCGAGCGTCGTTACGACAGGATCCGCCATGCCTCACCAATGCCGAAGGGTGCCACCAGTCGCAGGAACAGGTCCATGCCCAGCCGCATCGGGGTCAGCAGGAAGTTCAGCACCGGCTGGCCCAGAAACAGAAGAATGAACAGCGGAACGTACCCGAAGCGTCCGAGTTGGCGGTACCTGGCGCCGAGCCCCGCCGGCAGGGCGTGATAGAGCAGGTGTGAGCCGTCCAGCGGAGGAATCGGAATCAGATTGAAGAAGCATAACAGCAGATTGAGCCAGACGCCCCACATCATCATCCGCTGCACGATGGCGAACAGGTCGGCCAGCCCGGGCGCCAGCACCGCCAGATAGTGCAGGGCCGTAAAGGCCAGCGCGCAGCAGATCGCGATCCCCAGATTCGCGGCCACCCCGGCGGAGGAGACCAGCAGGTCTCCCCGCACGTAGTGGCGGAACTTCCGCGGGGTGATCGGCACCGGCTTGGCCCCGCCAAAGGTAAACCGCCCCTGGGAGACCCAGAGGAGCAGGATCGGAAGAATCAGAGTCATCCAGGGGTCGATATGCGACACCGGGTTCATCGTGACCCGGCCGAGCATGTACGCCGTGTCGTCGCCCTGCCGGAGGGCGGTGGCGGCGTGGGCATACTCGTGCGCCACCAGGGAGAACAGGAGTACCGGGATTGCGAGGATGATATCGCTGGTCAGAGAGGCGTGCCCCAGAGTTGATTGCCAGCGCGAAGTTTAACGCCCCGCTCCCCGCCGCTCCACCCCTGGCGGACCGGCGGGCCGGCTGACCCGCGGCCGGCGGGACAGGTCGCCCCGGCAGGCTCCGGATCGACCCGCCGGCCTCCCGGATGCGACCGGGTTCTGCCTTGTCCCACTTGACCTTACGGCCCCGCTCCCCTAGCTTCCTGCCCGGCAAATCAGCCGGTGGGATGGGCGGAGGGTCCGCCCCGGCTTCCCGCCCGGCCTGTCCGACGTTTCGGAGGTAAAGAAGTGCCCCGTATCAAGTCCGCCAAGAAGCGCCTGCGCCAGGCCCGTTCGGCCACGCTGCGGAACCGTACCCAGCGGAGCCAGTTGCGCAGTGCCGTCAAGAAGGTCCGCGCCGCCACGACCGCCGAGGAGGCCACCCAGGCCTACCGTGCCGCCGAGCGCCTGCTGGACCGCTCCGCCCGCAAGAACCTGCTTCACCCCAACGCGGCCGCCCGGCAGAAGAGCCGGCTGGCCAAGGCGATCAAGAACAAGGGGTAAGAAGTAAGAAGTGAGAAGTGAGAAGTAAGAGGTAAGAGTGGCGGTTGCAGAACGACCCTCCGGGCAGCACGCCCGGAGGGTCTTGTCATATCCGCCCTCTTACTTCTCACTTCTCACTTCTCACGTCGTCTAGAGGTCCGCCAGCTCCGCGCCGCAGCGCTCACAATACCACTCGGTAGGCCGGTTCATGGTCCCGCACTCCCCGCATTTGAGGGTCCGGGCCGTGTTCTGGGCCGATCCCCGGCTGCCGCCGGCTTCCACCCCCGCCGCGTGCGCGCCGGAGTGGGAGCCGGAGTCGGAAGGCTTGGAAGAAGGCGTGGACGGCGTCATCGCTTCCGCCGGCCGGGGCACCCCACCGCTGGCCCGCCGGGGGGAGGGGCCGTCCTTGTCGTCGTCCGTCACCGATTTCAGGAAGGCCAGCTCGTCCAGATCACCCCGCCCTGAGCCACCCTCCTTCGACGGGAACCACTGCGCCCGTCCGGCTGCCGGGGCCTCCCTGGGCCGGGGTGGACGCACGATCTGCGGCTTGGGCGGGGACGCTTCCGGGGGGCTTGCCGCCGCCGGCTCGGCCGGGGCCGGCACCGGCGCGGGCGCCGGAGGAGGTACGGAGGCCGCTTCGGCCGCCGGCTCCGGGGTGGGTGCGGGCGCCGGCGCGGAGGCCGGCGGGGGCTCCGGCACCGCGAGCTCGGGCAGTTCGGGCGCCACCGGCGCCGCGATCAACGCCTGCACCTTCTCCAGTTCGGCGATTTCCTCGGTGACCTTGGCCAGCTCTTCCCGCACACCGACCAGTTTCTTCTGCTCCTCGGCCCGCAGCTCCTGCCACCGCTCTTCCCCGTATTCACCCACCGCGTGGCGGATCTCGGCTTCGGACAGCCGCTCCTTGGCCTTGTCCTCCTGCGCCACCAGGTCCGTCCGGTTGTTCCGGGCCCGATCCAGCTGCGCCGCGAGTTCGTCACTGTGCTGCCGGAGCTGCTCGACCACCGACTCGAGCCGGCCCTGGTAGTCGGCCCGGATCCGGGTCCGGACGCCCTCGGGAGCGGTATCCGCGGTGGTATCGAGCCGCGCCAGCCAGGTCGTGTACTGGTTGCGCTCCTGCAGCAGGTGTTCGATGGGATCCCCAGTGTGGGACGATGACTTGGCCATGAGGCGCCAACCTCGGGGGGTGGGGTGAGCAGCCGGTTGCTGTACGTAATGTAAATGATTGCCCTGCAGGGGGAAACACAAGGGGGACCGGGGGAGAAAGTGAGATCGGGAGAAGGGAGAGGGGCGGGGTGGGGAGGCACCCCGGCCGGCAGGTGAAGGTCGATCCCGGCCCTGCCTCCTCCTGCCTTCTCACTTCTGCCTTCTGCCTTCTGCCTTCTGCCTTCTCACTTCTCACTCCGATGCACCACCTGCCCCCGCACCACCGTCACCAGGGCCCGGCCCTGGAGTTCCAGGCCGGCAAACGGGGTGTTCCGGCTCAGGCTGTGCATCCGGGCCGGCTCGACCGTCCAGCGGAGATCCGGATCCAGGACCACCACGTCGGCCGGGGCGCCCTTGCGGAGGGTGCCCCCGCTCAGGTGGAAGATCCGGGCCGGATCGGTGCTCATCCGGGCGATCAGCGCCGGCAGCGTGAGCAGCCCGGGAGCCACCAGGTGGGTCATGGCCAGACCGAAGGCCGTCTCCAGCCCGATGATGCCGTTGGGGGCATCGTCGAATTCGCGCTCCTTGGCGTCGTAATGATGCGGCGCGTGGTCCGAGGCGATGACGTCGATGGTACCGTCCTTGAGGGCCTCGCGGATCGCGTCGCGGTCCTCGGCTTCCCGCAGCGGGGGGTTCATCTTGGCGTTGGTGTCGTACCCCTCGCATCGCTCGTGGGTGAGCGAAAAGTGATGCGGGGTCGCCTCGGCGGTCACCCGCAGGCCCTTGTCCTTGGCCCGCCGGATCAGCTCCACCGATCCCCGGGTGGACATGTGGCAGAGGTGGACGTGGCCGCCGGTGAGTTCGGCCAGGATGATGTCCCGGGCCACCATGATCTCCTCGGCGGCGGAGGGAATGCCCTTGAGTCCGAGCCGGGTGGAGACGATCCCCTCATGCATGGCCCCGCCGGCCGAGAGGGTCGGCTCTTCGCAATGATCCGCCACCGGGATCCCGAAGGTCCGGGCATATTCCAGCGCGGTGCGCATCATGTGACTCGAGACCACCGGCTTGCCGTCGTCGCTCACCGCCACCGCCCCGGCGCCGACCATTTCCCCGAATTCCGCGAGCTTCTCGCCCTTCTGGCCCAGGGTGATCGCACCGATCGGGTAGACTCGCGCCTTCCCCGCCCGCAGCGACTGGCGGACGATGAACCCGACCGCCGCCTGGTTGTCCGTCACCGGGTCGGTGTTGGGCATGGCACAGACCGAGGTGAAGCCGCCGGCGACCGCCGCGGCGGCGCCGGTGGCCACGGTTTCCAGATCCTCCTGCCCCGGCTCCCGGAAATGCACATGCAGGTCGATGAGCCCGGGGGCGACCACCTTGCCCCGGGCGTCGACGACCTCCGCGCCCTCCGGGGTGCCGAGCCCCTGCCCGACCGACTCGATCTTGCCATCCTGCAGCAGCAGATCGGCAGTCTGATCGAGTCCCTGGGACGGGTCGATCACCCGTCCGCCCCGGATGAGGATCGTGTTCATCGTTCGGCCCCGGCCGCCGCCGTGCTCCAGTCGGGCGTCCCCCCGCCGAGGAGATACAGCACCGCCATCCGCACGGCGACGCCGTTGGTGACCTGCGGCAGGATGACGCTGAACGGCCCGTCCGCCACGTCGCTGTCGATCTCGACCCCCCGGTTCATCGGCCCCGGATGCATGATGACCAGTTCCCGCGGGGCCCGGCTCAGGCGCTCACGGGTCACCCCGAAGACGCGGTTGTATTCCCGCAGCGAGGGGATGAAGCCCGCCGTCATCCGTTCGAGCTGGAGCCGGAGGATATTGAGGGCGTCGGCCCACTGAATCGCGTCTTCGACATGGGGAATCACCGTGACGCCCAGCCGCTCGATTTCCCGGGGGAGCAGCGTCGCCGGCCCGCACACCGCCACCTCCGCCCCCAGCCGGGTCAGGCCCCAGATGTTGCTGCGGGCGACCCGGCTGTGCAGCACATCGCCGACGATGGCGACCTTGAGGCCCTCGATCCGGCCGAATTTGTCCCGCAGGGTGAGCAGGTCGAGCAGGGCCTGGGTCGGATGCTCGTGTTTGCCGTCCCCGGCGTTCACCACGTTGGAACGGATCCGGTCGCCCAGAAACTTGGCCGACCCGGACGACCCGTGCCGGATCACCACCATGTCGATCCGCATGGCTTCGAGATTCCGCGCCGTATCCACCAGCGTCTCGCCCTTGCTGACCGACGACCCCGACACCGCCACGTTGACCGTGTCGGCGGACAGCCGCTTCTCGGCGAACTCGAAGGAGATCCGGGTCCGGGTCGAGGCTTCGAAGAAGAGATTGACGATGGTCTTGCCGCGCAGCGCGGGCACCTTCTTGATGGGCCGCTCGCTGACTTCCTTGAACGGCTCCGCCGTGTCCAGGATGAGGCGGATCTGATCGGCCGTGAGGGGCTCGAGCCCGATCAGGTCCTTCCCCAGGCCGGGGACCGGCCGCGGGGCGGTGGTGACCTCGGGGTCGGGCGCGCTCCGAACCATGGGCTACTCTCCCCGCACCAGCTCGACACCGTCACGGCCGTCAAGCTCGGACACCAGCACATCGACCCGATCACCCGGTCCGGTGGTGATGCTGGTCCCGATGATGTCGGCGTGAATCGGCAGCTCCCGCCCGCCCCGGTCCACCAGGACGCAGAGCAGGATCCGCCTGGGCCGGCCGAAATCCGCGAACTCGTCCAGGGCCGCACGGATGGTCCGGCCGGTGTAGAGGACATCGTCCACGATCACCACGGTCCGGCCGTCGAGATCGGCGGGAAGCCGGGTCTCTCCCACCACCGGCCGGGGCCCGACCGTCTGCAGATCATCCCGGTAGAGGGTGATGTCCAGCTTCCCCAGCGGGACCTTCACCTCCTCCGAGCGCTCGATCAGCTTCGCCAGCCGCTCGGCCAGCTCCACGCCACGCCGCTGGATACCCACGACCACCAGGCCGTCGGTCCCGTTGGCACGTTCGACGATCTCGGAAGCCATGCGTGCCAGGGCGCGTGCCATGGCCCGCTTGTCGAGGAGGGGAGTACGGGAGGAAGGCATCTCGGGGCCGGAAGGTAGCCCGGAAGGCGGTGGAACGGGAGGGGGAGGGAGAGAGGAGTGAGAAGTGAACTACCCTCGCCTAAAGGCGAGGGCTTCAGGGCCGCTGGATGAGCCGCCGGACTGAAGTCCGCGGCTCATCCCGGATCTTCCACGCGGAAGATCGTATCATCAACCCCCGGTTCC
>JBFXBG010000036.1:0-26279 GCA_050183505.1 Gemmatimonadales bacterium | reverse complement strand
TCCGGACATCATGCCCGACATCGGCCTGCCCTGGGAGGTCTACAACTGGCGTCAGCTGGAATGGCACGGGCAGGTGAATATCCTGAAGGGCGGACTGACCTTCGCCGACTCGGTGGTCACCGTGAGTCCCACCCATGCCCACGAGCTGCGTACCATCCGGGGCGGGTTCGGGCTGCACGACGTGTTCATCTCCCTGCGTGACCGGTTCACCGGGATCGTCAACGGTATCGACTTCGACGAGTGGAACCCGGAGACCGATACCCACATCACCGCTCGCTACTCCCTCGACCGGCTCGGGGGCAAGAAGCGCTGCAAGGCCGCCTTGCAGCGCAGTTCCGGCCTGCCCCAGCGCCAGCGCATGCCGCTCTTTGCCATGACTGCCCGGCTCACCTCCCAGAAGGGGCTGGAGCTCATCGTCGGGGAGTACACGCTGTTCATGCTGGAAGCCCAGTTCATCTTTCTGGGGACCGGCGAGCCGCGCTACGAAGCCATGCTCAAGCACTACGCGGCCCGGTGGCCGGACCGGATCTCGGTCCACCTGGGCTTCTCCGAGCGGCTCGAGCATCGCCTGATGGCCGGCGCGGACATCTACCTCATGCCCTCCCTGTACGAGCCCTGCGGCATCGCCCAGATGCGGGCCCAGCGCTACGGGGTGGTCCCGCTGGCCCGCCGGGTCGGCGGCCTGGCCGATACGGTGGAGGATGGGATCACCGGCTTCCTGTTCGACGAATACGCCTCCGAAGACCTGCTGCGGGTGACCCGCGCCGTGATGGACTACTACTACGACGACGAGGCCTGGAACAAACTCCGCTTCGAAGCCATGTCCCGGGACTTCAGCTGGGGACGCTCGGCCGATCGGTATCTCGAAGTGTACCAGCGCGTCCTGGGCCACTCCGCCGTCGCCGGCGGCTGAGACGCATGGACCTGGTCCTCGTCCTGCACAGCCACATTCCCTATGTTCTCCGGCATGGCCGATGGCCGCACGGCACCGACTGGCTCTGCGAGGCGGTCCTGGAAAGCTATCTGCCGCTGCTGGCGGCCCTCCGGGCATTGCCCGGGCCGGATCCCGGCCCGGCCCTCACCGTCGGCATCACACCGGTTCTGGCCGCCCAGCTGGCCGACCCGGCGTTTCCCGGAGTCTTCGACGCCTTCCTGACCCAGCGGCTCAACGCCTGTGACGAGGCCCCGGCCTCGCTCCGGGAAGCGGGCTATCCCGAACTGATTCCGCTGATCCCCTTCTGGCAGGGCCACTTCGGCGCCATGCGCCGGCTGTTTCAGTCCATCGACGGCGACCTGACCGGTGCCATGGCCGCCCTCGAGGCCGCCGGCCGGATCGAACTCATGAGCTCGGCGGCCACCCACGCCTTCCTGCCGCTGCTCGCCCGGGACGAGAGCGTCGCGCTGCAGCTGACCGCCGGGCAGGCGGAGCATCGGCGCCTGTTCCGGACCGCGCCCCGGGGCTGCTGGCTGCCCGAGTGCGGGTACCGGGCCGCCGGGGACTGGGCGCCGGTCCCGGGACAGCGGGTCCGCCCTGGCCGGCCCGGTCTGGAGGAAGCGCTCGCGGCGGCGGGCTACCGGTTCTTCGTCACCGCGGCGCACCTGGCCGGAGCGGGTCCCGCCCCGACGGATTACGGAGGAGCGGCCGCCACATCCCCGCCGGCAGACGCGCGGCGATCTCCCTACCGTACCTACCGGATCCCCGTCGGCCACGAAGCCGGGCTCACGGTGCTCGTTCGTGATCCGCAAACGGCCCGCCAGGTGTGGAGCCGCCATGCCGGCTACCCGGGCGATGCCGACTACCTGGAGTTCCACCGGATCCACTGGCCCGGCGGGCTCAGGTTGTGGCGGGTAAGCCCGCCGGACACGCCGCTCCACGCGAAACAGCCCTATGATCCGGCCCGCGCCGCCCGGACCGCCACCGGCCACGCCGCGCATTTTACTGCGCTGGTCCGCTCCGCCGCCGCCCTGCCGGACGCCGCCATCCTGGTTGCCCCGTTCGACACCGAGCTGTTCGGCCACTGGTGGTTCGAGGGGCCGGTCTTCCTGCAGGCGGTCCTGGCATCGGCCGGCCATGGAGTCGAGGCAGTCACGGCGAGCCGGGCCATCGCCCGCACCCGGGCGGCGGGCGCGATCGCGCTGGATTCGGGGTCGTGGGGCGCGGGGGGCGATGATTCGATGTGGCTCAACCGGCGGACCGCATGGATCTGGCCTCGTCTCTGGTCCCTGGAGGATGCCTTCTGGGACGCCGCGCCCGGGGCCCTGGAAGAGCCCTCGCTGCACCCGGTGCTGGAACAGGCGGCCCGGGAGCTGATGCTGGCCCAGGCATCCGACTGGCCCTTTCTCATCACCGGGGGAGAGGTGGCGGATTATGCCGAACGCCGGCTGCTGGAGCATTGCGCGGCGGCGGAACGCCTGACCGGAGTCCTCCAGGGCCGGGAACCGGTGGACGCCGGGCAACGGATCGCCGGGGCATGCAGGCGGACGAACCCCGTCTTCCCCGGCGTGCTCGACGCGGTAACCGGCCTGCTGCACGGTCACGCCGGCGGGATCTCCTCCCCTGCCGTTTGAACCCCGGGCCGGCACCGGTAGATTAGTCGGCGCTCCACCCACCGGGACACAACTTCCGACGCTCAACGGTCTCAAGGCCCATGCCGACTTCCGTCATCATTCACGGCCATTTCTATCAGCCACCCAGAGAGAATCCCTGGCTGGAGGAAGTGGAAGCGGAACCGTCGGCGGCGCCCTATCACGATTGGAATCAGCGGATCGAGCGCGAATGCTATCGGGCCGTCGTGGCGGCCCGCCACCTCGACGGTGAGGGGCGGATCACCGGGATTACCAATACCCTGGCCCGGATCAGCTTCAATTTCGGCCCCACCCTGCTGGAGTGGATGGAGCGCCGCGCGCCGGAGACCTACGCCGCCGTGCTGGAGGCCGACCGGATCAGCCTGCGGGAGACCGGACACGGGAACGCCATCGCCCAGCCGTACCATCACGCCATCCTCCCGCTCAGCACCCGGCGCGACAAGCGGACCGAAGTACGCTGGGGCATCGCCGATTTCCGGCGCCGCTTCGGGCGCGACCCAGAAGGCATGTGGCTCCCCGAGACCGCGGTGGACGACGAGACGCTGGATGTGCTGGCCCAGGAGGGCATTCGTTTCACCATCCTGGCGCCGCATCAGGGCCAGCCGATTCCCCCGGCCGGGGCTCCCGGTCTCTACCAGACCAGCGGGGGCCGGTCGATCGCGCTTTTCTTCTACGACGGCCCGATCTCCCACGGCGTGGCGTTCGGCCCCCTGATCAGCGACGCCCAGACATGGAGTGCCCACCTGCGGGCCGAGGCCTCCGGTCGGCCGGAGGGGCTGGTTTCAATTGCGACCGACGGGGAAACCTACGGGCATCATCACAAGTTCGCCGAGATGGCCCTGGCCCGGCTCATCGATCTGGTTGACGCCGATCCCGCTCTGGAACTGGTCAACTGCGCCAGCTTCCTGGCCATGTCCCCCGCCCACCATCCGGTCCAGTTGATCGAACCGACCAGCTGGAGCTGTGCCCACGGGGTGGATCGGTGGCGGGCCGAATGCGGCTGCAAGCTCGACCCGGGCCGGCCCAGCCAGCAGAAATGGCGGACGCCGCTGCGGGAGGCGTTCGACTGGCTGGCCGGCGAGGTTCACGGCATCTACGAGCGGGAGGGTGGGCAGTTCTTCACGGATCCCTGGCAGGCGCGGGACGCCTATGACCCCGCGGCGGGTCCGCTCGAGCCGGCGCCGGCCGCGGACCGGGGTTGCGAGTTGCTGGAGATGGAACGCAACGCGCTTCGGATCTTCACTTCGTGCGCCTGGTTCTTCGACGACCTGGCCGGGATCGAGCCGGTCCAGGTGCTCAAGTACGCCGCCCGGGCCATCGAGCTGGCCGGGCCCGAATCGGCCCGGCTGGAAGTCGGACTGCTGGAACGCCTGGCCGCGGCCAAGAGCAACGACGCGGCGGTTGGCACCGGACGCGAGCTCTATCTCACGCGGGTACGGCCCCCGGTCGCCAACGGCGCCCGGGTCGCGGCGGGACTGGCCGGGCTCACCGAGCTGCAGGTCACGACACCGGATCCCGCAGCGTATGAGGGTGTCGTCTCCGGGCGGGACGCCCGGATCGAAGTCCAGCTCCGCCACCGGCGCACCCGGTCCACCCGCCGCTACGCGGTCGGCACCGACTGGGGAGACGGCCGGACCTGCACCTTCACCGTCCGCACCCTGACCGATCCGGCGGGGGCCGGAGATGCCACCCTTACTCTCACAATCGACGACCTCTGGGACCGCCATCACAGCGCGATGAAGCACGGCCGCCTGCGCCAGCTGACCGCGGTGGCCATGTCGCCCGAGTTCCAGACCGGCCTGGCCCATGGCGAGATGACGCTCGAGCAGGCGGCCCGGCTGGCGCTGCTGGAGACGATCGCGGCCTTTGCCCGGCAGCCCGGGCCCGAAGCCCTGGAACGGGCGACCCGGACCGTCTCGTTGCTGCGTTTCCTCCATCTGCACGTTCCGTTCGACACCCAGACGGCGCTCTTTCGCGTGCCCCTGCCGGACGATCCCGCCCTGGCGGACGGTCTCCTCCGGCTGCGTCGGCTGATGGGTTTCGCCCCCTAGCCTAGCCCGCAGCTTCAACCCGTCTCTCGATACTCATGGCCCCGATTCGCTTCGCGTTTGGACTGCACCTGCATCAGCCGGTAGGCAACTTCGATCACGTCTTCGAGGAGCATGTGCGGGACGTGTACCTGCCGTTCCTCTCACAGGCGGCCGACGCGGAGTTCTTCCCCCTGATGCTGCACATTTCCGGTCCCCTCCTCGCCTGGCTGCAGCAGCGGGATCCCCGGTATCTCGACCGGGTGGGCAGCCTGGTCTCCGATGGCAAAATCGAGTTGCTGCTGGCGGGTTACGACGAGCCGGTTCTCGCCGCCCTCCCGCGGGAGGACCGGCGGGAGCAGATCGAGTGGATGCGGGAGTCGCTGAAGCGGCAGTTCGGGGTGGAACCGAGCGGGCTCTGGCTGACCGAACGGGTGTGGGAGCCGGATCTGGCCGCCGACCTGGCGGATGCGGGCGTCCGCTACGCGCTGGTCGATGACCGCCACTTCCTGACCGCGGGCTTCACCCGCCGGCAGCTGCACGGGCACTACCGGACCGAAAGCGACGGCAAGTACGTCTCGCTCTTCCCCATCGATGAGCGGCTCCGCTACCTGATCCCCTTCCGCCCGCCGGCGGAGACCGCGACCTACCTGCGCGAACTCCGGGCGCACGGGCACCGGCTGGCCACCCTGGCCGATGATGGGGAGAAGTTCGGCGGCTGGCCCGGCACGCGGGAGTGGGTGTACCAGAAGGGCTGGCTCAGGAGTTTCTTCGAAACCATGCGCGGCATGGTGGAAGCCGAGGAGGTCTCGCTCTGCAGCTTCAGCCAGGCGCTGCGCGAGATCCCCAGCAGCGGGCTCGCCTACCTGCCGACGGCATCGTATCGCGAAATGGAAGGCTGGGCCCTGCCGGCGGACGCGGCGGTCCGCCTGGCCCGGCTGGAGCACGATCTGGGGCCGGAACGCATCGCCGGCCCGGACGGCGCCATGATCCGGGGCACCCACTGGCGGAATTTCCTGGTGAAGTACCCCGAATCGAACCGGATGCACAAGATGATGCTGGCGGTCTCGCGGCTCTGCCGTACCGCCAACGGGTCGACCGAAACCCGCCGGACCGTGGGCCGGGCCCAGTGCAACGACGCCTACTGGCACGGCGTGTTCGGCGGGCTGTATCTGCCGCATCTCCGGCACGCCATCTGGCACAACCTGGCCCGGGCCGAACAGGATCTGCGGGCCGGGCAGCGGCTGGACTGGCAGGTGCTGGATATCGACGGCGACGGGCGGGACGAAATCTGGGTGCACTCCGCGGCCTTTTCCGCCGTGGTCGCACCGCACCGGGGCGGCGCCCTCGAGGTCTACACCCTGTTCGACCGGGGCCTGAACCTGGCCGACGTACTGACCCGGCGCCGGGAGGCGTACCACGCCACCGCCGGGGCCGGCCCGGCGCACGAGAGCCACGACGGCACACCCAGCATCCACGAGCTCGAGGGCGCCACACCACCGGAGATTCCACCGTTCGACCTGGAAGACCGGGCCCTGTTCGTGGACCGGGTCCTGCGTCCCGAGGTGGAGCTGGACGCCTACCGGCAGGGGGACTACACGGCGTTCTGGTCGGGTGCCCTCCAGGAGATGACCCCGACCTGCTCGGCGCGGGCCAAGGGAATGCTGATCGAGATGGAAAGCAGCGGATGGCCCGGCTCCGGCCGGCTCACCAAGCGCTACCGGTTCGACGCCGACGGCGGCCTCACCGTTTCGTGGCAGTGGGCCCATCCGGGCGAGCCCGCGGGCGCGATCTTCGCTCCGGAGGTTTCGGTGTCGGCCGCCGCCTGGCTCCACTGCACGCCGGAGGCCGGGATCTGGAAGTTCCCGATCGAGACCCTGGCCAAGTCGGAGCGGGGATTCGACCGGACAGTCCAGGGCGATTCGCTGACGCCGCGCTGGCCGGTGAGCGTGGGATCCGCGGAAGTGCGGATTGAACTGCGGTGAGAAGTGAGAAGTGAGAAGTGAGAGGGGCTGAGCGTACCGCACCGATGCGGACACCCGGCCCCTCTCACTTCTTACTTCTTACTTCTTACTTCTCACTCCCCCTCAGGGCGTCAGCTTCTCCTCCCGTGGTTCCAGCCGCAGGATCCACAGCCCGCTGTTGATGTCGGGTACGAAGATATTCCCGTTCTGGACCACCGCCCCCCAGGCGAAAGTCGAGCGGGGTTTGGTGCCCATGGAGTCGGCCGTCGAGATCCAGCTGATCTCCCGCCCCTGGCGCAGCAGGTCTCCCTTCAGCTCTCCCGAGATGTCCAGCATGCGCGCGCCGCCCTGATAGGTCCCCATGTAGAGCGTGTCGCCCGCCACCCAGATGTTGTGCACACCGCCGTCGGTCGGCTCGTACCAGGCCACCAGCCGGGGATGTTCCAGGTCGGACACGTCCAGCACCTGCAGCCGGCCGAAGGTCAGATCGTTGCCGCTCTTCAGGCCCTTGTACCCCCGGCTGGCGTAGACCTCGTCTCCGATGAACACGTAGTTCCGGTCGCGCCAGGCGGTGTGGGTCCCGCGGGCACCCAGGCCCCAGATCTGATCCACCCGGGCGTAGAGCGCGTCGAGGTCGTACTTGTACTGGGACACGAACCGCGGCTGTTCCGGGCTCCCGCCCTTGACCCCGTTGCCCACATCCAGGATGATGAGCCCGTCGTTCCAGTACGAGAGGTAGGCCAACCCGTCGGCCACGGCGACGTCATGCACATACCGGCCGATCTCGGTCTGTTCGGCCTGCCAGCGGGCCACTTCGCGCGGCTCATAGGGGTTGGAGATGTCGATCACCCGGAGCGAGCCCGTGGCGTCGTCGGTGAGATACACGTGCCCCTGATACACATAGGCCGAGTGGACCCCCCCGGTCACCGTTTCGGTGTACTGGGCGATCACCTTGGGGTGACAGGGATCGGCGGCATCGAAGATCATGATCCCGTTCTTCCGGTCGGGCGATCCCTCCCGCGAGAACACTCCGTAACGGCCGTCCTCCGTGGTCATCACGTCGTTGACGATCTGGGAATTCGACATCATGGAATCGACGATCCGCGGTTCCTCCGGCGCGGTGATGTCGATCGCGTACACCCGGTCGGAAATGGTGGAGAGATAGACGCACTCGCCCGACGGATGGGCCCAGACCTCCGCGCTGCGGTACTTGATCGGCACCCGGCCGACCACCTCGATGCCCCGGGTGACCCTTCGGGGCCGGACCCGGATCACGGCGTCGGCCGACATCGCCCCGAGCGTCGCGGTGACAGTGTAAGTGCCGGGATTCTCGGCCACGAACGCCCCGTCGGCATCCACCTGCGCGACACCCTCACCGCCGGCCACCGCCCAGCGCACCGGGAACCCGCGTACCGGCCGGCCGTTTCGATCCCGCGCCTGCAGCGTAAAGCGCACCACGTCCCCGGTCAGAACGGCCGGGGTCGGGGGGTCGAGTGAGAGTTGGGCCACACGGTTGGCCACCACCTCGACCGGGAGGGTCGCGGTGGCCGGCCCGGCCCGCCCGGTGATGGTCACCACGCCCGGCGCGACCGCCGTGAGCCGACCGTCCGGCGTTACGGTCGCCACCCGGGGGTTGCTGCTGCTGAACGCGACCGGGTCGCTCCGGCGGTCGCCTTCGGCGCTGTACGCCGTCCCCGCGAGCGTGAGCCGGGTACCGGTCAGCACCTGCCCGGGACGGGGGGTGATCGATATCCGTGCCGCCGCCGAAGGCACCACGCGCATCTCGATGCTCGAGACGCCCCGGCCCGATTTGCCCGGGACCATCGCGATGGCATTCAGGGTGAAAGTGCCCTTGTAGCCGGCCCGGACCAGCCCGGTGGAATCGACCGTACCCGAACCCCCGCCGAACCCGCCGATGGACCACCGGACCAGGGTCCCCGGAACCTCCCGGCCGGCCGAGTCAACCGCGCGTGCGCGGAACTGAACTGCCTGGCCGACCTGGATCTCGGTCGTTTGGGGCGTCACCTCCACCCGGGCGATCCCCGACCGGGGGATCTGCGGAGGCGCGGGCTGCTGTTGGGCCAGAAGCAGGAGCAGACTGAGCACCATGAGATCACTCCGTTGATGGCGTGGGGGAGAACGGGTGGCTGAAAGACAACCGGACGGGAGTCCCCGGCCGAAGGTTGCAGGCGGAGACCGGCCGGCTCACCGCCGGAGCGCGATATCGACCGGCACCCGCACCACCAGCCTGTAGGAGTACTCCCACCGGGTGCCGAAGAAGGCCTGGCTCTGCTCGTTGTCGATCCGGTGAAACCGGAACTCGGCGTCGAGATCCACCGTGCCGTCGATCCTGGCCCGGCGGACAATGCCGATTTCCTTGTAACGTCGCCGGGAGCGGAAGAAAGTCGAGTCGGCTCCCAGCGAGTTGTAGTTCGGATCCCCCTCGTTGGAGAGGAAGTCCCGGCCGGCCCAGTAGATGCCGAAGAGTTCGAACCCCCCGGGATGAATCGACGCCCGGAGGTAGGTTCCGTGACCCCGGTCCGGGCGGCCCGCCGGCGCGTTGGGATCGATCTCTCCGGTGCTGGTGAGATAGAATCCGGCGAGCGAGCTCTGCCCCACCACCGGGAACTCATGCGTCACCCGGGCCCCGTACGCCGCCACCACGTTGTTGGTAACCGGCACGCCGGCCGAGTACAGCTGACCCCCATGATGCAGGCCATGCAGCTGATACTCCAGTTCCAGCGGCGCCACCGGCCTGACCCTGAGCAGGATCCCGTAGTCGAAGACCTCGCGGCTGGTGGGCGTGTTGAGTTTCTGCCAGTTGAGATAGGCCTCGGCGTCGACGTGCTTCCGCCGCTCGATCCACTGGCCGCCATATTCGACGGGCCGGGTGAATTCGAGGGTCGTCACCTGCAGGGGCTCCAGGTAGCCGTGCCGGTCCACCGTCTCCAGGGTCCCCAGCACCCCCAGCGAGGTCTCTGTCCGGTAACGGAAACTGATCACCGGTTTCACCGGGTCGAGGAACTCCCCGCTTCCGTAGCGATGGTCGGCGAACAGGCCGGCCCGGACCGAGGTCCGGCGGGTCACTCCCACGTCGAGATAGGAGCTGAACTGCGCCCCGAGAATGGTCTCGCCGATGCGGAACGGGTTGAAGAACTCGGTGTTGTCGGCATAGAACGTCCCCCGGCTCCGCCAGGTGATGGCCTGGGCCGCCAGGCCACCAGGCATGAGGGGCGCCAGGACCAGGCATCCGGCCAGCAGGCGGAACGGCAGGGAACGTGTCAGGGGAGACTCCGGAAGAGGGTGAGGGCCAAGAGGATCATCAGAAAGGAAGGTGGGGTCAAGTGGCGATGGTGGCGGACGGCCGCGAGGGCCGGAACGGCCGGAACGGCCGGGGTGTCTATTAGATTTCCGGCATGTCCAATACCCTGACCCTCGGCCTGGTGCAGATGCGATGCGGCCCGGGCCCCGAGCAGAACTTCGCCAAGGCGCTGGCCGGCATCCGGGAAGCCGCGGGACGCGGCGCCCAGGTGATCTGCCTGCAGGAGTTGTTCCGGACCCAGTACTTCTGCCAGACCGAGGATCACGAGTTCTTCAAGCTGGCCGAGCCGATCCCCGGCCCCAGTACCGAGGCGCTGGGCGGGTTGGCGCGGGAACTGGGCGTGGTCCTGGTCGCGTCGCTGTTCGAGAAGCGGGCGGAGGGCCTCTATCACAACACCGCGGCCATGATCGATGCCGACGGGAGCCTGCTCGGCAAGTACCGGAAGATGCATATCCCGGACGACCCGCAGTTCTACGAGAAGTTCTATTTCACCCCGGGTGATCTGGGCTTCCGCAGCTGGCGGACCCGGTTCGAACGGATCGGCACGCTCGTCTGCTGGGATCAGTGGTATCCCGAGGGCGCCCGGCTCACCGCGCTGCACGGGGCCAACGTGCTGTTCTATCCGACCGCGATCGGCTGGCTCGCGCCCGAGAAGGCGCAATACGGCGCCGCCCAGGTCTCCGCCTGGGAGACCATGCAGCGCAGTCACGCCATTGCCAACGGCGTGTTCGTGGCGGCGGTCAACCGGGTGGGCCACGAAGGCCCCGCCGGCCGCGGCATCGAATTCTGGGGCGGCAGCTTCGTGGCCGATCCTTACGGCAACGTGCTGGCCCGTGCGGGCCAGGACGAAGAGGTGCTGGTGGTCCCCTGCGACATGGGCCTGGTCGATACCGCGCGGACCCACTGGCCGTTCCTGAGAGACCGGCGGATCGAGGCGTATGGAGAGATCACGAGGCGGTATGTCGATTGAGGGATTGAGGGATTGAGAGATTGAGGGATTGAGGTTCGGATTCAGCCTCGTGTGCGCGCCGTAGCCCGGCGTACGACGAGAATGGAAACCAGCTCATTCGCCTCCTGAATGAGGGCACCCAGCCTGGATTCGGGAATCAGGTTACCGTCACGCAGCATTTCGAGCCAGAACAGGGTCTCCTCGGCCTCTTCGATCACGATTCCCAGACGAGCGACAAATTCCCGCTTGCTTCTGGCCCGGCATGCAGACAGGTAGTTGGCTCCTACCGACGTCCCGGACCGGAGTATCTGGCGCCCGATCGTCCGGGCGATGTAGTTGGGCTCGAGAACAGCCGCAAGGCGCATTACTCTTAGCGCGAAGGTGCGAGTTCTCCACCGCATGTCTGACTGCCCGGTCATGGTCGCAGGTGGTACGAGGGTATCTGAAGCTGGGGCGGCGGGACGTACGAGATCTAACCAAACGACCGCAATGCTATCTCCAAAGAACGCGATCCCTCAATCCCTCAATCCCTCAATCTCTCATTCTCCCTCCCAGCTCGGCTTCACCATGCCCCCCGAATGGGCGCGGCACCGGGGCACCTGGCTCAGCTGGCCGCACAAGCAGGAGTCCTGGCCCGGGAATTTCGCGCCGGTGCCGGGGATCTTCGTGGAGATCGTCCGTCGGCTGGTGCCGGAGGAGGAGGTGCACATCAACGTCCGCGACGCGGAGATGGAGGCGGAGGTGCGGGACCGGCTGCGCGAGGACGGCGTCACCTCCGCCCGGGTCGTCATGCACCACAACCCGACCAACGACGCCTGGTGCCGGGACCACGGGCCCATCTTCGTCCAGCGGACCGTCGAAGGCCGCCGGGAGGAGGCGATCATCGACTGGGGTTACAACGCCTGGGGCAACAAGTACCCGCCCTATGATCTCGACGACGTGGTGCCGACCCGCATCGCCCGGGAATACGGGCTCCCGGTGTATCACCCCGGCATCGTGATGGAAGGCGGCTCGCTGGACGTGAACGGCCGTGGCACATTGCTCACGACCGAGTCCTGCCTGCTCAACCCCAACCGCAACCCGGAATTGTCCCGGATGGATATCGAAGCCTGCCTCCGCCACTACCTCGGGGTCCGGCATATCCTCTGGCTGGGCGACGGCATCGTGGGCGATGATACCGACGGCCATGTCGACGACCTCACCCGGTTCGTCGATGCCGCGACGCTGGTCACCGCCGTGGAGGAGGATCCGGGAGACGACAATCATGCCCCGCTCGCGGCCAACCTGGCCCGGCTCCGGGAGATGCGGGATCAGGACGGGGAGCCGTTCCGCATCGTCACCCTGCCGATGCCCGAGCCGGTCTTCTTCGACGGCCAGCGGCTGCCGGCCAGCTATGCGAATTTCTACATCGCCAACGGCGTGGTCCTGCTGCCGACCTACCGCTCGCCCCGGGATGAAGCGGCCCGCCACATTCTCCAGGAACTCTTCCCCGGCCGGAGAGTGATCGGCATCGACTGTACCGACCTGGTCTGGGGCCTCGGCGCGATCCACTGCGTGACCCAGCAGTGGCCGGCACTGGCGTGAGCCCGCCCGGCCGGCTGTTTCCTCTCTCCTGGAGGCCTCGGATGCGGAGTGCACGGCTTCAGATGTGGCGCGGCTTCCTGCCGGGTCTCGCGGCCGCCGCGGTATGCACCGGCGGGGCCACGACACAGACCCCGGAGTGGGCCGTCGGCTCCGCCCGCGTCACGATCGGGGTGCAGGCCGGGGATCCGCACTACGAACTGGCCGGTGCGGCCAGCTCGATCCGCCTGCCGGATGGGCGCATCGTCGTGGGCGACATGGGCAGCCACCAGCTCCGCTTCTACTCGGCCGACGGACGCTATCTCAGGGAGGCCGGGCGGCGGGGAGGCGGGCCCGGCGAGTTCAGCGGACCGATCACCATCCTCCGGCTCGGCACGGCCGGCATCGAAGTGTACGATGTGGCAACCCGGCGGGTGTCGGTCTTCGACACCGCCGGGACCTTCGTCACGTCGCATGAAGTGGAATCGGATGGACCGGGAGATTTCCCGCTCACGTCCTGGCTCTACGGGCGCGCATGGATCACGGGTCCGGCCGATACCATGGACCGCGCGCGCGTCGCGGCGGCGCTGGATCGCATGCCGCCCCCGCCGCCGCACGCCTACCGGGCCGTCCTGGTCGCCACCGACGGGTACCTCTGGACCCGGATCCACGCCGTCGGTGCGAGCCCGGGCCCCTGGCTCATCCATGCCCCGGATGGAGCCCGGGCCGGCACGGTCACACTCCCGGCCCGGTTCATTCCGCAGGAGATCGGGCCCGACTATGTCCTCGGGGATCTCCCGGACGCGGATGACGTGGACCACATCGTCCTGCTCCCGCTCACCCGCCCCCGGCAGGGGGCGGGCGGCGGGCCGGTTCCGGCGACACCACGGCCACCCCACGCCGCGGTGGCGGCCCACCCGCTGAAGGAGGAGTACCGTGGCTTCCTGCGCATGCTGGTCGTCGCCCAGGAAGCGCACTACGCCGACTACGGCAGCTACGCGGGCAGCATCGACAGCCTGCGGATCGAGCGGCCCGACAACGGAGTCGACCTGCTCATGCTGAAAGGGGACAAGCTGGGATGGGTGCTCGGGATCGTACCGCCGGAGGGACCGATGTGCGCCATCGGCATCGGCGCGGCCACACCGCCCGGATGGCCCGAAGCGATTCCCATGTGCGGCCGGTAGACCGGCGCCGCCACGGATTGTGATGGGGGTCACAAAAAGAGGCAGGCGATGAGTGCGCCTGCCGGCCTCAGTCCGTCGCCTGGTCTGCCGGTCGGAGAATCCGGAGGGAGGGATTGCCGGGGATCCCCACGAACGTCAGACCCAGTTGGGCGATTTCCGCGGGGGTAAGACTGCTGAGATTCTCCTGATCGAGGAACCCATGTCGGCGGGCGCACGGCACGCAGATCCCGTGGGAAACCCCGTTCCCTTCCGGGGTACCCTCGAGATTCATGCCACACCAGGCGCAGCGCAGAAGCAACGACATGCGGTCTTCCGACCTCCCCGGGACCACTCTTTCCCCTTGGCGATCCGCGATTTAGGCGATTGGGACGTCAACTGGAGGCTGTACCGGGCATTTCGCATGCCAGAGAGAGGTTGAGCGGGGGGTACCTCTGATGGCGGCGAGAGAAGGCGGGGACGGTCGGGACGGGGACGGCGAGGGCGGCCAGCACGGACAACCGGGACTCGAAATGGCAAACACGACGGGCCACTTTGCGACCTCCGACGGCCGCTCCCTGCATTACACTGCCTGGGGCGCCCGCGGGTCATCAACCGGCCGGACCGCGGTGGTGCTGATTCACGGGCTGGGAGAACACGGCGCCCTCTATGACGAAACGGCCCGATTCCTGGTGGAACGAGTCGGCCCGGTCTATGCCCCCGATCTTCGCGGGCACGGCCTCTCGCCCGGCCGGCGGGGCCATGTCCGTCGGTGGGAGGATTTCCGACGAGACCTGCATGGAATGCTCGGTGTGGTCCGCACGGCCGAGCCCGGGACCCCGCTGCTGCTGGGCCACAGCCTGGGGGGACTCCTGGCGCTGGACTTCGCCGTGGAGAACCCGGACAGCGTGGCCGGAATCGTGGCGCTGGCACCGCCGCTGGGCCGGGTCGGCGTTCCCGGCTGGCTCCTCGTCCTGGGGAGCCTGGCCTCCACCGTCTGGCCATCACTGACGCTGAAAACCGGGTTTGACCTTTCTGGACTCACCCGTGATCCGGCCCGCCTGGCCCGGATTCTCGGCGATCCCCTGTTTCACCGGCGGGCATCGGCCCGGCTGGCCACCGAGGTCTTCGCGGCGGTCAAGCATCTGCGCACCCACGCGGCGCGCCTGCAGGCCCCGGTCCTTCTGCTCCACGGCACGGCCGACCGGATGACCGATCCGGCCGGGACCCGGAGCTTCTTCGAACTCCTGAGCGGCAGCAATGCGACTCTGCGGGAGTACGAGGGCGCCTACCATCACCTGCTCGAGGACAGCAACCGGGAGCAGGTGAGGGAGGATATCGCGGCGTGGATACGGGGACTGAGGACTGAGGACAGGGAGGGGACTGAGGACTGAGGACTGAGGGCTGAGGACTGAGGGGTGAGGGCTGAGGGCTGAGGACTGAGGACTGAGGGCTGAGGGCTGAAGACACAGGACTGAGCAATGGCAGCCTCCCGTGTGACCGGTGCGGGGTCGTTGAGTCTCAGTCCTCGGTCCTCACTCGGCTCTCACTCCTCGTAGCTGATTCTGTATATCACGCCGGCCCGGTCGTCCGAGACCAGCAGGGCTCCGTCCGGCATGACCAGCACATCCACCGGCCGGCCCCAGGCCTGGTTCATGCGCAACCACCCCTCGGCAAAGACCCGATAGACCGGCCGGCCGTCTTCAAAATGCACGGTCGTGACCCGGTAGCCGTCCGCGATGAGACGATTCCAGGACCCGTGCTCGGCGATGAAGATCCGGCCCCGATACTCCGGGGGGAACATCGGGCCGTCATAGAACCGCATCCCCAGGGCGGCGACATGGGCGCCCAGCTTCGCCGCCGGCGGCGTGAACTCGCCGCAGCGGCGCTCTCCGGCGAGGTCCGGATCGGGAAGATCTCCCCCGTGGCAGAACGGATAGCCGAAATGCTGGCCCGTCGAGGTCAGGTGATTCAGCTCGTCGGGCGGCCGGTCTTCTCCCAGCCAGTCCCGGCCGTTGTCGGTGAACCACAGATCTCCCCGGGCATCCCAGTCGAAACCCACGCTGTTGCGTACCCCGTGCGCCTCGATCCTGACGTCCGCGCCGGAGGCGGTCAGGCTGAGGATGCTGGCGAAGCGCGGGTCGGAGGAGAGGCAGATGTTGCACGGCGCGCCCACGGGGACATAGAGCCGCCCGTCGGGGCCGAACCGGAGATACTTCCAGCCGTGATGGCGTTCCGTCGGAAGGCTCTCGAGCACGACGGCCGGCGCCGGTGGATTCTCCAGCCGGGCCTCGATGCTGTCGTACCGGATGATCCGGCTGTTCAGGGCTACGAAGAGCGCCCCGTCGCGGAAGGCGACCCCGTTCGGCACGTCCAGCCGCTCGAGCAGAACCCGCACCTGCTCGGCGCGGTGGTCGCCGTCCCGGTCGCTCAGGGCGTAGACCCGTCCGGCGTCCCGGGTTCCGACGAAGACGGTGCCGTTCGCACCCAGCGCCAGAGAACGGGCTCCCGGAACCGAGTCCGCATAGAGTGCGATACGGAACCCGCGCGGGAGATCGATCATGTCCAGCTGCATGCGGCGGCCCCGATGCCACCAGTAGAAGGCGAGCCCGAGGGCCAGCGCAAGCAGGGCGATCAGTCTCCAGCGAAATCGCATGACGGAACGCGGGATGGGGGCTGAAAAGACCGAGGGATTGAAGGACTGCGGCCGTCGCAGTCCTTCAATCCCTCAATCTATTCAACCCCGCGGTCCCGCGGGGAGGGATCCGACCTACTCCGTCCCCTGGGTCCCGGTTGCCACCGTGGTGCCCCCGGCATAGTCGATCACCAGGGCGACGCGCCGGTTTTCCATGCCTTCGGGGCCGGGTCCCGTGGCTCCCGGAACGACCTGGCGGTTCCTCGCTTCACCGTAACTCACGGCGTTCACCCGGTCCGCCGGCAGACCGCCCTCCTTCACCAGGAAGTTCCTGACCGCTTCCGCGCGCCGCTTGCCGAGCGCCAGGTTGTACGCGGGACTGCCGGCGGGGTCGGTGAACCCTTCCACCGTGATCCGCGCGCCGCTGAAGTACTTCAGCGCCACTTTGGAGAAGCGATCCAGCACCGGCGTGTCGGTCTCCCGCACGGTCGCGTCGTCGAAGGCGAAGTGCACCGGCACGTTGAACCGCAGCGCGGTCTCGAGCCGCTGGATGCTGGCGTTGTACTCGGTGCGGAGGGCCTGCAGATCCCGCTCCAGCGAATCGAGCCGGGCGGCGATCACATCCACCCGCTGGTCGGTCCGGGCGACCCGGCCCGCCACCGCACTGTCACCGGCCACCATCTCCTGTCTCACCCTGGCCAGTTCGGATTGCATCTGGTCCGGTGTGACCCGGGAGCAGGCCCCGGTGAATGCGGCCGCGCCAACCAGGGCGAGCGCCCCAACTGAGCGTCTGAAAGAAGCCATGATCAAACCTCCCATGTGGCAATGGATTGGGAAACGGCGTCGGATCACCCGGGCGGCCGAGCCAGGCTCAAAAGGCCGTCGAGCGGTCGACCCCCCAACATGCCGGATAAATGCCGGAGTGGCAGTGATTTGAGTCACGTGATCGATGTGATGCCGTGCGGAGCCGGGTGAAAAGAGCGGAACATGATCCCACCGGGGCCGTCACACTCCTTCACTGCCCACCTCGCGCATCCCGGGCTCCTTCGGTGTGCTCCGCGTTTCGGCGGTTTCCCCCGGACCTGTTATTCTCCATGCCCATGAAAACCGAGATCTTTTCCGCCGCCTGGGCCCGCGAATGGAGCCGGCGCCTGAACAGGAGCGCATCCTATCGGGACGCGGCCCGCGACTGGGAAGGCAGCATCGCGCTGGTGATCCTGCGGAATGCGCGGAACCCGGACGACCGGCTGGCGGTTTACGCCGACCTGGTCCACGGCGAATGCAGGTCGGCCCGCCCGGCATCCTCCGAAGACCTGGAATCGGCCCGGTATGTCCTCACCGGCCCGGCACCGGCATGGAAGAGCGTCCTGGCCGGCAAGACGGCCCCGCTCATGGCGGTCATGACCGGGAAACTCAAACTGACCCGGGGGAGCCTCGCGACCCTGGCACCGTTTGCCAACGCGGCGAAAGAACTGGTCGAGGTCGCGCAGAGCCTCGACGCGGAGTTTCCCGAAGGGTGGGAGTGAACTGCCGTCCTGGCCGTCCTCCGCCCTTGGCCGTCTTGCCCTCGCCTGCCCTCACTTCTTCCGCACCACCTTCCACTCCCCCGTCCGCCGTTCGCCGCCGGGGCGGTGAACTGATTGGAACGTCCCCGAGAGTGTGTCGGCGACGAGCCGGCCGGAGAATACGGTCGTTACCTCACAGCCGCAGTCCGGATCGCGGTAGGGATCGAGCCGTCCCGACACACCTCCATCCCGCGCCTGCACGAAGGCGATCGTGAGCAACTGGGCCCGGGAGCGCCCCGGATCCGGCATGTCCTGACGGGCCGGCTCGATCGGCCGGTCGCTCCCCGCAGGAATCATGAGGACATTTCCCTGCGCGGTGTCGCGGCCGATATCAAGGGTAAACATGATGCTGCCGGTCCGCCCGGTGGTGGGGCTCACGTACTCCCCCACCCATTCGCCGGCGAGCATGGAAACCTCACCACTCACCGGGACCGGAGTCGAAACCGGAGCGCATGCCAGCCCCCCGGCCGCGAGCATTACCCCCCAGATTCTCTGCATTGGGTCACCCCTCCTGTCACCGGGTACGAAACACCCGTCCGGGAAAACTGCATCGGCTTCGATGAAGGTCGTGTGAAGTGAGGCCGAACCGGCGGTTATCCCGGCCGGTGGGCGACGCTCCGGCCTCCCAATGCATCCTGCGGTCACGACTTCAGCCAGGCAACCCGGGCGGTATCACTCTTGCTCTAATGACGGATATCACAGGCAGACGGATTCGCCAGAATGACCGGACACGCATCGCCCCCACCGCAGACCAGCCGCCTGGGCCTTCTCGGCCTGGTGGTGTTCGTGGCGTTGGCGTGCCGGGCAGATGAAGGACTGGTCGGGCCGCTCCTGCTGCGGGTCACCGCCGGCGACAGCCTGCTTGAGCCCGGGCGCCCGCTTCGGCTCCTGGGCCCCCGGGTGTCGGGGGCCCAGGTCAGGATTGCGGGAGTTCGGGCCCGGGTTCTGGTCCGATCGGATTCCGCCATCGAGATCACTGTCCCCGACACCCTCTTTCTGCCCTGCCTTCGGGACGGTGTCCGCTTCGACGTGGACGTACGCCGAGGCCGGCAGCGGGCCGTGCTTTCGCTTCCCGCCGCGGCCATGCCCTTCAAGCTGGACCTCGATCCAGGCGAGCACGCCATCGCCACCGATGCGGTGGCCCGGGGCTGCGCCGTCGAGCTGGCCGATTCCGGTGAGTACATCGCGATGCCGTTTACCTGGGACCGGGCCGAACCCGGCGCCGCCCTGGACACGGTCCGGGCCCAGGTTGCGGTAACGCCCCTGTACGGGCGGCCGGGGCCCCCGGCCGTGGATCCGGTTCGCCGCCGCCTGCTGCCTCGCCGGTTCGCCTCGGGCGTCCTCCGTCCGGATCCCGGCCCGTGGGCCGCCTCGCCGGCGTTCTGGAGCGGGCCGGATTCCCCGGCCGCATCGTTGCCGGATCCGGCGAGCCCGGCAGCCTGCCGGGCCCTCCCGGACCTGGGCGACCAGGTCTCGCTCCCCACGTCCCGGACCCGGGGCGGGCTCTTCGCCGGCCTCGAGGGGGATGTTCGCCGGCCGGAGAACTGGAAGGTGGTGGGCACATCCGCCCACCTGGTCGTCCTGTTCGACGACCGGACCCTCCAGCGGGCCCGGCGGAATCCGGCGGCGCAGCGCCGCCTGCTTGCCTTTCTCGACGACTACGAGCGCCTGGTCGCCCCCTTCTTCGCGACCGAACTGCCCCACTGGGAAAACCACGTCCGGATCCCGGTGCTCATGACCGACAGCAGCCAGAGCCGGGCCCACGGGTTCGCCTACCCGGAAGCGGATTCCTCGCTGAGTTGCCTGGGGCGCCTGACCAACGGCGCGCTTATCTGGCTGGACGCCTCACCCCTGCTGATCAACGCACCGGCGCGGCAGACCCAGTTGCTCGCCACGGCAGCGCATGAGACCGCCCACCTGGCCGATTTTGGACTGCGGCTCCCCGCCTCCCGCCCCCGGGAGTGGCGAGGCTGGACGGTGGAGGGCTATGCCGAGGTGATCCGGTTCCTCTGGGCGTCCCAGGGGCAGCCTGATCCGCTGATCAGCAATCTGGAGGCTCCGCCCGCGATCGCGACCTCGACCGGCGTACCGTACCGGTCGTCCTGCGGCGTCGGCGCCGCCCGTGACAAGCTCCAGGCCATGCCGGCCACGCTGGACTACCCCATGGCCTGCCGCATGGTCAGCGCCCTGCTGGCGCGCGCGATTGCCGCCGGCGAACCCATGCCCGCGGTGCTGGAGCGCTATTCGGCCCTGCCCAGCCGGCAGACGTTCACCCAGATCGCCAACGCCCTCACCGGCACCATCCGGCCGCCCAACCAGGTGGTCGGCGAATGGCTTCTCTCGTGGTACGCCGACGAGCTCCCCGGGACGGCCGCCGCCCTGCAGGATCCGACCTGGAATCTGCGCCGCTTCTACTCTCCCGAAGCGCTGCTCGATGCCCGGGTCTCCACCGGTGGCGGAGTCAGTTCCCTGGCACTGGTCGACCTTGATGCGCGCTACATCGACATCACGACGGCCGGCCCGACCCGCATCGCCTACACCTCGCTCACCGGAGTTCCGCTCGGTTCCAGCCGGACCGACCTGGCCATCCTGCGGGTACGCTGATCGAAGGCGGTTGACCAGGACGGATAACCGGGCAGGTTGTTGAAATCGGCCGCGGGCGGGACTACACTGCTCCCAACTCCAACCCCGCCGCCCGTGACCGCCACTGCCTCCGCTCCATCCCATACGACCGAAGCCGACGCCCGCAACATCGCGTCGTTGAATCCGATCATGCGCCCCCGCTCCATCGCGGTCATCGGCGCCTCCCGGAGCCCGAACACGATCGGGCACGAGATCGTTGCGAACCTGATCAAATACGGCTACACCGGTCCGGTATACCCAATCAACCCGAAGGCCGGTTCGGTGCACTCGATCCGCACCTGGCCCTCCGTGGGCGACCTGCCCGATCCGGTGGACTCGGCGGTTATCGCGGTACCCAAGCAGCATGTGCTGGAGGTGGCGGAGAGCTGCGGCGCGGCCGGAGTCAAGGGCCTGGTCGTGATATCCGCCGGCTTCCGCGAAGTCGGCGGCGACGGCGTGGAGCGTGAACGGCAGCTGGTGGAGATCTGCCGCCGGTATCACATGCGCCTGGTGGGCCCCAACTGCATGGGGGTGCTCAACGCCGAGCCGGACATCGCGATGAACGGTACGTTCGCGCCCAGCATGCCGCCGTTCGGCCGCGCGGCGTTCGTCTCGCAGTCCGGCGCGATGGGCCTCAGTGTCCTGGATTATGCCGCGGAGTACGGTATCGGAATCGCCCAGTTCGTCTCCATGGGGAACAAGCCGGACGTCAGCGGCAACGACCTGCTGCTCTACTGGGAAAACGATCCCGCGGTATCGGTGATCCTCATGTACGTGGAGAACTTCGGGAATCCGCGCCGGTTCCTGGAGATCGCGTCCCGGATCACCAAGACCAAGCCCATCATCGTGGTCAAGTCCGGCCGCTCCAAGGTCGGGGCCCGGGCGGCCTCCTCCCACACCGGCGCGCTGGCCGCGAGCGATTCGGCGGTGGAAGCCCTGCTGGCGCAGGCCGGCGTGCTCCGGGCCGGGTCGGTCGAGGAGTTGTTCGACCTGGCAATGACCTTCAGCGGCCAGTCCATGCCGCGGTCCCGGCGTACCGCGGTGGTGACCAATTCGGGCGGGCCCGGGATCCTGGCCGCCGATGCGCTGGAGACCCACGGCATGGAGGTCGTGGATCTGGACAAATCGACGGTCGCGCGACTCAAGCCGCTTTTCCCGGAAGAAGCCTCGATCCGCAACCCGCTCGACATGATCGCCAGCGCCACGCCGGCCGGGTATCGCAGTGCGCTGGGCTCCCTGCTGTCGGATCCGAACATCGATTCGGTCCTGGCCATCTTCGTTCCGCCCCTCGGCGTCCGCCAGGCGGACGTGGCCGAAGCGATTGCCTCGGTGGTCGAGGAGAAGCCCGAGAAGCCGGTGCTGGCTGTGCTCATGGGCCGGGCCGGCCTGCCGCAGGGCAAGGCCGAGCTGCATGAGGTCAAGGTGCCGGCATACATCTTCCCCGAATCGGCCGCCCGTTCACTCAGTGCCATGTGCCGCTGGCGGGAATGGAGCGAACGCCCGGTCGTGCAGCCCGAACGGCTCGCCGTCGACCAGGGAAAGGCGGCCGGGATCATCCAGGCCGCCCTCAAGGCGGGTCAGACCAAGCTCTCGGAGATCGACACCCTGAATCTGCTGGCCAGCTACGGCATCCCCACCGTGGCGACCCGGCTCGCCGGCAGCGAAGACGAGGCGCTGGCGGCGGCGGAGCAGATGGGATATCCGGTGGTGCTCAAGATCGTTTCCCCCCAGATCATTCATAAGACCGACGTCGGCGGTGTCCGGATCCATCTCGGCAATGCCGAGGAGGCCCGCGAGGCCTATCGCGAGATCCTCGAGAACGTCCGGCGCGCCGAGCCGTCGGCGAAGATCTCCGGCATTCTGGTGCAGCAGATGATGCGGGGTGGACGGGAGACCATCGTCGGCATGAGCCGGGACCGGTCCTTCGGACCGCTCATCATGTTCGGTCTCGGCGGCGTGATGGTGGAGGTCCTGCAGGACGTGCAGTTCCGGATTGCCCCCATTGCCCGGCTGGATGCGCGGGACATGGTCCGCGGCATCCGCGGGGTGAAACTGCTCGACGGCGTCCGGGGAGATCCGCCGGCGGACTTCCACGCCCTCGACGAGGTGCTGCTCCGGATTTCCCAGCTGTCGATGGACTTTCCGCAGATCGCGGAACTGGACATCAATCCGCTTCTGGCCTACGGAAACGGTGTAACCGCGGTCGATGGAAGAGTGCTGGTCAAGGCGGCGGACTGACCGCCGCTGACCGGCTATTCCTGATCCCCTATTCGGGATTCCTTCACGGTCTCTTCACTCCCCTCCGGCGAGCTTACCTTCAGGAGGAGTACCCGGCCCCGCACGGGCCATTACGCCGGAGGATCACATGCCCGCCTATCAGACGATTCTGGTCCCGCTGGACGGTTCCGAGTTCGCCGAGCAGGCGTTGCCGCTCGCTGAACGGCTCGCCCGGCAGACCGGTGCCAACCTGCACCTGCTGATGGTCCACGTGCCGATTCCGGGCTGGTACACCGCCGCGGAGGTCGCGGCCCTGAGCCCGACGCTGGAGCAGGAGGCCCGTCAGCGCGAAGAGCTGTATCTCGACGGCGTCGCCTCCCGGCTCAAACGGGAGCGGGGTGTCCCGGTCTCCTGCAGTCTGCTCGAGGGCAACGTGGCCGCGGCCCTCAGCGAGTACGCCGTCACGATTGGAGCGGACCTGGTCGTCATGACCACGCATGGGCGCAGCGGGCTGGATCGCGTCTGGCTCGGCTCCATCGCCGACAAGCTGATCCGACGGCTCACCATTCCGCTCCTGCTGGTCCGGCCGGATGAAACCGGCAAGGGCGTCTCGCCTCTGCTGCAGCGGATCCTGGTCCCGATGGACGGCTCCGCCCTGGCGGAATCGGTGCTGGAGAAAGCGAGGGCGGTGGCCCGGCTCACGGGAGCCGAGTTCATACTCGGCATGATCGTGGAGCCGGTACCGGTTCTGCTGCCCACCTTCCCCTATCCGGTCGAGGTGTCGACCGAATCGCCGGAGCATCGGGAGCTGGCGGCCCGGCGCTACCTCGAGAAGATCAAGGCCCAGCTCCGGGGAGAAGGCTTCAAGGTCCGCACCCGGGTCGTGCTCGGCGACAAGGCCGCCAAACAGATCGTGGAGATCGCCGAGGAGGAGAAGTGCGATCTCATCGCCATCGCCACCCACGGCGCCGGCGGCCTCGACCGGCTCATGTTCGGCAGCGTCACGGACCGGGTCGTCCGCAGCTCGCAGATACCTATACTGGTCCTCCACCCGGCCGGGAATCCGGATGCGGTACGGGAAGTGATGGCGGAGGCGGGGGTAGAGCAGGGCTGAAGAGAGGACTGAGGACAGGGAGAGGACTGAGGGTTGAGGACTGAGGACTGAGGACTGAGGACAGGAAGAGGACTGAGGGTTGGGGACTCAGGACTGAGGACTGAGGACTGAGGAAGCAAACCGCGGAGCGAGGAGGCACGGCCTTCTCGCTCTTCGTTTTGTTTCCGATTCGGTGTCTCAGAGTGAAACTCCCGGCGGCGTATGCCGTAGAGACCTGCGGTTCACGGTTCCCCATCACTGACCTCTCGCTATCCCATGACATCATCCGGTTTCACGATTCGCATCCGGCTGCTCCCCTTTGTTCTGCTGACCTGCCTGTCGCAGACGGCCATTGCACAGAACGGCGGCGTGAATCTGGGCGTCGGCGGCGTCGGCATCTCGTTCGGCAACTCGAAGCAATGGAGCGGGCTCCGGTTCAACATCCGCGATGACGCGGTCCGGAGAATCAACGGGCTCAACCTGACCGTCTGGAAAGCCGGGAAGAACCCCGATTTCGTCATGAACGGGCTGGCGCTCGGGGTCGTCGGCCCCGAGGCCGCCGAGTTCAACGGAATCGCCGTGGGGATCGGCGGGGTGGTGGCGGACCGGGCGATCCGGGGCATCAGCCTGGGCGGTCTGGGCGTGGTGTCGAACGGGAGGATCAGTGGAGTCAGCGTTGCGGGCCTGGGGCTGGTCTCCCAGTGGGATCTGGAAGGAATCAACCTGGCCGGGCTCGGCGCGGTATCCACCGGATCGATGACCGGCATCACCGTGGCCGGGCTGGGCGCGGTAAGCCAGCGAAACCTGGACGGGATCGCGGTGGCCGGACTGGGAGTGGTGGCCAACGGCAGCATGACCGGGATCTCGGTTTCCGGCCTCGGTACGGTCGCGGATCGGGAGATGACCGGGATCCACACAGGCGGCCTCGCGGTCGTGGCCCAGCGTAGCATCACCGGCCTTGCCACGGGCGGGCTCGCGGTCGTAACCAACGCCGATATCTCGGGCGTCGCCACCGGCGGTCTTGCCGTCGTGGCGGATGGACGGATCCGGGGGCTGGCGACGGGCGGGCTGGGCGTGGTCGCGAGCGGCGGACTGGAGGGGGCGGCGGTGGGCGGGCTCGGCGTGGTGGTGACCGGCGGGCCGCTCACCGGACTCGCCGTGGCACTCGGCGCAATCGAGGGAACCGCGGGCGTGGAAGGGCTCGCCATCGCGGGGTTCCGGGTCCGGAGCAAACTGGAGCGGCTGCGGGGGCTCATGATCGCCGGGATCACCAACCGGACCACGGATCTCACCGGTGTAGGCATCAGCGTCTACAACGACATCCGGGGCGAGCAGCAGGGCTTGACGATCGGGCTCTTCAATTCGGCCGATGAACTCCACGGCGTCCAGATCGGCCTGCTCAACCGTGCCCGCAACAACCACGGGATCTTCGGCGTCCTGCCCCTGGTCAACGCCCACTTCTGAGCTACCCCGCCCGCCCGGCCCAACCCAGCCCAAACCGGCCCGGCCCGCTAAACAAATCTTCGCCTGCCGCGTAGTATTGGCGGTCACCCCCACGGAGCAGCCCGATGCGATTCGTCCGACACGCTTGCCTGATCCTGGCCCTCGGGGCGGCACCCGGCGGCCTGGCGGCCCAGATCCCCGACTCGTTCACCAATCTCAAGGTCCTCCCCCGGACCATCAGCAAATCCGAACTGCTGGACACGATGAAGGGATTCGCACTGGGGCTGGGTGTACGGTGTACCTACTGTCACGTCGGGGAAGAAGGCCGGCCGCTGTCCACGTTCGATTTCGCCTCGGACGAGAAACCGCCCAAGCACATCGCGCGGGTGATGCTCCGGATGGTCCAGGCCGTGAACGCCGACTGGATTCCGCAGCTGGACACGATCGCCCATACCCACGAGGGGCATGCTCACAACCGCGCCGAACGTGTCCGGGTCCAGTGCGCCACCTGTCATCGGGGGGTCAGCCGTCCGGTCATGATCCAGGACCTCCTCGCCCGGGTCATCGCGGACAGCGGCATCGAGTCCGCCGTGGCCCGCTACCGGTCGCTCAAGGCCGAGTACTACGGCGCCTTTGCCTATGACTTCAGCCAGATGCCGCTGCTCCTGCTTGCCGAAGACCTGGGCCGGCAGAACAACCTGGAAGCGGCCGGCCGGCTGCTGCAGCTCAACATCGAGACCAATCCCCAGTCCTGGCTGAGCTGGCAGGCGCTGGGGAATACCTACGCCGCGCAGGGGCGGCAGGAGGACGCGAAGGCGGCGTGGCAGAAGTCCCTGGAGATCAATCCCCGGAATGAGCAGTTGAGGCGGCGGATGGAGAGGTGAGGGCAGGACGGAGAAGTGAGGGCAGGACGGAGCGGTGAGGGCAGGACGGAGGGGTGAGGGCAGGACGGAGCGGTGAGGGCAGGACGGAGAGGTGAGGGCAGGAGGGAGAGGTGAGGGCAGGACGGAGAGGTGAGGGCAGGACGGAGAGGTGAGGGCAAGGCGGGGAGGTGGGGGAGGGGGAAGTGGGACGGGAAGGTGAAGGCCGCGACCCCCCCGCCCCCCCCCCTCCCCCCCCCCCCCCCCCGCGCCCCC
>JBFXBG010000035.1:0-26287 GCA_050183505.1 Gemmatimonadales bacterium | reverse complement strand
AATCATGGTCCACGCCGGCCATGATGCGCAGCAGCGAGCTCTTGCCCGCACCGTTGGACCCGATGACCCCGATTTTCGCCCCGGGAAAGAACGCCAGGTGGATCCCCTTGAGGATTTCCCGTTTGGGGGGCACCACCTTACCCAGATTCTGCATGGTAAAGATGTACTGATAATCGGCCATGGGCAGGAAGATACAGCGTGCAGCGTGCAGCGTACAGCGTACCGCGTGCCAGGTGTGGCGTGAGGGCACGGGCCGTCCACCCGCATTGCCCGGCATCCGCGCTCGGCCCTCGGCGTGTTCCCCGGTCCTCAGTCCTCAGTCCTCAGTCCTCGTCCCTCCCCCCTGGGGCACACGCCAAAGGGGCACGCCAGCGGGCATGCCCCTTTCGACTACGGTGACGCTACTGACCGCAACTGCGTGCGCAGGGTCTAGCTGAGGTGCTTGTTCACCAGCTTGGTCATCTCGAACATGGTGACCTGATCCCGACGGAAGATCGGACGCAGCTTGGCGTCGGCGTTGATCGCGCGGCGGTTCTTCTTGTCCTGCAGGTTGTGCCGCTTGATGTACTGCCAGATCTTCTTGGTGACTTCGGTCCGCGGCATCGCCTTGTCGCCGATCACCGCTGCCAGCGCCGCGCTGGGCTTCATGGCCTTCATGAACGCCGCATTCGGCTTGCGCTTGGACTTGGTCTTCTTGGCTTTCTTCCGAGCCGCCGGACGCTTGGCGGTCTTCTTGCGTGCCGGCTTCTTCGCGGCCTTTCTCTTGGCGGGTTTCTTCTTCGCCTTTTTCTTGGCCATCGTGTGCTCCTCTGGTGAAAGTGGTGTTGGACCTGCTTTCCCGTATGGAACCCGGGCCCTGCGCAGGACCAAAATACGACATTCCCCCTCTGACGCCAAGAGGGAAACTGGCATTCTCCCCTCTGAAATCCCCGGATTTCCCCTCGGAGACCGTCCCCTCCCTCCCGCCGGGGTATCGCTGACGGGGCCGTTTCCCCGCTCGGGAGGAGTCGATTTCCCCTCGGGGCCGAGCGGGTCGGGAGGGGGAGGCCCCGCGTCCGGCGGGGCAGCGCGTATATGTTTCCAGCTGTCCTTTCACCCAGTTTCCAGGTGCAGCCATGTCCCGTCCAATCCGCCCCTTCGTCTTCCTCCTGGCTCTCGGCGGCGCGACGCTGCTGGCGGCCGGGTCGCCCCGCCGCGCCCTGCCGGCCTGTGATCCCGACAACGGCGGGCTCGATCTGCCCGATGGTTTCTGTGCCGTGCTGGTCGCCGAGGCTGCGGGGCCGGTGCGCCATCTGGCGGTGGCGCCCAATGGAGACATCTACGCCGCCCTCTCGGGACGGCGCGGCGGCGAGAGCGGCGTCCTGGCCCTGCGGGACACCGACGGGGACGGCAAGGCGGATCTGACGCGGCGCTTCGGGCGCGAAGGCGGAAGCGGTCTCGCGCTCTATCGGGACTGGCTCTATTTCGCCACCGACGACGGCGTGATCCGCTGGCGCCGGGACGCGGGGCAGCTGGAACCCTCCGGGGAGCCCGAGGTCATCGTGCGCGGGCTCCCGACCGGCGGCCACGGGGCGAAAGGGCTGGTCATCCGGAACGACACCAGCCTGTTCATCAGCATCGGGTCCCGCACCAACTCCTGTCAGGTGGCGGACCGCCGGCCCCGCTCACCCGGGCAGGACCCGTGCCCCGAGCTGGCCACCCGGGCCGGGATCTGGCGGTTCTCCGCCGTCCGGCCGAATCAGTCGCAGCAGGACGGCGAGCGCTTCGCCACCGGGCTCCGGAACCCCATGGCCATGGCACTGCAGCCCGGCAGCGGCGCGCTCTACGCCGCCATGCACGGCCGGGACCAGCTCGGAGCCAACTGGGGCTACAGCGATCAGGACAATGCCGAGAAGCCGGCTGAGGAGTTCGTGCTGGTGAACCGGGGCGATGACTTCGGCTGGCCCTATTGCTACTACGACCCGATCCAGAAGAAAAAGGTACTGGCCCCGGAATACGGCGGCGACGGGCGGGAGACCGGCCGCTGCGGCGATCGCAAGGATCCGGTGATCGGGTTCCCCGGGCATTGGGCGCCGAACGACATTGTCTTCTACGACGGTAGCCGGTTCCCCGCCCGCTTCCGGGGCGGCGTATTCCTCGCCTTTCACGGTTCCTGGAACCGGGCACCGCTGCCCCAGGCGGGCTACAAGGTCGTCTTCGCCCCCTTCCGGGACGGCCGCGCCACCGGGGAGTGGATCGACTTCGCGACTGCCCGCGGCAACCCGGTGGGCATCCGGCCTTCCGGCCTGGCCGTCGGCCCCGACGGCTCGCTGTATCTTGCCGCGGACCAGAACGGGAAGATCTGGCGGATCATGACGAAGTAGTGCACTGTTGGGGGCAGAGTGCAGAGTGCAGAGTGCAGAGTGCAGAGTGCAGAGTGCAGAGTGGCTGGTACTGCCAGGCTTCGGGAGGCTCGGAATGATCCAACACTCACTGTTCGGGCTGGCCGCCGGGATCGCGCTGGCCGCCGCCCTGCCCGCCGCGGGCCGGGGCCAGGAGGTGGCGCCACCGGACACCGGTACGACCGCGCCGGACTTCGCCCTCCGGGGCGCGACCAGCGACGGGGTCCTGGAGCGTCCGGTGCGGCTCAGCGACTTCCGCGACAAGACCGTGGTCATCGCCTTCTTCTACCGGGCCCGGACCCGGGGCTGAACCATCCAAATGGACGCGTACCGTGATCAGTACGCGAAGCTCTTCAACGGCGGGAAGGACGTGGTCCTCCTGGCCATCAGTTCGGATTCCGCGGATGTCCTGGCCAGCTGGGCCCGCGAGCGGGACTACCCGTTCACGTTCCTGAGCGATCCCGAAGGCGCCGCCGGCAGGCTCTACGGGGCCTGGAGCGATCAGCGGCGGACGGACAATCGCTCGCTCTTCGTCGTGGCGCCGGGCGGGACCATCGCCCACCGGCAGCTGCCGTTTCGCGAGATCGACCCCACGGCCTACACCGAACTGGGCGACGCGATCGAGCGGATCCGGACCGGCTCACCCTGAACGGGGCGGGGATCCGCCCGGGCTTCCACCATGCAGCAGATCAAGGGAACGGTTCTGAAGGCGCGCCTGGCCTACGTGGAGGACCACTTCGGCCGGGAGGGGCTCGACAGGGTGCTCGCCAGCCTGCCGCCGGAGGACCGGGCCGAACTGGCCAAGGTGCTCACCATCAAGTGGTATCCGTTCGAGTTCGGCCGGCGGCTGGATGACGCGATCGTGCGGGAAGCCGGCGGCAACGATCCCCGGTTCTTCGAACGCCTGGGCGAGTCCTCCGCCGACCAGAACCTGCGCACGGTTCACGCCGCCTTCCTCGTTCCGGGCCAGCCCCATGCCTTTCTGGCCAAGGCCCAGTCGATCTACGCGCTGTACTACGAGACGGGGCGCCGGGAATACACCCGGGCCGGAGACACCGAAGGCGTGCTCACCACCTTCGATGCCGAGACCTTCAGCACCCCGGATTGCCTGACGGTGATCGGGTGGTATCGGAAGGCGCTGGAAATGTGCGGGGCGGAGAACGTGCAGATCATGGAGGAGGAATGCCCGGGCCCGGGGCGGAACGGTCTGCCGGTACCGGGTCAGCTGGAGCGGCGTGCGGAGCGGCCGGGCCTAGGCGGAGCCGCGGATGGCCCGCTCCAGCTCCCGGAGCGACGGCTCGATTTCCACCGGAGCATTGGCGCCCCGGTCCGTGGTCCGGTGCATGCGGATCAGAATCTCCGGATCCTTCAGCAGGTGTCCCGTCAGCACGGCCACCACGTCATCGTCCCGCCCGATCACGGCCTCACCCACCAGTTTCCGGATCCCCGCCACGCCGGCGGCGCTGGCCGGCTCGCACCCCACGCCGGCGGCGTCGATGGCGAGTTTCGCGTCGAGGATCTCGTCGTCGCTCACCGACGTGACCACCCCGTTCGTCTCCCGGACCGCCCGGACCGCCCGGTCCCAGGAGGCGGGGTTTCCGATCCGGATGGCGGTGGCCATGGTCTCCGCCTTGACCTCCCGCCGGCGCACGAATCCTTCGGCAAAGGCCGCGGCGAAGGGCGCCGCCCCGGACGCCTGGACCACCCCAAGGCGCGGGAGCCGGTCGATCAGCCCCAGTTCCCGCGCCTCGATGAGCGCCTTGCCGAAGGCGGCCGTGTTTCCCAGGTTGCCGCCGGGAAACACGATCCAGTCGGGCGCCCGCCAGCCGCGCTGCTGCAGCAGTTCGAAGACGATCGTCTTCTGGCCTTCCACGCGGAAGGGATTCACCGAGTTCAGCAGATACAGCCCCAGTTCGCGCTCGGCTTCCTGAATGAGTGACAGGCACCGGTCGAAGTCCGCCCGGACCAGCAGCGTGCGGGCGCCACAGGCAAGCGCCTGCGCCAGTTTCCCCAGCGCCACCTTCCCCGCCGGTACCAGGACAACCGCAGGGATGCCTGCCTGGGCCGCATAGGCGGCCAGACTCGCCGAGGTGTTTCCGGTCGAGGCACACCCGACCGCGGGCGCCCGCAGCCAGCCGGCTTGAGTGATGCCTACCGTCATGCCCCGGTCCTTGAACGAACCGGTGGGGTTGTGGCCTTCGTGCTTCAGCTCGAGATGGGAGACCCCGGCCCAGGCGGCGATCCGTGCCCGGGTGAGGAGCGGTGTATTCCCCTCCGGGTGCGTGACCATCTCCGGCGCGCCAGGCAGCACCAGCTCGGCGTACCGCCAGACACCGCTGGGCCAGGAGCCGGGATCCGCCCGCCGGCGGTCGAGCATGTCCCGGAGCGCCTGCCCCCGCGTTCCGGGAGGCTGGTGATGGAGGTCCAGGAGCCCGCCACAATCGCAACGGGTATGCGGATCGGCCCGGGTCAGCACGTCCCCGCACGCGAGGCATTGCTGCCAGGTCGGGCCGGGCGTGCGGCTGGTCACGCGAGCGGCTCGATCCGCGCGCCTCTGGTGTCCACCGCCGCCACCCGCACGACACAGCCGATCCCCTCCCGCGCGTAGGCTTCCCGCATGGCGGTGGCGACGGCTTCCGCTGCGGCCGGGCGCGCGAGGGCGAACGCCGTCGGACCGCTGCCGGAAATGGAACACCCCAGCGCGCCGGCGTTCAGCGCGGCGCGCTTCGCCTGCCGGAAACCGGGGAGCAGCGGTGCCCGGGCCGGTTCTGCGATGCGATCGTCGATCGCCCGGCCCAGGAGTTCGAGGTCGCCCAGCGCGAGAGCGGCGGCCATCGCGGCGACCTGGGCCGCCTGATGCAGGGCCACCTCGCGGTCGATCTGATCCGGCAGCACGCTCCGTCCGGTCCGGGTTTCCAGGACCTGGGCCGGATGGGCCAGCACCAGCGCCAGCCCCGGGGGTACGGGCAGGGAGACCAGGTCCAGGGGATCGAGCGAGCGAATCAGGATGATGCCGCCCAGCAGCGACGGCGCCACGTTGTCCGCGTGGCGGCCGGCCACGGCGGTCTCGGCTTCCAGCGACGCCAGCAGCAGCCCGTCGGTGTCGAGCGGGCGGCCCAGCAGCTGGTTGACCGCCACCGCCGCCGCCACGGCCGATGCGGCACTGCCGCCCTGACCGGCGGCGAGGGGAAGGCCCTTGGTGATCTGGAGAATCACGCCCTGGCCTTCGCGCCCGGCGCGGGCCAGGACCGCCCGGGCGGCGATCCCGCAGGAATGCCGGTCCGGATCCGCCGGAAGTTCAGGGTGTCCCGAATCCCGCAGCTGAATACCGGGTTCGGTCGATGTTTCGGCGTCCACCCGGTCTCCCGCTCCGGTCACGGCCATGCCGAGGATATCGAGCCCGGGACCGATGTTCCCGACCGACCCCGGCGCAAACGCGCGAACGCGAACCGGACTGGACATGCGGCTGACGATACGGGGGAATGCGATTAAAGTCTATAGGACCAGGATCGAGGACCGATGGTGGAGGACGGCGGACCGTGGGTGGGCGTGACGGGTAACGAACGACGCGGCCGCAGGTCCTGATTCCTGACCCCCGATACCCGAATCCCGAAATGCTGACACTGCTCAAACTGCTGCAGAGCTTCATCAAGACACTGCATTCCGAGGGGTCGCCCGGGCAGATCGCCGCCGGCGTGGCCCTGGGGGCGGCGCTCGGACTGACGCCGCTGCTCAACCTCCACAATCTGGTCATCCTCTCGCTTATCATCATCCTCAACGTGTCGTTTGCCGGCGGCATGCTGGGCCTGGCGCTCTTCACCCCGCTGGGCTTTCTGCTGGACCCGGTGTTCGACCGGGCAGGGCATGCGCTGCTGCTCGATACGCCGGCCCTCACCCCGCTCTGGACGGTGTTGTACAACGTTCCCGGGGTGCCGTATACCAACTTCAACAACACGGTGGTGCTGGGCAGCTTCGTCTGCTGGGTGCTGCTGGCGGTCCCGATCTTCTTCGCGGCGCGGTACGGCGTCCTGCGGTACCGGGCCACCCTGGGTGAGCGGGTGCGCGCCTCCCGGCTCTACCAGGCGATCACCGCGTCGAAAGTCTATAACGTCTACCGCTGGTTCCGGCCGGACTGACCCGATGAAGATCAAGATTTTCCGCTGGAAGGCGATCGGCCCGCTGCTGCTGCTGCTCATCCTGCTCGGCGTCGTGTGGATGATCTTCGGCGATCGCTTTGTCGAGGACACGAGCGAGGAGGCCGCTACCGAGTTGCTGGGGACCGAAGTGGACGTGAACGGTCTCCGGATCCGGGAGACGGACGCCGCCATCGACGTGGCCCGGATTCAGGTGGCCGATCCGTTCGATTCGCTCCGGAACCTGCTCGAGGCCGACTCGATCGTGTTCGATCTCGACCCGGCGGCGCTGCTGGAGAAGAAGCTGGTCATCGACCGGTTGACCATCCGGAATCTGCGGACCGGCACCCGGCGCGACCGGCCCGCCAGGGCGGCCGCACCGGACGGCTTCGCGCCTGCGCTGCTGCGTGAACTCAAGCAGTGGAAGTCGCAGTTCGACGTCCCGATTCTCAAGCTCACGCCGATCGACACCCTGAAGCAGCTGGTGCTCAACCCGGACCAGCTGGCCACGGTGCAGGCCGCCAATCGGGTCGTCGGCGCCGCCGATTCGGCCCGGCAGGCGCTGGAGGCCGGTGTCAACGCGCTGGCGCTCCAGCCGGTGCTCGACTCCGCCCGGACCCTGGCCGAGCGGCTGGCCGGCACCAGCCCGGCCAGGCTGGGGCTGGCGGGGACGCGCGATGCGGTCAGCGATGTCCGGCGTACGCTGGCGTCGATCGATCAGGCCCGGACCCGGGTGAATGACCTGAAGCGGAGCGGGGACGCGGTGGTGATGCGCCTGCAGCAGGGCGTGGCCGAGGTGCAGGCCGCCCGCCAGCGGGACTACGACTTCGCCCGCTCGCTGCTGCAGCTGCCGCGGTTCGACGCGCCCAATATTGCGCCGGCACTGTTCGGCGACGTCAGCATCGACCGGTTCCAGCAGGCCGTGTACTGGGCCGAACTGGTGCAGCGCTATCTGCCGCCCGGGCTCAAACCGCGGGAGCGCCCCGGGCCGAAACGTCTGCGCCGCGCCGGTACCGACGTGGCGTTTCCCAAGGAGGCCGAGTATCCGACCTTCCTGTTGCGCCAGGGCGATCTGGGGCTCACGGTCGGGTCGGCCACCTTCTCCGGCGAGGTGACCGGCCTCACGACCCAGCCCGCGATCTACGGCAGGCCGGCGCGGCTCTCCGCCGGCGGCACCGTCCGGGGGACCCATCCGGTGACGCTGCAGCTGGGCGCGGTCATCGATCATCTCAAGGGGACACCGGATGATTCCGTGCAGGCGAGCGTCACGGGTATTCCCCTTCCAGTCATTCGTATTCCGCAGCTCCCGTTCTCGGTGGATCCCGGGCGCGGGGAGACCGGTCTCATGTTCCGGCTGAACGGCGATCAGGTCTTCGGGCGGTGGTCAATCACGACGTCGAATGCGGCGTGGCGCATGGACTCGGCTTCGGTCGCCTCGCTGGGGTCGGTCGGGCAGCTGGTCTGGCGGGTGGTCTCCGGAGTGACCACGCTGGATGTGACCGCGGAGCTGACCGGCACGCTCCGGGCGCCCCGCCTGGCGGTCCGGTCGAACCTGGATCAGGCGATCGCCGAGCGGCTCAAGGCGGTGGTCGGGGAAGAGGTCGCGCGGGCCGAGGCCCGGGCGCGGGCCAGGGTGGATTCGCTGGTTTCACCCCGGATCGCCGCGGCTCAGGAAAAGGCGGCGGCATACCGGGAGCAGGTGGACAGCCGGGTGGCGGAGGTGAATCAGCGTCTGGACCAGGCGAAAGCGGACCTCGAAACTCGGCTTCGCGCGCTGACCGGCGGCATCGGCGGCCTGAAGCTGCCCGGTTCGTGAGGCGGAGGCGCCCGCGGGTTACCTGCCCTTGCGCCCCTGCGTACCTTAAACCGGCCCGCGATCGGTGATGGCCGCCGCGCTTCCCGTTCGCGGTCATCGTTGACCCCCTGGCGGTCGTCGCCGACCGCTCACCGCTTACCGCTTACCGCTCACTGTTCAGGAGCCTACATGCGCATCGGAGTTCCCAAGGAAACCGTCCCGGGCGAACGACGCGTCGCGCTCATCCCAGATTCCGCCGGCAAACTCATCAAGGCCGGGCATGAAGTCGTCGTGGAGAAGGGCGCCGGCGCGGCGGCCTCGTTTCCGGATGCGCTGTTCGAGGCGGCCGGCGCCCGCATCGCCGGCACGCCGGAGGCGGTGCTGGAGGGCAGCGCGGTGGTCCTCAAGGTGCAGCGCCCGGCCGACGCGGAGGCCGGCCGGCTGCCGGAAGGCTCGGCTCTGATCAGCACCATGCAGCCGGCCACGGCGGGTTCCCTGCTGGATCTGCTGACCCGGCGCAAGGTCACCGCGTTTGCCATGGAGCTGGTGCCGAGAATCACCCGGGCCCAGTCGATGGACGTGCTTTCCTCCCAGGCCACGATCGCCGGGTACAAGGCGGTGCTGCTCGGCGCCGCCGAACTGGGCCGGGTGCTGCCGATGCTGACCACCGCGGCCGGCACGCTGGCGCCCGCGCGGGCGTTTGTCCTGGGTGCCGGCGTGGCCGGCCTGCAGGCCATTGCCACCGCCCGGCGGCTGGGGGCGGTCGTTTCGGCCTTCGACGTCCGGGCGGCCGTGAAGGAACAGGTGCAGAGCCTGGGGGCGAGCTTCGTGGAAGCCGAAGTGGTGTCGGCGGACGCGGAAGGCAGCGGCGGCTACGCCAGGGAACTGGCCCAGGACCAGCACGAACGCGAGCTGGCGGTCATTCACAAGCATCTCCGTGCCATCGACCTGGTGATTACCACCGCCGCCATCCCGGGCAAGCCGGCGCCGCGTCTCATCACCGAGGCGATGCTGCGCGACATGAAACCCGGCGCGGTGATCATCGATCTCGCCGCCGAGACGGGGGGCAACTGCGAACTGACCCGGGCGGGAGAGACCGTCGTGGCGCACGGCGTCAGCATCGTCGGCGCGGTCAACCTTCCGGCCACCGTGCCGCTGCACGCCAGCCAGATGTACAGCCGCAACGTCACGACGTTTCTGGAATACCTGGTCAAGGACGGGGCGCTCGCCGTCAACCTGGATGATCCCATCATCGGACCGATGTGCCTTACCCACGCCGGCACCCTGCGTGCCGGAAGGAGCGACGCATGAGTGAAGGGCTGATCGTCGGCATCGTGATATTCACCCTCGCCACCTTCCTCGGCGTGGAGCTGATCCACCGGGTACCCACGATTCTGCACACGCCGCTCATGTCGGGCGCGAACGCCATCAGCGGAATCACCATCGTCGGGGCACTGGTCGTCGCCGGCGGCGGTTTCGGCTGGATCTCCTGGGTCTTCGGGTTCGGGGCGGTCGTGCTGGCCATGATGAACGTGGTCGGCGGGTACACCGTGACCGACCGGATGCTTCACATGTTCCACAAGAAGCCGGAGGCCAAGTGATCCCCGTATTCCTGGTCGAACTGAGCTATCTCCTCGCCGCGGTTCTCTTCATCCTCGGCCTCAAGAAGCTCTCCAGCCCGGACACCGCCCGGCAGGGCAACGCCATGTCCGGCATCGGCATGCTCATCGCGGTCGTGATCACCCTGTTCGACCGCGCGATCCTGTCCTTCGAAGTCATCGTCGCGGGCCTGCTGGTGGGCTCGGCGATCGGCTTCTGGATGGCGCGCACGGTCAAGATGACGGCGATGCCCCAGATGGTGGCGCTGCTCAACGGCTTCGGCGGCGGCGCCTCGCTGCTGGTGGGCGGGGCGGAGTTTCTCCGGGCCGAACTTGCCGGGCGGGCCATTGCGCTGGACACCGGCATCACCATCCAGTTGAGCCTGCTGATCGGCTCGGTGACCCTGACCGGCAGCCTGATCGCGTTTGCCAAGCTGCAGGAACTCATGAGCGGCAAGCCGCTCACTTTCCCGCTGCAGAAGACGGTGAATGCGCTGATCTTCCTGGCCATCGCCGGCTTGAGCGTGTACCAGGTGTCCACCAGTCAGCAGGTGCTATGGAGCTTCTATGCCACGATCGGCCTGTCGCTGGTGCTGGGCATTCTGCTGGTCATCCCGATCGGCGGGGCCGACATGCCGGTCGTCATTTCGCTGCTGAATTCGTATTCGGGCATCGCGGCGAGCATGACGGGCTTCGTGATCAACAACCACGTGCTGATCATCGCCGGCGCGCTGGTGGGGTCCTCGGGCATCATCCTGAGCCAGATCATGTGCAAGGCAATGAACCGCTCGCTGGCCAACGTGCTCTTCGGCGCCTTCGGCGGGGTGACCACCTCCAGCAAGACCTCCGAGGGACTCACGGCCCGGCAGGTCAGCGTGGAGGACGCCGCGGTCCAGCTGGGATATGCCCAGCTCGTGATCGTGGTGCCGGGCTACGGCCTGGCGGTCGCGCAGGCCCAGCACGCGGTGCGGGAGATGGCCGATCTGATCGAGAAACGGGGCGGGGAGGTGAAGTACGCCATCCATCCGGTGGCGGGCCGCATGCCGGGCCACATGAACGTGCTGCTCGCCGAGGCCAACGTCCCCTACGACAAGCTGTTCGACATGGACGAGATCAACAGCGAGTTCGAGCGGGCCGACGTGGCGCTGGTGATCGGCGCCAACGACGTGGTGAATCCGGCCGCCCGGAGCGACCCGTCGAGTCCGATCTACGGCATGCCGATCCTCAACGTGGATCACGCCAAGAGCGTGATCGTCCTCAAACGGAGCATGAACCCGGGGTTCGCCGGGATCGAGAACGAGCTGTTCTTCAACCCGAAGACCTCGATGCTCTTCGGGGACGCCAAGGCGTCCCTGACCAAGCTCGTGTCCGAGTTGAAACAGCTCTAGTACCGGCGAAACGCACGGGAAGGACGCAGAAGACGCTGAAACGACGCCGAGGACCGCGCAGGCCGGGACACGGATGCGTCGGGGCGGCGTCCCCTTCGACCATGAGGCGGGGGAAAGGATTCCACCGGGTCTTTTCCGCGCAAGCAGCGTTTTTCTCAGCGGGTTCGGCGTTCCGTTCGTTTTCCGCGGTTACCCCCTGACCGGGAGATGACACCATGCGCATGACAGCATTCCTCACAGCGGGACTGATCCTGGCCCTGCCCGCCGCGGGGCAGGCCCAACAGAGCTGCCAGGCCGAGTTCCGGACCCCGGGCAAGGGCTCCTGGGTCGAATACCGGATGACCAGCACCGAGAAGAATTCCTCCGGGAACCTGCGCTACGCCATCCTGGGCGAAGAGACGCGGGAGGGCCAGACCATGACCTGGCTGGAGATGAAGATGAGCGGGATGGGAGAGCAGAAGGGTGAGATGATCATGCAGGTCCTGGTTCCCTCCTATCCCTTCAATCCCACGGGCATCCAGGAGATGGTCATGAAGGTGCCGGGGCAGCCCGCCATGAAGATGGGCGGCCGGATGATGGGGATGATGCGGGGCCAGATGCAGAACAACCCCGGCATGAGCGTCCAGGACATGTGCAGCGGCGTGGAGTTCGTGGGGAATGAAACGGTGACGGTCCCGGCGGGAACTTTCCGGACCCGGCACTATCACAGTGCCGAGCAGAACAGCGATGCCTGGATCGCGGAGGATCAGCCCTTCGGCATGGTCAAGGCGAGCGGACCGAGGTTCACCATCGAAATGATGGGCAGCGGCACCGGCGCCACATCCTCGATTACCGAGACCCCGCGCGAGATGCCCGGCATGTAGCCGCTGGATGGAAAGGCGGAAGGACCGGGGGTCCTTCCGCCTATCTCCCGCCGCTCGCCGCCGATCCCGTCACATCCGGACGTCCCGGATCTCCGCCAGCTGCGCGATCCGCTCCTGCGCGTCGCGATAGTTCGCCAGGAATTCATCCCGCCACGCATCGGGCAGGTGCTCCCGGAAGTACTCCGCCGTCAGGATATCGGTGCCGGGGCCGCGATGTGTGTCGGTGACGTCCGCCAGAAACGCGGTCGACGCGCCGGCATCCATGGTGTTCACCACCCGGCACTCGAACGCGGCGTAGCAGTCCTCCAGCACCGGGGCGCGGCCCTCGCCCAGCCGGTAGGCAATCCCCCCCAGCTTCTCACGATCCCGCCCGCTGGCGAAGCCCAGCCGGTGGACCAGTTCCAGCTGGCCCCGGTGCAGCAGGTGGGCGGTGAACACCCCGGTTTCCCAGAGATACTCGTGGGTGAGGTGCCACTTGTGGATGTAGACCGACAGCCGGGGGAACACGGGAGAGATGGACGCGCGGATGGCGCTGTCGAGGATCATCCCGTTCACTCTTCCGGCCCGGGCCGTCGTGACGGCGACCATGGGGGAGGCCAACTGGCGCAGGAGCTCGTATCCGGTGTCCGTAAGCATGGCGGGAAGATAATCGGGAACCCTCCGGTGTTTGTGAGCCGGGAGGACTGCGTCCGGTGCCGGCCGGGTGCAGGTTTCCGGGGCTGGCCCGTCTCCCGCCAGGTCGTTTCCGGCGGGGCCAGGGACCACGTGTAGCGTTGCAGACTGTAACGTAACGATGGTACCCGGGCGGGCATCTCAGGGGTAGCATGGAATACCGGGGCATTTCGGGGCCGTGAAAGCGTCAGATGAGGCGAGGCGGCGCAAGTGGAAGATCCGGTTGTAGTTACGTAAGATGTTGATTTTTCGTGATTTATGCGATATATTGTCTGACTAACTTTTGCACAGTTCCCGTTCATGCGGTGTGCATAGAAAAGCCACGTCAGCACTCTGCTCGGAGGCGGTGAGCGTGAAGACAGTGAAAAGCGCGAAGACTCGGAAGCGTCGTGCGGTTCGCCCGGCGCAGATCGCGCGGGCGGTGGACGAGGGCCGGGAAAGTCTGGATCTGTATCTCGATGAAATCAGCCGGGTCCCCCTCCTCAACCGGGAAGAGGAGATGGAGCTGGCGCACAAGGCCTTCAAGGGAAATGTGGCGGCCCAGGAGAAACTGGCGCGCCACAACGTCCGGTTCGTGGTGTCGGTTGCCAAGAAGTTCCAGAACCGGGGCGTGCCCCTCGTGGACCTCATCGGGGAAGGCAATCTCGGCCTCATGACCGCCGCGCGGAAGTTCGATCCCAACCGCGGGGTCAAGTTCATTTCGTACGCGGTCTGGTGGATTCGCCAGGCGGTGCAGGCGGCGATTGCCCGCCACGGGCGCCCGGTCCGGGTGCCGCTCAACCGGACGGCCGATCTCAACCGGCTGAGCCGGACGGTCACGCTGCTCAAGGATCGGCTGGGGCGGATGCCGACCACCGAGGAGCTGGCCCGGGCCACCGGCCTGACGATGGAAGCGGTCCGCAGCCTGAGCGCCCTCAATACCGAGGCGGTCCGGCTGGATCACCCGATCCGTGACGGCGAAGCCAGCGAGCGGATGGAGCGGTTTGCCACCAGCGAGCAGGAGGGTACCGATTCCTCGGCGATCGCCAACAGTCAGACCAGTTACATCGAGGCGGCGCTGGCGTCCCTGCCGCCGCGGGATGCCAAGGTGCTCCGGCTGTACTTCGGTCTGGATGACGGCAACAGCCGCACCCTCGAGGAAATCGGCCGGATGATGGGCGTGACCCGGGAACGGATCCGCCAGCTGCGGGACCGGGCGCTCCTGCGCCTGCGGGAAGGCGAACAGAGCCGCCGGCTGAAGGATCTGGTGGCATAGAGGGTGAGAAGTGAGAAGTAAGAAGTGAGAAGGCAAAGCAAGCGGCCCTCCAGCATCTCGTCGGAGGGCCGTTTGGCTTCGCCCCTTCTCACTTCTTACTTCTCACTTCTCACTCAAAAACATCCGCAGTACCCGCGGCAGGATCCCGCCGTGCCGGTAGTAGTCCAGTTCCACGGGAGAATTGAGCCGGACCACGGCCGGGAACTTCGTTTCCGTGCCGTCGTCGGCGCGGGCGCTGACCTGCACCCGCCCGCCCGGCTCGAGACCGCTGGCGATGCCGGTGATGGTGAACGTCTCCTGCCCGGTCAGGCCCAGCGACTCCCGGTTGGTGCCCGGTTCGAACCCCAACGGCAGCACGCCCATGCCCACCAGGTTGCTGCGGTGTATCCGCTCGTAGCTCTCGGCGATGACCGCCCGGACGCCCAGCAGGGTGGTGCCCTTGGCGGCCCAGTCCCGGCTCGAGCCGGTCCCGTACTCCTTGCCGGCCAGGACCACGAGCGGCGTGCCCTGGGCGGCGTAGCGCATCGCCGCGTCGTAGATCGAGATCACGTCTCCGGTGGGGAAGTGGCGGGTCCAGTTGCCCTCCTTGTCCGGCACCAGCGCGTTCTTGATCCGGACGTTGCCGAAGGTGCCGCGCATCATCACTTCGTGATTGCCCCGGCGGGAACCGAAGGTGTTCCAGTCGAGCTGGTCCACCCCGTGTTCCTTGAGGTATCGGGCGGCCGGTCCGTTCCTGGGGATCGAGCCGGCGGGGGAGATATGGTCGGTGGTGACCGAGTCGGCCAGCACGGCCAGGACCCGGGCGCCGGTGACGTCGGTCAGCGGCGCGGGCTCCAGGGACAGGTTCTCGAAGTAGGGCGGTTCCCGGACGTAGGTGGAGTCGGGATCCCAGGCGAAACGACTGCCGTCCGGGATCCGGAGCGCCTGCCAGGTCTCGTCACCGTCGAAGACCGTGGCGTAGCGGGAACGGAACAGTTCCGGCTTGAGCGAGGCCGCCATCGCGTCCTGGATTTCTTTCGGGGTGGGCCAGATATCCTTCAGCAGGACCGGCTCGCCGTCGTTGCCGATGCCGAGCGGTTCCGAGGCGAGATCGATGTCGACCCGGCCGGCGAGGCCGAAGGCCACGACGAGCAGGGGGGAGGCGAGGTAGTTGGCCCGGACCAGGGGGTGGATGCGCGCTTCGAAGTTCCGGTTGCCGCTCAGGACGGCGGCGGTGACGAGCCCGTGCTCTTCGATGGCGGCGGCCACCGGCTCCGGCAAGGGGCCGCTGTTCCCGATACAGGTGGTGCAGCCATAGCCCACGACCTGGTACCCCAGCCGTTCGAGGAAGGGCAGCAGGCCGGAGCCGGTGAGATAGTCGGTGACGACCCGGGATCCGGGCGCCATGCTGGTCTTGACCCAGGGACGGGTCTGGAGCCCCTTCTCCACCGCCTTCTGCGCCAGCAGGCCCGCCCCGATCATGACCGACGGATTCGAGGTGTTGGTGCAGCTGGTGATGGCGGCGATGACCACCGAGCCGTCGTTGATTTCGTGCTGCTCCCCGTTCAGGGTAAACGGCACGCCGCGGTGAGTCTGGGCCGCGGTGGCGACGGCGGTGGTGCCGCCGCCTTCCCCGATCCAGCGGCTGTAGGCAGCCTCGGCCACCTCCCGCCGCGGGGCCGGCGTGCTGGTGGACTGGAGGCTCTTGAGGGAGACGAAGAAATTCCGCTTGAGCCCGCTCAACGGCACCAGATCCTGGGGCCGCCGGGGGCCGGCCAGGCTGGGCCCGATAGTGCCGAGGTCCAGGTCCAGGCTGGCGCTGAACTCGGGATCCGGCGTGTCGTCGGTCCGGAAGAGGTTCTGGTCCCGGCAGTATCGCTCCACCCGCTCGACCACGGCGGGCTCCCGCCCGGTGCGCTCGAGGTACCGCAGGGTCTCGACATCGACCGGGAAGAACCCCATGGTGGCCCCGTATTCCGGCGACATGTTGGCGATGGTGGCCCGATCCGCCAGACCCAGGGAGGAGAGGCCGGGGCCGTAGAACTCCACGAACTTGTCCACTACGCCGCTGGCCCGGAGCATCTGGGTCACCCGCAGGACCAGATCGGTGGCGGTGGTGCCCAGCGGAAGCCGCCCGGTGAGTTTCACCCCCACGACCTCGGGGATCAGCATGAAGTACGGCTGGCCCAGCATGACCGCCTCGGCTTCGATCCCGCCCACGCCCCACCCCGTGACCCCCAGGCTGTTGATCATGGTCGTGTGGGAGTCGGTGCCGACCAGGGTATCCGGATAGGCGGTGAGCTCCCCGTGCTGCCGGCGCAACTGCACCACCTGCGCCAGATACTCGAGATTCACCTGATGGACGATCCCGGTGCCCGGCGGCACCACGGAGAAGTCGTGAAAGGCCCGCTGGGCGAACTTGAGCAACTGGTACCGCTCGCGGTTCCGGTGCATTTCCAGTTCGACATTCAGGGCGTACGCCCGATCGCTGCCGAAGTAGTCGACCTGGACCGAATGATCGATGACGAGATCGGAGGGGACCACCGGGTTGATCCGGTCGGGGTCTCCCTGCATCCGGGCCATGGCATCGCGCATGGCGGCCAGGTCCACGACGCAGGGGACGCCGGTGAAGTCCTGCAGCACGACCCGGGCCGGCATGAAGGGGAATTCCTCGCTGGACTTGCTCTTCGGCGACCAGCGGGCCAGGGCCTCGACGTGCGCCTCGGTGACGATCCCGCGGCCGGCGAAGCGGAGTGCGTTCTCGAGCAGAATCCGGATGGAAAACGGCAGCCGGTCCAGCGAGGCGATGCCGGATCGGGCCAGGGCCGGGAGGCTGTAGACGGTGGCCCGGTCCGATCCGAACAGCATCGTGGCGCGGGTACCGAGTGGATTGGCAGGCTTGGAAGTCATGATGGTGTCAGCGTTTGCTTAGGAGATCGAAAGATACACGCACTCCATGCCTGCGTCATCCGCCGCCCCGGGGGTCCGCGCGCGTTCCGGTGCAATTCTGCGGGATCTGATCCGGCCCTTCCCATTTTCGCGGCCCCGACGCACCTTATCCGCGCCGTCTGGCGCCCACACGCGTTTCCGCTGGTCTGGAAGGGGATCTACCCCTGTTCCCGAACCACTTTCTCCCGGACGCTCCCGGGGCTGGGTGAGGTCGAAGCATGGTGTTTGGCAGGCGCTACTGGGTCTGGATCTGGTACGGTATCCTCCTTCTTGGGGTCGTGGGCCTCCTGGCCGCCGCCTACTGGGGACGGCAGACCCGATTTCGCAACCTGGACGAGATCTTCCGTGGAATCGGGACCATTGCCGTGTCCCTGGGCATGATCTTTCTTCTCCGCGGCATCCTGACGCTCCTGGGGCAATTCCTGCTGATCGTCGCCCTGGCCTGCTTCGTCACCGCGTTCATCCTGGGCCGTCGGATGGAGCGGTTGAGCGGGCCCCATCGCCGGATGGACTGACCGCCGCGCGTCCCGCGGAACTTGCGTCCCCCTGACGGGGTTCTTCTATTCCAGAAACAGCACCTGCCGGCGGGCCCACGCCGTGGCGGCGCCCGCCGTACCCCCGGACCGGAGGAGCCGCTATGGCAGATCAGGATCATGGGTTGATCAGCGAGGGCAGTACGGCCGGTGTCATCGGCGCCGTCGTGGTGGCGGGCTGGTTTCTGCTGCTGGACGTGGTTGATCATCAGCCGTTCTTCACGCCCAGTGTGCTGGGCCAGGTCATCCTGTTCGGCCGCGAAAACCCGCAGCTGACGCCGGTGCCCGAGGCGATCGCCCTGTACAGCTTCGTGCATTTCGCCGCATTCATCGGTCTGGGGATCCTGGTGACCCAGCTGGTGCACCTGGCGATCCGGCAGCCGGTCTTCCGGTTTCTGCTGCTCATCCTGTTCGTCGTGTTCGAGGTCTTCTTCTACGGCTTCACGTATATCGTCTTCACCGGGACCCGGGGCGTGTTTCCCTGGTGGTCCATGCTGGCCGCCAACACCCTCGCCGCGGCGGCCATGGGGGTGTACCTCTGGCGCCGGCACCCCGCGCTGGGGGATAATCCGGGGAAGGAGCCCCTGGGGGCGGAAACCTCCTGACCCGGCCCGCCGTCCGGACGCGGGGGCCCGAGTATTCGCCTGTGCTGGCAGACGCCCGTACAGGCGAACTTGCGTCCAGTCCCGGCGATTCCACCACGCTCCTGCTGCTCTTACCTTCCAGACTCCCCGAAGCCACGCCGGTTGACCCGTGAGAATCACACTCCGACCTCTTCTGTTCGTCTGCGCGGCCGCCGCGCTCTTTGCGCGGACCGCCCTGGCCCAGCTGGAACCGCCCGCCACCGGCGGCGTGGTCGCGCTGGATCAGGAACTCCGGATGCTGGGCCACTATCAGCGGGTGCTCATGATCGGGGCTCACCCCGACGACGAAGACACCGAGCTGCTGACCGTGCTGGTGCGGGGGCGGGGCGTCGAGGCGGCCTACCTCGCCCTCAACCGGGGCGAAGGCGGCCAGAATCTGATCGGATCGGAGCTGGGCGAGGGTCTGGGTCTGCTGCGCAGCGGCGAACTGCTCGCCGCCCGGCGCCTGGACGGCGCCGGGCAGTTCTTCACCCGGGCGTTCGACTTCGGCTACTCCAAGACGCTGGAGGACACTTGGCAGCACTGGCCCCGGGATTCCGTTCTCAAGGACGTGGTCCGCATCGTCCGGCAGTTCCGGCCGCAGGTGATCGTCTCGATCTTCAGCGGGACTCCCCGGGACGGCCACGGCCAGCATCAGGCCGCCGGCTGGGCAGTCAACGAGGCGTTCCGGATCGCGGGGGATCCCGCCCGGTTCCCCGATGCCGGCCCCGCCTGGACCCCGCTCAAGCTCTTCCGCAGTACCCGGTTCGATGCCGCGGCCACGACACTCGCGCTCAACGGCGGTGAACTCGATCCGGTCGTGGGGCGGTCCTTCCGCCAGATTGCCATGCAGGGACGCAGCCTGCACCGCTCCCAGGACATGGGAATGCTGCAGCCGATCGGCCCTTCGAGCGTCCGGCTCCGGCTGGTCGAGGATCGGACCGGGGCGGGCGGCGACGCCATCTTCGCCGGGATCGATACCACCCTGGCGGGCATGGCCCGGGCGGTGGGCCTGCGTGGCGCCGCACCGTGGCCGTCGATTGAGGCCCGGCTGGATTCGCTGCGCCGGGCGGGCCACCCGGCCGACTTTGACCGGATCTACGCCGTGCTCGAGAGCCTGCGGACGGACCTGGTCAGGGCCGCGGGCGCGGGCCTCGAGCGCCGGGAGGTCCGGGACCAGCTGCGTCATCTCGACCGGGCGCTGGCGATCGCCTCGGGCCTCGTGGTGGACGCCATCGCGGACGATGAACGCGTGGCGCCGGGCCAGGCGCTGGGCATCGAGGTGAGTGTGTGGAACACGACGGACCGCCCGGCCCGGGTGCGCGCCGCCCTCGTGGGCCGGGAAGGATGGGAGGCGCCCGTGGCGGCGGACTCGGTCGTCGAGGTGGCCCCCGGCGCCCTCGTCACCTGGACCGCCGGCATGGGGGCCCGGTCCGACGCGGCCCCCTCCGAGCCCTATTTCCTGCGGCAGCCGCGGGATGGCGACCTGTACCGCTGGCCCGAGAGCGCTTCGGTGGACGGGCTGCCCTTCGGCCCGCCGGAGCTGGAGCTGGTGTGGGGGCGGGATGATGGTCGTGGCGGGACGGCCTTCGTCGACCGGCGCGAGGTGAGCTATCGCACGACCAACCAGGCCTTCGGGGAAGTGCGCCGGCCGGTGTTTATCGTCCCCCGGGTGGACGTCCAGCTGGATCCTTCCACCGAGATCTGGCCGCTCGGCTCGTCCGCGGCGCACAGCTTTCGGGTGACTCTTTCGAACGGAACCCGGGACACCGCGCTCGCCGGCGAGGTCCGGCTGAGCCTGCCCCGCGGCTGGCCGCCGGTCGCGCCGCAGCCGTTCCGGTTTACCGCCGAAGACCAGCGGCTCGTCCTTGAGTTTCCGGTGCGGCCTCCCGAGGGACTCGCACCCGGCGCCTATGATATCCGCGCCGTGGCGCGCGATGGGTCAGGCCGGACCTACAGCCAGGGCGTCCGGCTGGTCGACTATCCCCATATCCACCCGCGCCAGTATGTCGAGCCGGCCCTGGCGACGGTGCATGCCGCCCCGCTCGCGCTGCCCGCGCTCGCCCGGGTGGGTTACGTGCGCGGAGCCGCGGACCGGGTGCCGGAAGCGCTCCGCGGGATCGGCGTGCCGATCCAGCTGCTGGATCACGAAGCGCTTCAGAGCGGCGATCTCTCCCGCTACGACGCCATCGTGATCGGTCCCAGGGCGTATGAGACCGACTCGGTCCTGGTCGCCAGCAACGACCGGCTGCTGGATTATGTCCGGCGGGGCGGACTGCTCATCGTCCAGTACCAGCAGTTCCAGTTCTTCTACGGCGGATATGCTCCCAGCCCGCTGGCCGTGGGAGACCAGCCGCTGCCATCCGCCACCGGGGGGGGACCGGCCGGGGGCTCCGGTTCGCCCCGGTTCAACCGGCACGACCGGGTCACCGATGAGAATGCGCCGGTGACGCCGCTCGATCCGAACGCCCCGGTGCTCCGGGCACCCAACCGGATCGGTCCGGACGACTGGCAAGGCTGGGTCCAGGAACGGGGTCTCTACTTCGCCAGCGCCTGGGACGATGCCTATCTCCCGCAGCTTGCCATGCACGACCCCGGCGAGCAGCCGCTCGAAGGGAGTCTGCTGATCGCGCGGGAAGGGAAGGGAACCTACGTGTACACCGCGCTCAGCTTCTTCCGCCAGCTCCCGGCCGGCGTGCCGGGCGCGTTCCGCCTGTTCGCGAACCTGCTGGCGCTGAGCGGCCCTGGAACGGTACCGTGATCGGCGGACCGTGGGGCCGGGGGACCGACGGCGGGGCGGCCCGGCGCCCCGCCGTCCTGGCCGTCCTGGCCGTTCTGACCGCCTGTCATGGCAGTGGCCGGACTCCGGTTACCGTCTACAGCCCCCACGGCCGGGATCAGCTGATCCTGCTCGAACGGGACTTTGAAGCGGCCAATCCCGACATCGACATCCGCTGGCTCGACATGGGGAGCCAGGAGGTGCTGGACCGGATCCGGTTCGAGAAGGTGAATCCCCAGGCGGACGTCTGGTTCGGCGGGCCCACGACCATCTTCAGCCGGGCGGTCGCCGAATCGCTGCTGGCTCCCTACCGTCCGGTGTGGGCCGGCGTCGTTGACCGGCGCGGCGTGGGGCCGGACGACCTGTACTGGCCGGTCTACCGGACCCCGGCGATCATCGCCTACAACAGCGACGCCGTCTCGGCGGCGGAGGCGCCCAAGGACTGGGACGAGGTGCTCGCGCCCAGGTGGCATGACAAGGTCCTCATCCGGGATCCGGTGGCCAGCGGAACCATGCGCGCGATCTGGGGGCTGATGATCCAGCGCCTGATGACGACCCCGGGCGACACCGCGCCGGGCATGGCCTGGCTCCGCCGGCTGGACGGACAGACCAAGGCCTACACCCTCAATCCGGCGGTCCTGGAAGAGAAGCTGGCCCGGCGGGAAGGGCTGGTGACCCTGTGGGATCTGCAGGACATCCTCATCGCCCAGGCCAAGGGCATTCCGTTCGGTTACACCTTTCCCCGCAGCGGGACGGTGGTCATCGACGATGCCATCGCCCTGGTCCGAAGCTCCCGCCATCCCGCGGCCGCGGAGCGCTTCATCGACTATGTCGGCGGCGAACGGGCCCAGCTCCTGGCCGCCCGCCATGTCTTCCGGCTGCCGGCCCGGCACGACTTGCCGGTCGATTCCGTTCCCGGGTGGGTCGCGGAGGTCGAGCGGGACATGGTCGTGGCGGACGTCGACTGGGGGATGCTCGCCCGCGAGGGGGCGGTGTGGATGGGATACTGGGATCAGCATGTGCGGGGGACGGGGAGATAGAACAGAGTGCAGAGTGCAGGGTGCAGAGTGCAGAGTGCAGGGTGCAGAGTGCAGGGTGCAGAGTGCAGAGTGCCGGGTGCCGGGTGCGGCCATAACCTGAGAGATCATGCCATTTCTTGTTCTTGACGATCTGACCAAACGCTTCGACGGGACTGCCGCGGTGGACGGTGTGTCGCTCGGGATCGAGGCCGGGGAGATCATGGCCCTGCTGGGGCCGAGCGGGAGCGGCAAGACCACGACGCTGCGGCTGCTGGCCGGCTTCGAGGCGCCGGACCGTGGACGGGTGCTGGTCGAGGGGGAGGATGTCGTAGGGCTTGCGCCGGTGCGCCGGCGCTTCGGGATGGTGTTCCAGCACTATGCCCTCTTCCCCCATCTCGACGTGGGAGAGAACGTCGCCTTCGGGCTGGAGTCGCTCGGGGTCCGGGGGGCGGATCTCGAGCGGCGGGTGCGGGACAGCCTGGCGCTGGTGGACCTGGCGGGCTTCGAGCGCCGGGCGATCGGCGCGCTCTCGGGTGGCCAGCAGCAGCGGGTCGCGCTGGCGCGCGCCCTCGCGCCGGAACCCCGGGTGCTCCTGCTGGACGAGCCGCTGTCCAACCTCGATCCGGCGCTTCGGGAGCGCACCCGGCGCGAGATCCGGGACGTCATCCGGCGGGTCGGGATCACGACCGTGCTGGTGACCCATGAGCAGGAGGAGGCCTTCGATCTCGGCGACCGGATTGCCTTGCTTCGGGAGGGGCGCCTGGAGCAGGCCGGCACGCCGGATGAACTGTATGCCCGGCCCGCTTCGGTGTTCGTCGCCGGCTTCATCGGCCGGGCCAGCGCGCTGCCGGCCCGGGTGACGGGCCGCGATGCCGGCACGACCCGGATCAGCGTGCTGGGCACGGAGTGGAGCGTCCCGTCCGGGCCCCGGCAGTTCGAGCCCGGCGCGCCGGTGACCGTGATGGTACGGCCGGAATCCCTGGCCGTGGTGGCCCCGGCTGCGGGCCTTCCGGTCACCGTCGTGGAACGGCGGTTCAACGGAGCCACGGCGTTCTTCCTGGCCCGCAGCGACGACGGCAGCGCGCTGGAGGTCAACGCCGCCCCGGATGCCGCCCGGGTGGGCGACCGGGTCGGCCTGGCGCCCCGCGGCGCCGGCATTCATCTGTATCCGCCGGCAGCGGGTGGCGCGTGAGGCGCCGCGCGCAGCTCTGGGGACTGCTGCTGCTCCTGGTGCTGGGGTGGCTGGTGGTCTATCCGCTGGCGCTGGTCGCCGTCCAGAGCGTCCGGGGTCCGGACGGCTGGACCGTGGAGTACCTGGCCCGCTTCTTCACCCGGCCCAACGAGTGGCGGGCGCTCTGGGGGTCGGTCTGGATCTCGGCGGCGACCGTGGTGCTGTCGGCTCTGGTCGGGGTGCCGCTCGCGTTCTTCTTCGGCCGGTTGAGTTTTCCGGGCCGGCGGATCCTGGGCGGCCTGGTGGCGCTGCCCGTGGTCCTGCCGCCGCTGGTGGGTGTCCTGGCCTTCCTCTTTCTCTTCGGCGAGACCGGATTCCTCGCCCGGCTGGTCCAGGCGCTGAGCGGCTCGAGCGATCCGCCGTGGCGGCTGCAGGGGGCCAACGCGATTCTGCTGGTTCACGCCTACTCGATGTACGTCTACTTCTATCTGTTTGCCCGGGCCGGGCTGGCTGGGATCGACCCGGCGCTGTATGAGGCGGCCGCGGCGCTGGGTGCGGGACGCTGGCGCACGTTCACCCGGGTGACGCTGCCGCTGCTGCGACCGTCGCTCATCGGCGCGGCGCTGCTCACCTTCATGACCTCGCTCGCGTCCTTCAGCGCTCCCTACATCTTCGGCGGCGGGTTCCGGGTCATGACCACGCAGATTGTGGCGACCCGGCTCAACGGCGACGTGGCCATGGCCATGGTGGAGACCCTCTCGCTGACCCTGGTGGCGCTGGCCGGGCTCTGGCTTCTGCGCCGGGCGGAAGGGCGGCGCGCCGCCGCGCTGTCACGCCGGGGCGCCGCTCCCCCGGGAGAGATCCGGGGCAGCCCGAGGCGCCGGGGCCTCCTGGCCGCGGCCGCCTGGGTGATCATCGTCCTGTTGCTGTTGCCGCACCTCACCCTGTTGCTGTTGTCCTTCGTGCCGGTCGGGACCTGGACCAACCAGGTCCTGCCGCCGGCCTATACCCTGGGCAACTACCTGGCGCTGGTGCGGGAACCGGAACGGTTCCGGCCGCTGTTCAACAGCCTGTGGATGGCCGCGGCGGCGATGGCCGCCGCCGTCGGGCTGTCGGTCGCGGCGGCGTCGCTCGTGGTCCGCTCCAGGGTCCGTGTCGCCGGGGCGATCGAATGGCTGGTCGCGCTTCCCTGGGTGGTGCCGGGCACGGTCTTCGCCATTGCCCTGGCGACGCTCTTCAGCGTCTCCTCGCCCTGGACCGGCCGGTTCGTGCTCATCGGGACCATCTGGCTTCTGCCGCTGGCCTATCTGATCCGGAATCTCCCGATGGCGGGACGGTCGGTGCTCGCGGGCTATCGCCAGCTGGATCCGTCGCTGGAAGAGGCGGCGGCGACGCTGGGGGCGGGCCGATGGCGGACCCTGCGGCGGGTGACTCTGCCGCTGCTCCGGCCCGCCATCGCCGCCGGCGCCGTCCTGGCCTTTGCGACCGGACTCGGAGACTTCGTCACCTCGATCATGTTGTACACCTACGATACCCGGCCGATCTCGCTCGAGATCCTGGCCAGCCTGCGGCAATCGGATATCGGGGTGGCCGCCGCCTACGGGGTATTCCTGATGGTCATCAGCGGTGCGGTGTTCGCGCTGGGCTCCGACCGGAAGACGGCCACGGCATGAGCCGGCCGAACGAGTCGAAGCGGGAGCATTTCCGCCGGCTGGCGGTGCTGATCGCGGTGAATGCGGTCGACATGGTGGGATTCGCCATCGTGCTGCCGCTGCTGCCGTTCTACGCGCTCAAGTTCGAGGCGACGCCGGTCGCGATCGGCTGGCTCATGGCCTCGTTCTCGATCGCCCAGCTGCTGTCCGCCCCCTTCTGGGGCCGGGTGTCGGACCGGTACGGGAGGCGTCCCGCGCTGATCATCGGGCTTACCGCATCGGCGATCGCCTACATCGTCTTCGGGCTGGCCGACAACCTGTGGATGCTGTTTCTCTCCCGGCTGGTGCAGGGCGCCGGCGGCGGCACCACGGGCGTGGCCCAGGCCTACGTCGCCGACACGATGCGCCCGGCCGACCGGGCCCGGGCCCTGGGCTGGCTCTCGGCGGCCACCTCGGCGGGCATCGCGATCGGTCCGACGGTCGGGTCCTTCGCCATCCGGTTCGGCCATGGGGCACCGGGCTTCACCGCGGCCGCGCTCTGCCTGCTGAACGTCTATTTCGCGTGGCGCTGGCTGCCGGAATCGCATGCGGAGCCCGCCCGGGGAGCCGCCCTGGAGAAGAAGCCCATCTGGCACACGGCCTGGGAGATCGCGAGCCACCCCAGAGCGGCGGTGTCCCGCCTGGTGTGGATCTATGCCGTCGGGATGCTCGCCTTCACCTGCATGACCGCCGTGGTGGCGCTCTACCTCAACGCCCAGTTCCAGATCACCGAAGAGACCATCGGATACTTCTTCACCTATATCGGGGTGCTGTCGTTCATCATGCGCTCCCTGGTGCTGGGGCCGGTGGTGGACCGGATCGGTGAGGCGTGGGCCATGCGGGCGGGGGCCGGTGCGCTCATCCTGGGGCTCATCGCCTACGCCACGGTGCCGACGATCTGGCTCATGGTGGCGGTGATCCCGCTGGTGCCGATCGGCACCGCTCTGCTCTTTCCCTCGACGACCTCGCTCATGTCCCGGGTGGCCGACCGCGCCGCCCTGGGGACCACCATGGGGACGGCCCAGTTCTATGCCGGGATCAGCCGGGTGGTGGCCCCGCTCGGCGCGACCTTTGCGTTTCAGCACGCCGGCATCCGGTCGCCGTTCTACCTGGCGGCCGGGATCGTGGGTCTGGTGAGCCTGCTGGCCTTCCGGATCGAGGCGCCCCCCGCCTCGGTGACCCCGATTCCGTATTCGCCCGGGCCGGCCTCCCCACCCGTGCCCGTCATCGAGCGGGTGGAGTCGGAGGCCGCGGGCGAGAGTTGACAGCCATCGGGGCGGGGGGCAGAATCGTGCAAGAGTGCAGGGTGCAGAGTGCAGAGTGCAGAGTGCAGAGTGCAGAGTGCCGGGTGTAGAGTGCCGGGTGCAGGGTGCCGGGTGCCGAGTCTCGCTTAGGTTGACCGCTTACCGTTCCAGCAATGACATTCTCGCTGCCTGATTCTCCTTCCGCCTTCGCCGG
>JBFXBG010000034.1:0-27045 GCA_050183505.1 Gemmatimonadales bacterium | reverse complement strand
TCCAGGCCAAGGAGGCAAACGTCCGCTGCTGACTCATCGCGCATCGCTCCGCATTGAGGGGATCGTACCACCCCAATATCGGACCTGGCGCATGTCCTGTCGAGACACTTATGCAGAGGTTCCCTAGTGGGTTCGCAAGGCTTCTGCCCATCCTAGGTACCCTCCGCAAGCTCTCAACGCGTTTTCCCGCCCCTCCATCCCGCCTCGCCTCACTTATCTTTCTCCTTCCTTTAACCGCTGTCTTCCGTGCCTGACGCCTCCGCCCGCATCCTGCCCGCCGTCCGGGCCCTCCTCGCCGACGAGATCCTCGACGCCGGGGGGAGGGAAGTGTCGTTCGTGGCGGAGGTGGACGCCGCGGGCTGCATCGTGGCGGCGCGGGCCGTGGCCCGGGGCACGGTGGACATGGTCCTGGCCCTGCCGGGCGTCGCCCGGGCGGGCGACATGCTGCTCCACAACCACCCGGGCGGCCGGCTGGACCCTTCCACGGCGGACCTCAACGTGGCCGCCCAGGCCCACGACGGCGGTATCGGCTTCGGTATCATCAACAACGACGCGACGGCCCTGTACGTGGTGGTCGAGGTTCCCCGCGCGCGCCGGGTGGTCAACCTCGACCCGTTCGACGTGATCGAAACCCTGAGCGAACAGGGCCCCGTGGCCCGGGTGCTGGGCCAGTACGAGGACCGGCCCAGCCAGCGGGACATGGCGGCTCACATCACCGACGCCTACAACGACGGTGGCGTGGTGCTGCTGGAGGCCGGCACCGGGGTCGGCAAGTCGTTCGCCTATCTGGTGCCGGCCCTGGCCTGGGCCCGGGCCAACAACGAACGCACCGTCATCAGCACCAACACGATCAACCTGCAGGAGCAGCTGGTTGGCAAGGACCTGCCGCTCCTGCGTGACGCGCTCCGCGACGGAGACAATGTCCCCACCTTCGCGCTCCTCAAGGGCTGGCGGAACTATCTCTGTCTGTCCCGGCTGGAGCAGGCGGGCGGCGCCCAGCAGCTGTTGCTCGAGACCGACAAGCTGGACGAGCTGGGGTCGATCGGCACCTGGGCCACCCGCACCGCCGACGGGACGCTGAGCGACCTGCCGTTCACCCCGTCCACCGAGGTATGGGACGAGGTGAGCGCGGAGGCCGATCTCTGCACCCGGGTCAAGTGTTCCCACTTCAATCGGTGTTTCCTCTTCGCGGCGCGCCGGCGCGCCGCGGAGGCGGACGTCGTCGTGGTGAACCACCACCTGCTGGCAGCGGACCTGGCCGTACGGCAGGCGCAGGACAACTGGCTCGAGGCCGCGGTGCTGCCGCCGTATCAGCGGATCATCCTGGACGAGGCCCACCATCTGGAAGACGTCGCGGCGAGCCATCTGGGCGTGCAGGTCACCTCCCGGGGGATCCGCCGGCTGCTGAACCGGTTTGAACGGAACGGCAAAGGCCTGCTGCCGACGCTCTCGTGGGAACTGCATACCCGAGGTGACATGCTGAGCCGGGCCAGCCTCGATCTGCTGCAGCAGCGGCTGCTTCCCGCGCTGGCCCAGGCCCGCCGCACCACGGACGCGATGGTGCTCCGGCTCTTCGCCCGGCTGGAGGGGATGACCGGACAGGTATTCCGGCTGACCGAGGAGTTTGCCGCCGACGATATCTGGCGCGAGGGCCTGACCGAAGACCTGGACGCCAGCCTCGGCGCCTTCCGCGCGCTCAAGGACCACGTCGAGACCATCGCCGACCGGCTGGCCGAGGGAGACGACTCCGAACGGCAGGCGCAGCTGATGGGAGAAATGCGCGCCGTCGTCCGGCGGCTGGAAACGGTCTCGGACGGGCTGAACCGCACCCTGCGGCCGGCCGGCGGCGGCGAGCCGACCGTGCGCTGGCTGGAGCGGAGCGGATCCCGCGGGCAGCAGATCGCCCTGGCCGCGGTGCCGCTGGACCTGGCCCCGGTACTGCGCGAGTTGCTGTTCGACCGGGTCACCACCGTGGCCCTGACCAGTGCCACGCTGGCCGCGGGCGGCGAGTTCGACTTCCTCGAACGCCGTCTGGGGCTCGGGCTCGAGCCCTCTCCGGTTACGGTCCGTGAGATCCTGTCCTCCCCGTTCGACTTCAGCACCCAGTGCCTGTTCGGCATTCCGGAAGACATGCCCGAGCCCCGGGACGACGAACAGGGGCACGCGGCGGCGGTCGCCCGGGTGGTGTGTGACCTGGCCTACGCGTCGGACGGTGGGATCTTCGTGCTCTTCACCAGCTACGCCGCGCTCCGCCGGGTGGCGGCCGAATTGCGGCCGGCCCTGGGCAACCGCTGGCCGATTCTCATCCAGGGCGAAGGCGGCCGGGATCAGATCCTGCGGCGGTTCCGGGAAGCGGGTAACGCGATTCTGCTCGGGACCGACTCCTTCTGGGAAGGGGTTGATGTGCCGGGGCGCGCGCTCCGGGTCCTGGTCCTGACCAAGCTACCTTTCAAGGTGCCGAGCGAGCCCATTACCCAGGCCCGGCTGGAGCGCCTGGCGGAGCAGGGGGAGGATGGATTCATGTCGTATCTGCTGCCGCTGGCGGCGCTCAAACTGAAACAGGGCTTCGGCCGGCTGATCCGCTCCCGGAGCGACGTGGGCGTGGTGGTGCTGCTGGACAAGCGGGTGATCACCAAACGGTACGGCCCGCTGGTGCTGAGCGGGCTCCCCCGGGCCGAGCGGGTGATCGGGCCCTGGAGCCAGGTGTTGTCGAAGTGTGAGGATTTCTTCGCGCGTCACGGAATCGGAGCGAGCGTGTGATCGTTTCTCCATCGAAGATCGTCTGCGTGGGCCGTAACTATGCGGAACACGCCAGGGAGCTCGGCAACGCGGTTCCTCAGGCGCCGCTGCTCTTCTTCAAGCCGCCCAGCGCCATCATCGGCCCGGGCGAATCCATCCGTCTCCCCCAGGCATCCCAGCGTGTGGAGCACGAGGCCGAGATCGGCGTCCTGGTGGGCAGGGAGTTGCGCCAGGCCACCGAGGCCGAGGCCGAGGCCGGTATCGGCGGGTTCGTGTGCGTCAACGATGTGACCGCGCGGGATCTCCAGAAGACCGACGGCCAGTGGGCCCGGGCCAAGGGGTTTGACACTTTCTGCCCGGTGGGCCCGAAGGTGGTGAAGGGGCTCGACTGGCGGACCCTGGAAGTCATCGGCCGGGTGAACGGGGAAGAACGCCAGCGCGGAACGACCAGCCAGATGATCTTCTCGATCCCGGCGCTGCTGGCCTACATCTCCGGTATCATGACCCTGGTACCGGGAGACCTGATCGCCACCGGCACACCGGCGGGCGTGGGGCCGCTCAAGAGCGGAGATGTCGTAGAGGTCGAAATCCCCGGCATCGGCGTGCTCAGGAACCCGGTCGCCTGACCCCGCGACCTCTCGACCTCTCGACCTCTCGACTTCTCGACCTCTCGACCTCTCGACTTCTCGACCTCTCGACCTCTCGACTTCTCGACCTCTCGACTTCTCCACCTCTCGACTTCTCCACCTCTCGACTCCCCAACCCCATGCTCCCCACCTCCGCCCGTCTCTCCCAACTCCCCGGCTATCCCCTGGCCGAACTGCCCGGCATCAAACGGCAGCTCATATCCCAGGGGGTGGATGTGATCGATCTCGGAGCGGGGGACGCCGACTTCCCGCCGCCCTCGGTGGCGGTGGAGACCCTGCGTGAGGCGCTCGGCAACCCGGCCCTCAGCAAGTACGGCTTTCAGCAGGGGCTGCCGGAGTACCGGCAGGCCTGTGCCGACTGGATGGAGCGGCGCTTCGGGCGCCGCTTTGATCCGGTGACGGAAGTGCTGCCTCTGATCGGTTCCAAGGAGGGGATCGCCCATCTGCCGTTCGCGTTTCTCAACCGGGGAGACGTCGCGATCGTGCCGGAGCCGGGCTACCAGGCCTATCTGGGCGGGACCGTTCTGGCGGGTGGTGAGCCGCACATCTACCCGTTGACCCCGCGCACGGGTTTTCTGCTCGAGCTGGAGGAGGTGCCGGCCGAGGTACGGCGCCGGACCCGGGTGGTATTCCTCAATTATCCGAACAACCCGACCGCGGCCATCGCGCCGCTGGAATACCTGGAGCGGGTCGTCGGCATCTGCCGGCGGGAGGGGATTCTGCTGGTCTATGACAACGCATACTGCGATCTCGGCTTCGACGATTACCGGCCGCCCAGCATCTTCGACGTGCCGGGCGCCGACGAGGTCGCGGTGGAGTTCTTCTCCCTTTCGAAGAGCTACTCCATGACCGGCTGGCGTCTGGGCTGGGCCGCCGGCCGGCGGGACTACATCGCGGCGCTCTCGAAGATCAAGTCCTACGTGGATACCGGGCCCTTTCTGGCGTTGCAGAAGGCCGCCGCCGCCGTGCTGGCCGAAGGCGAACGGCTGGTGGGGCCCATTCTGGAGCAACTCCAGCTCCGGCGGGATGCGGGAGTCGCGGCGCTTCGGGAAGCCGGCTTCACGCTCGATTCCCCCAGGGCGGCGATGTACCTGTGGGTGAATCTCCCCGCGGGCATCCCGTCGGCGGATTTCTCCCGCAGCGGCCTCATGGAGCATGGAGTGCTGACCCTGCCGGGCAGCTCGTTCGGCGCTGCCGGTGAAGGCTTCTTCCGCATTGCCCTGACTGTCTCTCCCGAACGCCTCCGCGAGGCGGCCCGGCGGCTTGGCCGGGTCGGCCGCGCGATGGGGGCGCCGCTTGCCGCCGCGCCCTGATTTCCGTCTTCCTCGATCCCGTCCCGGCTGGACGTGGGCGGCACTGCTGGCCAGTGCGGCGCTCCATCTGCTGCTCTTCCTGGGGCCGATCGAGTCCCGGCCGCCCGAGGCGATGCCGCCCGAAAGGACGGTGCTGATCGCGGTGCCGCCCGCCGACAGACCGGCCGTGGTCGAGATGGTCTATCGCCGTCCCCGCCGGGGACCGGTTTCTCCCGAAGCGGGCCGGCCGGCATCTGCGACGCCGGCCCCGGAGCGGGTCGGGGCTCCGCCGGTGCAGCGTGAAGCCCGCCGGGCCGGGCCGCCGGCGGGAGTGACGCCGGGCGGACCGGTGGCCGACACTGCGGGCCCGGCGGGAGGCGAGGCCGGGGGTCCGGCCCAGGTCGGCCCGCAGTACGCCAACGGGATCGTCTGGGTCAGGCCGCTGCCGATCTCACCGGAACAGGTTCGGCAGCATCTGGAACGCTCGCACGTGGCCCTGGTGGACAGCGCGGCTACGGCCCTGGTACAGGCGTTTCTCGATTCCATCTCCGCGGACCCGAACCTCCAGGGAGTCAAGCTGCCGGACTGGACCACCGAGTTGGGCGGGGCCACCTACGGGTTGGATTCCCGGTGGATTTACATTGCAGGGCTCAAGATCCCGACCGCGCTGCTGGCACTGCTGCCGTGGCCGCAGGGGAACTTCGACAAGCAGAAGGCCGCCCAGCACCTGATGGATCTGCGGGAGGACATCTACCGGGCGGCCCGCCGTGCCGAGACGGCCGAGGAATTCAAACAGGCGGTGCGCGAACTGCGCGACCGCAAGGAACGGGAGCGGGAGTTCCGGAAGGCCCAACGGGAGCCCCCGCCGCCAAGGGACAGCACGCCATGAAACTGGTGGACACCGACGAGACGATCATCCTGGTGACCGGGGCGGACATCCGGGCCGAGGAGCGGGACCGGCCGATCGCCTACCGGCTGAAGCGCGAGATCGACCAGCGCGGGGTGGGACATGCCTTCCGCCGGGCCGTGGTGGTCGGGGATGCCTGGTACCTGAACAACCGGATCTTCCACCTCAACCCCACGATCGCGATCGGCGGCCCGGGCGTGAACGGGGTCAGCGCCGATTTCGCCTCCACGCTGCCCACCATCTGGAGCCAGGAAGAGCGTGCCTATATCCAGGCCGACTTCGAGGGAGACCTCAAGCGGGCCGCGCTGTGGGGGATGGACCAGGCGGCCACCTCCGACGCGGTAGACGGTTTCGTGATTCACGGCTTCCTGGACGAACTGCTGAGGAAGATCTGGCGGTTCCGCACCGAGGTCTACGTCTAGCGCGGCCTCGTGGCCGGCGGAGAGTGCATGCGGCTCGCCCTGTACGTCGCCGGCAGCTTCATCCGCGCCCTGCTGTGGTCGCTGGCCTATGCGGCGCTGTTTCTCATGCCGCCGATCCTGGGCGGGATCTGGGTCCTGGCGCTGGCGGCGCTCTTTGTCCGGGTGGCCATTCTGCGGCCGGTCGGCGACGATCCCCGGCGGGCCACGCTCGAACTCCGGCTGGGCCGCCCGCCGATGCGCTGGCTGTTGCTGGCGGCCGCCTCCCTGCCGGTGTTCGACCTCGGGTTCTACGCGGTCTACGGGATCATCTTCCCGCCTCCCTCGGTGGATCCGTTCCGGGAGATGTTCGAGTACTTCCACCGGCCCCTGGGCTGGTTCCCGATCCTGGCCGCGGTGTGCATCGCCGCGCCGCTGGTGGAGGAGGTCGCCTTCCGCGGCTGGATTCAAACGCGGCTCGAGGGCCGCTTTGGACCCGAGCCGGCTATCGTGTTCGCGGCGGTGCTGTTCTCCGTCGCCCATGGCGTTCCCGAGTACCTGGTCTACTATCTGGTCCTGGGCACGATCCTCGGCCTCAGCGTGTGGGCCTCCGGCTCGATCTGGACCGGCGTGATTCTCCACGGCGTGCTCAATCTCGCCAGCATCATCTCCGAGCTGTTTCCCGAGCCCCAGGGAACCTGGACCTCGGATTCACGCGGGATCGCTCTCGTCGCCGGTGCCCTGCTCCTCGGTGCGGCCGGACTGGGCTGGGCGATGGCTGGATTGAGGAAAGGGAGAAGGGAGAAGTGAGAAGTGAGAAGTGAGACGGCCCCCGGCCCCCGGCCCCCGGCCCCCGGCACCCGGCACTCGGCACTCTGCACCCTGCACCCTGCACTCTGCACCCTGCACTCTGCACTCTGCACTCTGAACTCTGAACTCTGAACTCTCTCTCCCATGACCAAGATCAATCTGGCCGAGAAACTCCGTCTGATCCAGGAGTACTGGCGGCCCCGCGTAGTCGGCGAATTGAACGGCCAGGAGGTCAAACTGGCCCGTATCAAGGGCGAATTTGTGTGGCATCAGCACGACAACGGTGATGAGATGTTCCTCGGTGTGGAGGGGCGCTTCAACCTCGAATTCGAGGACCGGGTGGTGGAGATCGGGCCGGGTGATCTCATTGTCGTCCCGCGCGGCGTGAAGCACCGGCCCGTCGCCGCCGAGGAGGCGGCGGTGCTGCTGTTCGAGCCTGCCGGAACCAGGAATACCGGTAACGTGGTGGACCCGGATCTCACGGCCCCTGGCGGTGTTGGGGTCTGAGCCGGGGTTCCCGGCGTGGGCATGAATCTCGCTTGATGGCCTGGAGGCGTCGTGTCGCGCGGATGCGGCAGGGGCGGGGCAGATCGTCGTGGCCGCCTTGCGCAGTGCCGGTCCGAAGCGACACTTTGGCCATGGCTTCTCCAGGAATCCGGATCATGTCTCACGTACTGCTGGGTATCCCACAGGCAGGCGCCGGCCGCCGGGCGTCGCTGCTCCGCCGCGCACCGCGGGCCCTCGCGCTGGGGAGCGTGCTGGCGCTTTCCATGTGCACCGTGGCCGACCGGAGCGGTCCGGACACCGGGCCGGCCATGGGACTCCGGCCGGTCTTCCCGCCGCAATTCAGTCTCTTCGCCAGTACCCTCGCCGTCGAGCAGGTCCGGATTCAGATCGCCCGGCATCCCGGCGGGGATATTCTGGCCACGCGGACGGTGCCGTTCTCCCCGGATTCCACCGAACTGACGGTTCCCCTTTCGATCCCCCTCACCAGTTCACAGGATTCGCTCCGGGCCACCCTGCAGTACATGACCGGCACGGGTGCGGTGCTGTTTACCGGGAGCGTGCTGCTGGAGATCGTGGCCGGCGCGCCCGCGACGCCGCTTTCGGACGTCTCGGTCACCTACAGCGGTCCGGGATCCAACGTGGCGTCCATGTTCATTACGCCGGCGGACAGTTCGGTCGTCTCCGGCGATTCGATCGCGTTCACGGTGACCGCGATCGACTCCTCGCAGCAGCCGGTGCCGTCGCTCTACGTCAGCTGGGGCACCAGCGATCCGACGGTGTCGATCAACGCCTTCGGACTGCTCCGGGCGCCCAATCTGAGCAAGTCCATCAACGTATTCGCCTTCACGCCCAACGGCGTCACGGCGTCGACCCCGCTGCTGCTCATCGGCTCCGGCCTGGGTATCCTGCCCGACTCGGTGGAGAAACTGCCGAACGGGCGGCAGCAGTTCAGCGTGGCGGCCGGTGGGGCTCCGGGTCCGTATATCTGGTCGGTCAACGGCGTGGACGGCGGCAACGCGACGTTCGGGACGATCGACCCGCAGGGTCTGTACGTCGCCCCGGCCACGGTGCCCAACCCGGCCATCTTCCTGGTCTGTGCCCGGGCGTCCGCCAATCCCTCCGCCAGCGGCTGCGCCACCGTGGTGATCAGTCCGGTGCCGTCGGCCGGCGCGGACGTGATCGTGTTCAACGACATCAACATGTTCCAGGACCAGGCGGTCGTGCTGCCGGGCAATGCCAGGCTGGTGGAGAACCTGGTGAACTTCTCCATCACCGGAGTCCGGTCCGGGGCCAAGACCGTGATCTTCGACTACAGCCACGATTCGAAGTGCTTCCAGACCTCGGAGTGCGGCGGCAGCGTGCTCCAGCTGATGCACGGCGTCATCGCCCAGCTGGGCCTGACGGTCGACAGCTTCACCGTCGGCACCACGATCACATCGGTCGCCCCGGCGGTGAAGGCGATCTTCATCTGGACGCCGGAAGTGCCCTATGATACGACCGAGATCAACGCCCTGAAGGCGTTCGCCGCCGAAGGGGGCCGGATCGTCTTCCTGGGCGAGCGGCTGCCGTACTACCTGAGCTACGGCATCGATTCGGTGGAGAACCGGTTCTTCCAGGAGATGGGCGCCCAGCTGACCAATATCGGCGCCGATGTGGCCTTCGCCCCGAACTACACCGTGCCCATCCCGCAGACCGGCCGCCATCAGGTGATGACCGGGGTAGACAGCGTGGCCTTCTCGGCCGCGTCCATCGTGCTGCCGGGCCCGAACGACTTCGTCCTCGTGCGGGATACGACGGCCACGCAGGACGTGCTCGGTGCGGTGGCCAAGATCGACGTGACCCCGCTGCCGGTGCCCCCGCGGCCCACCCGGAAGCCGGCGGCCGCACGGGGTGCGGTGAGCAACGAACGGGCGGGCGCGAGGGTGGAGGACTGAAGCCGGACGGAAAGGCGGAAGGACGGAAGGGCGGAAGGTGTCGCGGGTACATGCATCCCCCCTGGGATGCGGACCTGCGGCTCTTTGCGTCCTTCCGTCTTTCCGTCCTTCCGCCCTACTGCTTGAAGCCTCCGGCGCTGTCGAACACCGCGGCCGTGGGGCCGAAGTCTTCCCGGGACAGACGCTCCACCAGGCCCAGCGCTGCTCCTGAGGGGTCCGGGACCGGCCCGGTCCGCGGCGGCTGGCGGAGCGGAATCAGGCGCCCGGCCCGGAAGCTGCCGTCGCCGGCCAGCTCCACCTGCAGGATCGCGGTGAGGCCCAGCGGTCCGCTCAGGTTGAAGCCCCGGTAGTTCAGGAAGTTGCCCAGCGAGTAGACGATCGGATGTCCGCGGTAGAACTCGATGCCGCGCAGCACGTGCGGGCCGTGGCCCACCACGATGTCCGCCCCCGCATCGATCACCGCCCGCGCCCAGGTCCGCAGGTCTCCCCGCGGTTCCCGCCCGAGGTACTCCATTTCCGTCCCGGTATGCTGCGCGTCGGTCCCCTCGGCGCCGCCGTGGAAGGTCACCACGACGAGATCGGTCAGGGCCGAGATCGAATCCACGATCCGGGCACTCGCATCGAGGTCCAGCAGGTTGTACGCGAAGGGGTACGTGGTGAACCCGATCAGCCCGACGACGGTCAGGCTGTCGCCGGTCCGGATCGTGTCCAGCACGATGCTGCCGAGCGGGCCGTAGGTGGTGAGCCCCAGGGAGTCGAGCATCCGGGTGCTGGCCAGACGGCCATCCTCACCCAGATCATTGGCGTGGTTGTTGGCCAGGTTGAGGTGGGTGAAGCCGGCTTCCCGAAGCCGCGGAGCGAGCGCCGGCGGCGTGATGAAGAAGTAGCAGTTGGGCCGCTGAGCGGGCTGTCCCCGCGCCCGGGCGCGGCGCGGCCGGGGCGGATCGCACTTGGTGGAGGTCCCGCTGTCGGCCAGCACGCCCTCGAAGTTGCCGATGACGAGATCGCCGGTGAGCAGGGAATCGGTTCCCGCCAGCAGCCCGCGCCCTTCATCCGGGGGGATTCCGCCCGGCAACGTGATGGTGCCGAGGTTGATGTCGCCGGTAAAGGCCAGGCGTACCGGCAGGGCGGCCCGGATGGGCGGGGGCGGCGGTGCGGGCTGCGTGTCCCGCGGAATCTCGATCGGTGGCCGGTTCATCCGGGCCGAATCGATGTTGGGCCGGATCGAGTCGGGGTGGACGGCGGGCGGAGCCGGTGGTGGAGTCGTGGCCGGGGTGGGGGCGCAGGCCGATGCCGCAAGCCCGAGCGCAACCGTCAACCAGCCCCGGGGAGTCATGCCTTGGCGGCGCCCCGGCTGACGAACCGCTCCAGGCGCTCCAGGGCCGGGCCACGGCCAACCACGGCGAGCAGCTCATTGACCGGCTCGGACACGGTCGACCCGGTGAGGACGATCCGGATCGGCTGCATCGCGTCTCCCAGCTTGATGTCATGGGACATGGCGGTTGCCTTGATGGCATCGACCAGGCGCTCGGCCTTCCAGTCGGATTCGGCCACCGCTTTCAGGCCGTCCAGCACCAGCCCGAGGTTCCGGACGAAGGCGTCTCCCTGCTTCTTCATGAACTGTTCGGCTTTGGTGTCGAAGACGACCCGCGTTCCGTCGAGCCTGACGGCGATCTGGTTCGCGATATCCAGCACGGTGCGGGAACGCGCCTTGACCGAGTCGATCAGCGGGTGGAGCGCGACTGAGCCGCCGGCCTGCACCCCCATCCGCTCCAGTTCCCGCCGGACCGGTGCTTCCAGCTCCTGCGCCGGCAGTTTCGACAGGTACTGCCCGTTCATCCACTCAAGCTTGGCGGCATCGAAGACCGCCGGCTTCTTCTGGATCCCTTCCAGGGAGAAGAGTTCGATCATGTCGGGCTCGTCCATGATCTCGCGGTCCCCGCCGGGGGACCAGCCCAGGAGCGCCAGGAAGTTGCGCATGGCGGCCGGGAGAATCCCCTGGTTCTGATAGTCGCCGACGGCCGTGGCCCCGTGGCGCTTGGAGAGTTTCTTGCCGTCGGGGCCCAGGATCATCGGCACGTGCGCAAAGACCGGCTGGTCGACGCCCAGCGCGCGGTAGAGCGCGATCTGCTTCGGCGTATTGGAGATGTGATCGTCACCCCGGATCACGTGGGTGATCCGCATGGCGATATCATCCGAGACCACCGCGAGGTTGTAGATCGGGGTACCGTCGCTCCGGAGGATCACCAGGTCGTCCAGATCCCGGCCCTGGAAGCTGATGACGCCATGCACCGCATCCTCCCAGGCGATCTCCTCGTCCGGCATCCGGAACCGGATAACGCTGGGGAGCCCCCGGGCGATGCGGTCCTTGACCTCCTCCTCGCTCAACCGGGCGCAGCGCCGGTCGTAGCGGAAGGCTTCCGATCCGCCGGCCGCCTTTTTCCGCTGTTGCTCGAGCTCCTCTCTGGTGCAGAAGCAGCGATAGGCCTTTCCCTCAGTGAGCAGCCGGTACGCATCGGCCCGGTGGCGGGCGGTGTTCCGGCCCTGGAAGAGCGGTCCTTCATCCCAGGTGACACCGAGCCAGTTCAGCCCGTCGAGAATGACCCGGGTGTGCGCCTCGGTGGAGCGTTCCTGGTCGGTATCCTCGATCCGGAGCACGAAAATGCCCCCCGTCTTCCTGGCAAAGAGCCAGTTGAAGAGGGCGGTTCGGGCCCCACCGACGTGGAGGTACCCGGTGGGGGAAGGGGCGAATCGGACGCGGGGGGGCATGGGATACAGAATGGTTCGGGGAAGCACGCCGGACGTCCCGGGTGCCGGGTACCAGGTACCGGGTACCAGGGAATCAGCTTCGCGGCACCCGGTACCCGGCACCCGGGACATCTCCGGTGTACCGGCAGTTCACGGAGTGGGAGGGATTCGAACCCTCGATAGGAGCTTTCACTCCTATAACGGTTTAGCAAACCGCCGCCTTCAGCCACTCGGCCACCACTCCTTGCGAGGGAGGAACTTCGCTACCTGCTTGCGGTTACGCAAGGTGGGCCGGCCCGCCGGGGGCCCGGCTCCGATTGCCCGTTTCTCCGCCAACGCTAGATTGAAACAGGTAGCCCCGGGCTCCCCCGGGCGTCAGGCGCGATCACGCGCGGAGGTGCGCCATGTTACGTGGATCCCTGCTTCTTGCCGTGGCGGTGGCGGTGGCGGTCGGCGGCTGCGCCGACAATTCGACGGCGCCGACCACTCCGACGACTCAACTCGACCCGCTCCGGGCCACGCTCAGCGGTCGGGTCTATGACTCACTGCTGGGCCATCCGGTCGGGGGAGTCCGGGTCCTGCTGGGCGACAGTTCGGCGGTTTCGAACAGCACGGGCGGGTTCGCCGTACGGCTGGTCGCGGGAGAGCTCAGCGTCGTGGTGGACGACCCGCGGTATGAGCGGGTGGTCATTCCCTATCTGCTGAGCCACGACCAGCTGGTCAACGTGCCCCTGCGGGCCGAGGCGCCGTACGTACTCTCCTGCAGCTTCCCCGACGGCGCGATTGTAGCCCGGGTTGTCGACCTGCAGGGCCGCAAATCCGTCAACCGGCGCTTCCAGTCGACCATGACCGCGGAACTGGCGGCGGGCGCCAGCCGGAGTACCGCCGAAAGCTGGCAATGGACTCCGGTGGACGAGTTCACCTGGCGCGTGACCGTGCCGGTGAACGGGACGGCATCACGGGCGGACTGGCGGATCGAGGACACCCAGGGGCACGTTGCGCCATCCAGTTGCGTCCACTCGACCGTCTGCCTTGGATGCTCGTCGGGCGACCGACCGTGAAGCGCCCTTGGCGCCCGCTTCACGGTCGTTTCAGCCCGGGGCAGACATGATTCATTAGGAGGATCGCCCAACACCAACCACGACCAATCCGGAGGAGGCCCTCATGCCAGTCAAAGGTCAAGGACCTGCCCCATCCGACCTGGTTCACAGCCAGACCCCGAAGGATCTCGAGGCCCAGGCGGGCCGCAAGGAAGAACTGGTCCAGGCGCTGGTAGAGGCGGTGGATCGCACCTACGCGGCGGGCTCGAGCAAGGACGCCCTGTCCTGGACGACGAATCTGTTCCGGCTGCTGGACGAGCCCTCGCTCCGCGCCCTGGCCTACCGGCAGGGCCTCTTCGAAGAGGAAGTCGCCGAAGATGAAGGGCTCCTGCGCGGAAGAGAGCCGGAGGAGCTCTAGAAACAGTGAGAAGTGAGAAGTGAGAAGTGAGAAGTAAGAAGGGGTCGCGGTCACGCGGCCCTTTCGTCGTCCTTCCTTCCCAGGCACTTCTCACTTCTCACTTCTCACTCTTCTGATCACCTGTCCCGTCGCGCCCGGTACCGCCGCCAACAGCCCGATGACCAGCCAGTCCCCGAGACTCAGCGGATGGGTTCCCAGCGTCCGCGCCAGCGGCGCCCAGGCCACGGAGAGGTACTGAAGTCCAAGGGTCAGGACCACCGCGCCGATGGCGTAGGGATTTCTGAGTGCGGCCTCGGGGGTCAGGACATCCTGCCGGGCCCGGGCATTCCCCAGGTGGAAGATCTGCGCCAGGGCCAGGGTCATGAACGCGAAGGTGCCGGCGGCGGGGCCGCCGAGCCCGAAGGCCGCCAGGGAAACGCCGGCGATCAGGGCCGAATAGAAGACCGTTGCCCGGACGGTCCGGCCGGAGAGCAACCGGGAACGTGGGTCCCGGGGCCTGCGCCGCATGATCCCCGGTTCGGGCGGCTCCATGGCGAGCGCCAGGGCGGGGAAGGTATCGGTGACCAGGTTGAGCCAGAGGATCTGGAGTGCGGTGAGCGGCAATGGCAGGCCCACCAGGCCGGCGCCGAGCAGCACCATGATCTCCGCCAGGTTGCAGCTGAACAGGTAGAAGACGAACTTCCCGATGTTGTCGACGATGACCCGGCCCTGTTCCACTGCCACGGCCAGGGTCCCGAACCGGTCGTCCGCCAGCACCACGCCGGCCGCTTCCCGGGCAATGTCGGTGCCGCGCCGGCCCATGGCGACCCCGACGTCCGCCCGGCGCAGTGCGGCGGCGTCGTTCACGCCGTCTCCCAGCATGGCCACGACGTGGCCGCTTCTCTGATACAGCTCCACCAGCCGCAGTTTGGTTTCCGGACTCACCCGGCTGCAGGCGGCGAGCCGCGGAAGCCGCTCGATCAGCGCCGTGTCGGAGAGACCGGTGAGTTCCCGGTCGTCGGTGGCGTCGTCGCCCGGTGTCAGGATCCCGAGGTCCCGCGCCACCGCCTCGGCGGTGGCCCGCTGATCGCCGGTCAGCATCACGACCTTGATCCCGGCCTGCTGGAACGCCGCGATGGTCTCCCGGACCCCCGCGGCGGGCGGATCGGTCATCCCGGCAAACCCCGCGAAGACGTAGTCGTCGCCGATCCGGCCGGGACTGGCCGTGTGGCCGGCCGAGGCCAGCGCCAGGACCCGCAATCCGTTGGCGGCCATCCGGTGGTTGGCTTCCAGGTATCGCCGCCGGTCGTCCGGTCCCAGCGGGCGAACACCGTCGGCGGTGAGCACCCGGTCGCAATGCTCCAGGACTACCCGCGGGGCGCCCTTGAGAAAGGTCGTGATCCCGCCGTCCGGTGCGCGATGGCTGGTGGCCATGAGCAGGCGGTCGCTGCTGAACGGCACTTCCGAGACCTCCTCATGGCCCGGCAGCGCCGAGTCGCGATCGAGCCCGGCCTTGCGGGCCAGGGTCACGAGTGCCGCCTCGGTCGGATCACCGTAGGCAAGCCAGCGACCCTCCTCCTGGTGGATACCGGCCCGGTTGGCCAGCAGGCCGATACGGAGTGCCTGGAGGAGCTGCGGATCGTCCCGGACGGCCACCGGATGGTCTCCCTCCCGAAGCTCACCCGACGGCTCGTACCCGCTTCCACTGACCGAGATCGAACGCTCCGGAACCCAGAGGTTCGTGACCGTCATTTCTCCCGCGGTGAGCGTGCCGGTCTTGTCGCTGCAGACGACCGTCGCCGATCCCAGGCTTTCGACGGTGGGCAGGGTGCGAACCCGGGCACGGCGCTGCGCCATGCGGCGGACCCCGATGGCCATGGCGATCGTCGCCACCACCGGGAGTCCTTCCGGGACGGCCGCGATCGCGAGCGCGATGCCGGTTTCCAGCAGCCGGCGCAACTCCATCCCCTGCAGGGCTCCGAGAACCGCGACCAGAGCGCCGACGGCCAGGGCCACGACCACCAGCCGGCGTCCCAGCGCATCGAGCCGTCGCTGAAGCGGGGTGGTCTGCTCCTGGATGCCCCCGACCAGCGTGCCGATCCGGCCCACTTCAGTCCCGGCGCCGGTGGCCGTGACGACGGCGCGGCCGCTCCCCGCGGCGATGGTCGTCGCCTTGTAGACCATGGTGCCGCGTTCCGGGAGGGAGGTGTCTTCCCCGAGTTCGAGGGTCGCGTCCTTGTCGACCGGGACCGATTCGCCGGTCAGGGTTGCCTCGACCACCCTGAGCTCCCGGGAGCGGATCAGGCGGGCATCCGCGGGGACGGCCTGGCCGGCGTCGAGCTCGAGGATATCGCCCGGCACGAGATCGCGGGCATCGATCTCGGTCACTTCGTCGTTCCGGCGGACGGTGGCGAGTGGAATCTCCAGCGACCGGAGGCTCTCGATGGCGCGGCGGGCGGGCAGTTCGGTCCCGAAACCGATGATCACGTTCAGCAGGAGGACCAGCCCGATGGCCCCGGCATCGAGATAGTCCTGATTCAGGGCCGCCACCGCCGCCGCCCCGATGAGCAGAAGAACGACGACGCTGCGGAACTGGCGGACCAGAATCCGCCAGGCAGGCTCGGGCGGAGCCGAGTGCAGCAGGTTCGGGCCGTAACGCCGGAGCCGATCCAGGGCGACGGGCGTGCCGAGGCCCGACGGACTCGTCTCGAGCACCGTCAGGACCGCCTCGGCGGACATGGCGTGCCAGGGTCTGGCGCCGCCCGGCGCGTCCGCCGGGCCAGCCCGCTCAACGACGCCGGTCATGCGCTGTCGGGTACCGACCGTTACTTGCGTCCCTCGACCAGGAAGGACACCTTCGCGTTCACGCGATAATTGGCGATCTTGTCATCCTTGATCTCGACGCTGAAGTTGTCGATCCACAGGGACCGCATGCCGCGGACCGTCTTCCCGGTTTCCTTGACGGCCGTCTGCACGGCGTCCTCGAAGCTCTTCTCCGACTGGGCGATGACTTCAACGACCTTGACGATGGATCCCATTGTTCATCTCCTGTAGAGGTATCCGGTCCATGTATGCTAACCCCCGGGGTCGCGAGGGAGAACCCACGGCGCGTGATTGCAGCTTCTCACGCGCCCTTCAGAGAGGTTTCACTCGATGAGCAGCATCATGAATGGATGCGGCCCGATCCGGAGCGTGTGCCCTGACGACAACCAACGCTGATATCGCCCGCCTGTTCCGCGAAATGGCCGACCTGCTGGAACTGCAGGGCGGGAACACCTTCCGCATCCGGGCCTACACCAACGCGGCCCGGACGGTGGAGGATCTGCCGGAACCGGTGGCGGAGACCGCGGCCGGGAATCCCGACGCGCTGGCCGAGCTGCCCGGCATCGGGAAGGATCTGGCAGGCAAGATCGCCGAAATCGTCCGCACCGGGACCTTCAAGGCCTACCAGGAGGTCCGGCGAGAGGTGCCGCGCGGCCTGACCGACCTGATGCGGGTTCCGGGCCTGGGTCCGAAGAAGGCGCGCGCGCTCTACGATGCCCTGGGGATCCATACACTGCATCAACTGGAAAAGGCGGCAAAACAGGGCAGGATCCGGAGCATCAAGGGCTTTGGCGGCAAGACCGAGGAACGGATTCTGCGGGAGCTGGCCCGTCGCTCGGAGGAGGGCGAGCGCACTCAGCGGGCGGTCGCGGCCCAGTACGCCGAAGCGTTTCTGGCGTATCTCCGGGGCCTGAAGGGCGTGAAACGCGCCGAGATCGCCGGGAGCTACCGGCGCTGCCGGGATACCGTGGGTGACCTCGATATCCTGGTTACCGCCGGTCCCCGGAGCGGGGTGGTCGAGAAGTTCACCAGCTGGGAGAACGTGAGCGACGTGCTTGCCGCCGGCGACACCAAGGCGTCGGTGCGGCTGCGCTCCGGGCTGCAGGTGGATCTCCGGGTGCTGAAGGCGGAAAGCTACGGGGCCGGGCTGTACTACTTCACCGGGTCGAAATCCCACAACATCGCCGTCCGCCGGATCGCCCAGCGCAGGGGTTTGAAGATCAACGAATACGGCGTCTTCCGGGGCAGGAAGCAGGTGGCGGGCCGGGACGAAGAGGACGTCTTCCAGGCCGTGGGCCTACCCTGGATTCCACCCGAACTGCGGGAGAACCGGGGTGAGATCGAAGCGGCCCGGGACGGGCAGCTGCCCGAGCTGGTCGAGCTGCGCGACATGCGGGGTGACCTGCAGTCTCACACCACCGACAGTGACGGGCGGAATACGCTTGAGGAGATGGCCCGGGCCGCGGAGGACCGCGGCCATGAGTATTTCGCCGTGACCGATCACAGCCCGGCTCTGCGGATGGTCCAGGGACTGGACCGCGCCGGCTTCCGGCGGCAGGGCAGGGCAATCGACAAACTCAATGGGAAGCTCGGCAAACTCACCGTGCTCCGCGGCGCGGAGGTGGATATCCTGCGGGACGGCAGCCTGGACCTGGACGACGAGACCCTGGCCGAACTGGATGTCGTCGTAATCTCGGCACATTCCTTCCTCGATCTGCCGGAAGGGGAGCAGACCAGGCGGCTGGTGCGGGCGGTGAGCCATCCGTCCGCGGACATCCTGGGCCATCCCACGGGACGCATCATCGGCAAGCGGCGCGGCATGAGGTTCGATTTCGATGAGGTCGTCCGGGCCGCGGTGGACAACGGCGTGATTCTCGAAGTCAACGCCCAGCCGGACCGGATGGATTTCGACGACGTGGCCTGCCATGCGGTGCTGGATCGGGGTGGGAAGATCTCGATCTCGACCGACGCGCATGCGATCGCCGAACTCGATTTCCTGCGGTGGGGTGTGGACCAGGCCCGCCGGGGTTGGGCCGAAAAAAGGGACGTCGTCAACACGCTGCCGCTGTCGAAATTCCGCAAGCTGCTGCACGGCGCCCGCTAGGGAGCCGCCTTCCCGCCCTTGCGCCGCCGCCCGCCGGCCGGCCGGCCCGAGGGCCCCCCTTCCAGCAGCCTGAGGAACTCGGTCTCATCCAGTACTCGTACCCCGGCCTCACGGGCCTGGCCCAGTTTCCGGCCGGGATCGGTTCCGGCGACGACAAAGTCGGTGTTACGGCTGACGGACGACACCACGCGTCCGCCCCGATCCTCCACCCGGGCCGTCGCTTCCGGCCGGGTCAGGCGGTCCAGCCCCCCGGTGAATACGAAGGTGCGGCCGGCAAGCGGGCCGCCCACCCCGGCCGCCGGTGCAACGTCGATGGTCTGGAGCAGGCTCCGGATGGTTCGCCGGTTCCGGGCGTCGGCGAAGAACTCGTGGATCTCCCGGGCCGTGACCGGTCCGATGCCGCTGATCTCGGTCAGATCGTCCGGGGTCGCCCGCCGGAGGGCCTCGAATTCGTGGAAATGGCGGGCCAGGTCGCGCGCCGACGCGCGGCCGACGCCGGGGATGCCGAGTGCATACAGGAACCGGTCGAGGTCGATGGTGGTGCGCCGCTGAATCGCGTCGGCCAGCTTGTGCGCCGAGCGCTCGGCGAACCCGGGCAGCCGCAGCAGATCCCGGGGCTTGAGCCTGAAGAGGTCCGCCGGTCCGCGGACCAGGCTGCGGTCGATCAGGGCGGCAATCGTCCCGGGTCCCAGGCCCTCGATATCGAGCGCATCGGGAGAGGCGAAATGCACCAGCCGTCCCTTGAGCTGCGCCGGACAGCCGAAACGGTTGGGGCACAGCGACTGGGGGCCCAGTCGGATCACCTTCGTGCCGCAGGCGGGGCAGCGGCCGGGCATGGAGAAGGCGGCGTGGCGGCGGCCCCGATCCGGCAGCCGTTCGACAATCTCGGGGATCACGTCGCCGGCGCGCTGCACCCGGACCCGATCACCCTTCCGGACGTCCTTGCGGGCAATCTCCTCCCGGTTGTGCAAGGTGGCGCGGGAGACGGTCACGCCGCTTACCTCGACCGGGCGAAGCAGGGCAACGGGCGTGAGGATTCCGGTTCGCCCGACCTGCACGACGATGTCCTCCACCCTGGTGGTTTCCACCCTGGGTTCGAACTTGAAGGCCAGCGCCCAGCGCGGATGATGCGAGGTGGCGCCCAGGGTCCCGCGCGCCTCCAGCGAGTTCAGCTTGATCACGACACCGTCGATCTCGTAGTCCAGCCGGTCGCGCCGGGCTTCCATCCGGGCATGGTACTCGAGGATTCCGTCGACGCCGCCGGCCGTCCGGGTATCCCGGGGCGTCTCAAACCCCCATTGCCGGAGGCGCGCCAGGGCCTCCTCGTCCGTGGACGGGTGAGGACCGCCGTCCAGCGCCAGGATCTCGTAGGTGATGACTTCCAGCGGCCGCCCGGCGGTGACCCGGGCATCCAGCTGCCGCAGCGCCCCCGCGGCGGCGTTCCGTGGATTGGCAAACGGCTCGCTCCCGGTTTCCACCAGACGCCGGTTCAGCCGATCGAACGAGTGGATCCGCATCAGCACCTCTCCCCGGACGGCGAGCTGCCGGGGAGCCGTCCTCCGGGGTCCCTTGAGTCGGGCGGGCACCGAAGCGATAGTGCGGGCATTGGCGGTGACGTCTTCCCCGGAGGTTCCGTCGCCGCGGGTGACCGCGCGGGCAAACACTCCGTCCCGGTAGACCAGTTCCAGGGAAGCGCCATCCAGTTTGGGCTCGAGGACGAAGCCGGGATGGGGGCCGGCGCGCTCGACGAATCGGCGGACGGCCTCCGGGTCGCGGGTGGACTCGAGGCTCAGCATCGGCGCCAGGTGGCGGCGAGTGACGAACCCCTCGGCCGGCCTGCCCCCGACCTTCTGGGTGGGCGAGTCGGGCGTGACCAGCGCGGGGAACCGCTCCTCGATCTGCTCCAGCCGGTGGTACAGGCGATCCCAGGCGTCATCCGAAATGCTGGGCCGATCCAGGACGTAGTACCGGTAGTTGTGCTCCTGGATCTCCCGCCGGAGACGGGCAAGTTCCCTGCGCGCGGCGTCCGCGGTGGCGGGCAGGGTCGGCGGCCGGGAACCCGGGGAGGAGGACATACGCGGCAAGCAAGGGGCGGCGCCCTTCCGGGTCAATGCCCCGGGATTTCACGGCGGATTCACTCCGGCTTCATTGCCGTGCGTCCAGTTTCCAGTTGAAGGTGAGATCCATCCAGGAGGGACCATGGTTTTCCTCGATCGATCCGACGCCGGCAGGCGGCTGGCCGGCGCGCTCAAGCAGTACCGCGGAACCGACACCGTGGTCCTCGCGCTTCCGCGCGGCGGGGTCCCGGTCGGGTTCGAGATTGCGATTGCGCTGGGGCTGCCGCTGGACATCATCGTCGCCCGCAAGCTGGGCGCGCCGGGCCATCCGGAATTCGCCATCGGGGCGATCGCCCAGGGCGTGGTGTATCTGAGCCCCCACGCCGCAGAGTGGCTCGGCGGCATGCCCGACTACGTCGAACGTCGGGCCCGGGCGGAGACGCTCGAGATGGAGCGCCGGGAACAGGCCTACCGGGGCGATGCCCCGCCGACGCCGGTGGCAGGCCGGACAGTGATTCTGGTGGATGACGGTCTGGCGACCGGGGCGACCGCCATTGCGGCCGCCCGGGCGGTCCGGCAGGGGGGCCCCCGCCGAATCGTCCTGGCCGCCCCGGTATGTGCCCAGGCCAGCATCCCGGTACTCAAGGCGGAGGTGGATGATCTGGTCTGCCTCGAAGCCCCGGCGGATTTCCGGGCCGTGGGGCAGTTCTACCTCGATTTCTCTCCCACGACCGACGGCGAAGTGCTTCGATGCCTTACCGCTGCCGCCGCACGCTCATCCGACGGTGTGGGGCGGCGGTAGCATGGCGCCGGGGATGGGGGAGCCCGGGCGAGCGGGCTGAAACGAGAGGGGGAAGGCGAGGGGGGAGCAACTTGAGGCCGGGCGACGCGTCCGGTAGCTTCCAGCGGCTACGGGCGTGGTGGCAGAGCGGTCGATTGCACCGGTCTTGAAAACCGGCGAACCCGCAAGGGTTCCGTGAGTTCGAATCTCACCCACGCCGCTGGGAAGGTGAGAGGTGAGAGGTGAGAGGGGCTGGGTTGTCCGGCATAGGCTTGGACATCTCAACCCCTCTTACCTCTTACCTCTTACCTCTCACCTTCGGTCCCCGCTTTCAGCTTCTCGATCTTCTCCACTTCCAGGGTGTAGTTCGCGGCCAGGGCGGCGATGGCGCCGATGGCTACCCAGACCGGCATCAATACCGCGCCCACCACGCCCACCGTCAGCGGGATCTCCAGCAGGCTCTGGCCCTCTTCGTTCTTGATCGTGATCCGGCGGACATTGCCCTCGCGGACCAGGGCCTTGATGCGCTCCAGCAGCTTCTCACCGGTCACCTTGTGCTGCTCGGTTCGGGTCTCTGTCATGGAATCATGCTCCGGAGAGGGGATGAACTCAGTCCGAAAGGTGACCGAGTCCGGCGTTTCTGGCCAGTCCGGAGTGCTACCTCGATGGAGGCGGGCAGTATCGTGGCGGGGCGATGCCGGGGCCATCGGCGGTACTTCGGGTCAATCTGGCGGAACTCGGGAGGCGGGCGCGGTAACGGATCGGTGAGGGGTGAGAGGGTCGCGGGAGGGGCGCGCCCAGCCGTTCCCTCTCACTTCTCACTTCTCACTCATTTCCCCGCCGGCTCCTCTTCCAGATTGTAGCGGAATTCCAGATGCGAGGCCTTCACCGTGACGTACCCGTCGGCCGTTTCCAGTCGGGTAATCCGGTCCCCGTTGAAGTTGAGCATCCGCTGGGTGACGCCGGGGAACAGCGGCATGACGTCATACCAGCGGTCCGGATGCAGGTAGGGGTAGGCGAAGGCGTCGATCGGTTTGAGGCGGGCCTGACAACGAGCCATGGGTACCGGCGCTCCGGGCTTTGAGGTGGTCATGCGGGCGTTTGCGGGGGAAAGCATAATATAGTCGGTGGCATGCGGCGGAATGTGATCTGGATCAACATCCGGTTTGACACCGTCCATTTCCTTGTCACCCCGGCGGCTTGACCGGAAACCCCGTAGCGAGCTACTTCAAGGCGAGGCCGGTGGCCGCAGGGGTGTGGCGACATTGCCACAAAATGCAGGTCCTTCCATCACAAATGAACAACTCGGCAGCCTTACTCATATTAGTGGCGATGGTGCCCGCCGCTACCCCGGCCCAGGCCCAGATACGCCCGGGTGCTACTCCCTCCGAGGATACGATCCAGGTGGCAACCGCGGAGGACAGCCTCCGGTTCCGCGCCCGGATCACACCGGCCAAGCTGATGTTCGACGATTGCGCCGGCGTATCGTTCAAGACCTGTGCGAGCCAGCGGGTCCAGGCCCAGCTGTCTTCCGATGGGGTGGCGTATGGCGTGCTGATCACCCGCTCCAACGATGGCCGGAGCGTGTATCTCTGGCAGATCGGCCGGATGGGCACACCGGGGGGTGGCGCAGCCGGTGGCCGCGGGGGGGCCGGAGGCCGGCGCGGAGGCCGCGGAGGTGGCCGGGGTGGGGGCGGGGGCGGGGGCGGGCGAGGGCGGCAACGGCCCTGAAGCAGGTGAAGGAGGCAAGAGGTGAGAGGGAGGTGGGGTAGCCCTCTTACCTCTCGACCTCTCGACCTCTCGACCTCTCGACCCCCTTGGAGCCTACTCCTTCAGGCTCCTTGCGATCGCCTGGGCTACCGAGTCTGCCCGGACCGCCTGGGCGGTATCGCCTTCGGTCAGGAAGGTCTGGCCCGCGATCTCGTACATCAGCCGGTACAGCCGCAGCATGGGAGAGGATGGCGGGTCGATCCAGCCGGCCGGCCGCGGCCGGGCCGCGGTCTGCCAGTGGTACACTTCCCAGAGGAGCCGCTCGGTGAGCGGGAGGTCGATGTAGCCGAACCCACGGCTCAGGACCACCGAGTCTCCGGTCGCGACTTCGGTGGGATAGAGCTTCCGCACCAGCCCCTGGGTCACCAGGTAGGGCGAGAGGCCCAGGGTCTGATCCGGGTACCCGCCGTCACTCCAGCTGAAGTAGATCGGCCGCTTGCCGAGGTTGTCCCGGATCAGGAGCACGGTCGCCAGGTCCGACTTTTCCAGCACATCGTTCCCGAACGTCAGGACGACGTCCCCGATCCGCGAGGTGCGGGAACTGGGGGCCTGGCTCAGGTCGGGGAGCTGGTCCAGCTGGCTCTCGGTCAACGCCAGGACGGGCGTCTCCGGCCTGGGCCAGCTGCGGCCCTGCCAGACCGCCGGGGCGGCGGCGGAATCGAAGGTGGCCGTGGGGCGCCGGCGCAGCTGGCGCAGGTGCCAGTCGGTGTTCATGAGCGAGAGGTTGGCCAAGGTCACATCCAGCCGGATTCCCTCGACCTCCTGGGCGTACCAGAGCGGGAACGTGTCGTTGTCTCCCGCCGTGATCAGGATGCCGTAGGGCTCCACCGACTGCAGCATGTCGACCGCGACATCCCGGGCGAGCGTTTCATGCGCCCGCGAGGCGGTCACCCGGTTGCCCAGGAGCGGAATGACCGCGAGCACCAGCACGGGCGAGGCCAGCGCCCAGCGGCTCTTCTCGGTGCCGTGGTCCCGCAGGAACCCGACGATCCACTGCATCAGGGCTCCGAACCCGACGGCCACCATGAGCCCCCAGGCCGAGAAGGACGCGATGAAGAAATAGTCCCGCTCGCGGACCTCCCGGGTGAGGCTCCGCTCCGGATGGATCGAGTAGCCGTACTTGAAGTTGAGATAGAACACCAGGGCCAGGGTGAAGCTCACCACCAGCGTCGTGGCCCCGAGAGCCGCCACCTTCTTCGGCCGGGACCAGAGGGCCAGGATGCCGCCCAGGCCCAGGGCCGTGAAGGCGGCGGTCGCCAGCCTGGCGAACCAGCCGCACCCGGCCGTGAAGCCGCGGGTGCAGTCTCCGGCCCATTGCCAGCTGAAGTACTGCCAGTAGTTCTGCAGCTGGGAGAGAAAGTCCGCCTGCCGCAGGAACACCGACGGCTTGAGATACTGTTTGCGGTTGAGCACATCGAGCAGGGCGTGCCAGTTGGTCGGCTCGCCCTCATTGATAGCCGGGAACTGCGCCGCCCGCATGGGCAGGAACAGGTAGTTGAGCGAGACCCCGACCACGACGGCACCCAGCGCGAGCCACAGGGTTGGACGGGTGAACGTCTTCGGATCCTGCCACCAGGCGTAGCCCAGCAGGGCCGCCGACGCGAGCACCAGGCCGATGCCCGTGGTACTGCCGAATCCGATCTGAGCCCACGCGGTGCTGACCGCCAGGAGCAGGGCGAACGCGGTGATGAGGACCCAGGGTTTGAAGGCCTCCCGCCAGTCCGTGGCCAGAATGTAGATCCCCACGGTGGGCAGAATGAGCACGCCCATCATGTGGTTGGTCGAACTCAGGGCAATGACATAGGTAATGAGAATCAGCAGCCGGTCCCGCGCGGGCCCGGCCTGGGCATCGGCCCACCGGAGGGCCAGCCACATGGTGATCCCCAGCGAGAGCAGGGACACCGTGTAGACCTTCTCGTTCACCGTCGACTGATTCCACACCGTCCAGGCGAAGGCGCCGACCAGCGTTCCCGCGGCCGCGGCGGCCAGCCGGGCCCAGCGGACCGGCACGATCTCCTGCAGCCAGCGCTCCGAAACCAGAAACCAGAATCCCGCCGTCGCCGCCCCGGTGACTGCCGCGAACAGGTTCAGCCGCACGGCGTACTGGGACGCCAGCGGGATCAGCCCCCAGGCATGGGCCAGCAGGGTGAAGAGCGGATTCCCCGGTGGATGCGGAATGCCCAGCACGTACGCCGCGGCGATGTACTCGGAGGTATCCCAGAAGGCGGTAGTCGGGGCCAGGGTCGCGAGATACACCGCGAACACCGCCACGGCCACCAGCAGGGCCCAGAGGTAGGGAGGTCGGGAGCGTTCGGTTGGGAGCGCAGTCATACGAGGGTGGTAAGAGGTAAGAGGTAAGAGGTGAGCGGAGAAGGTAAGGGAAGCAGGTGCGCCCCTCGTACCTCCTGCCTCTCACCTCTCGCGCGTCAGTGCCGGAACTGCCGGGTGCCGGTCAGGACCATGGCCAGGCCGTGGCGGTTGGCGGCGGCGACCACATCCGCGTCCCGGACCGAACCGCCCGGCTGGATGATAGCGGTGACCCCGGCGGCGGCCGCTTCGTCCACCCCGTCGGGGAAGGGGAAGAACGCGTCCGAGGCGAGAACGCTGCCCCGTGGGTTGTGCCCCTGCTGCCGGGCCTTGTGCGCCGCCAGGAAGGAGGCGTCCACCCGGCTCATCTGACCGGCACCGATGCCGATTGCGGCGCGGTCCCGGGCGAGCAGGATGGCGTTGGACTTCACCGAGGCGACGGCGCACCAGGCAAAGGCCAGATCGGACCACTCCTGGTCGGTCGGCTGCCGCTCGGTGGCCACCTTCCAGCCCCGGTCGGTGGAATCGAAATGGAATCGGTCCTGGACCAGGAATCCACCCCGCACCCGCTTGAAATCGTATCCCCCATTGGGGTGTTCCACCGGCAGTTCGATGATGCGGAGGTTCTTCTTCCGGGCGAGGATCCCGATCGCTTCCTCGTGGAACGAGGGCGCCACCACGACCTCCAGGAACAGATCCTTCATCGCCTCAACCGTGGCCCGGTCGACCACCGTGTTGAACGCCACCACGCCGCCGAAGGCGGACTGGGGATCGGTGGCCAGCGCGCGGGTGAAGGCCTCGGCCGCGGTCCCCCCTGCGGCGACGCCGCACGGCGTCGTGTGTTTCACGATCACGCAGGCGGGTTCCGCGACCCACATCGACACCGCCGTCATGGCCGCGTCCAGGTCCAGAATATTGTTGAACGACAGCTCCTTGCCGTGCCGCTGCTTGAGGTCGTTGATGCCGCGAGGCTCTTCGGTGACGTACAGCGCCGCCCGCTGGTTGGGGTTCTCGCCGTAGCGGAGCGCCTGCAGGCGCTTGAGCGACAGGCCGAGGTGGGCCGGCAGGCCCTCCTCCCGGGGGGAGAGGTAGGCGGCAATGGCCGCATCGTAGTCCGCCGTGTGGGCGAAGACCTTTGCCGCCAGCTGGCGCCGCGCGGCCGGAGGAATCTCGCCGGCACGAAGCAGGTTCAGGACCGCCTGGTAGTCCGAGGGATCGACGATGACGATGACATCGGAATGGTTCTTCGCCGCCGAGCGGAGCATCGAGGGTCCGCCGATGTCGATGTTCTCGATGGCGTCCTCGAACGTGACGCCTTGCCGTGAGACCGTGGCCTGGAAGGGATAGAGGTTCACCGCTACCAGGTCGATCGGTGTGATCTGATGGCTCTTCAGCGCGGCCATGTGGTCGGGCAGATCCCGCCGCGCGAGCAGACCGCCGTGCACCGCCGGATGCAGCGTCTTGACCCGGCCGTCGAGGATTTCCGGGAACCCGGTGACCTGGTCGACCGGGGTGACGGCCAGGCCCGCATGGCGCAGCGCGGCGGCCGTCCCCCCGGTCGAGATGATTTCCCATCCCAGCTCGATCAGACTCTGGGCGAACCCGACGATCCCTCGCTTGTCACTGACCGAGATCAACGCACGCGGCACCAGGCAGCTCCGGCAGAAAGTGAAGACCGTGGCCTCGGGAGCTCAGCCCCGGGCCGGTTCGAACTCGAACGGCACCGCGTGTCCGGTCAGCGCGGCGGCCCGCACGGCGGCCGGCAGCAGCCGGTGCTCGACCTC
>JBFXBG010000033.1:0-27245 GCA_050183505.1 Gemmatimonadales bacterium | reverse complement strand
CAGCTGGAGGAGCCGTTCTTCGTCTTCGCCACCCAGAACCCGATCGAGCTGGAGGGCACCTACCCGCTGCCGGAGGCCCAGCTCGACCGGTTCATGTTCAATATCGTCATCGAATACCTGCCCGAGAGGGACGAACTCGAGGTCGTGCGCCAGACGACTGCGGTTCAGGACGCGACCCTCACGCCGGTCCTCACCGGGCAGGAGATCATCGCCTTCCAGCGGCTGGTGCGCATGGTCCCGGTGGCGGAACCGGTCATGCAGTACGCCGTCAACCTGGTCCGGGCCAGCCGCCCGGGCGGCGAGACCGCACCGGACTTCATCAGGCAGTGGGTCTCCTACGGAGCCAGCACCCGGGCGGCGCAGTATCTGATTCTGGGCGGCAAGGCGCGGGCACTGCTCAAGGGCCGCTATCACGTCACCTACGACGACATCCGCGCCCTGGCCCGGCCGGTGCTGCGGCATCGGGTCCTGACGTCGTTCCACGCCGAGTCCGAACGGGTCACCGCCGACGACCTGATCCGGCAGCTGGTGCAGGCCGTGCCCGAACCCAGATCCGGTCTGTGACCACCGCCGCCGCCCGGTTTCTCGACCCGCGCGCGCTGGCCCGCATCGCGAATCTCGAGCTCGCGGCGCGGACCGTGGTCGAGGGTTTCATCAGCGGGCTGCACGAGTCCCCCTTCATCGGGGCATCGGTGGACTTCGCCGAGCACCGGCCCTACATGCCGGGAGACGACATCCGCCGGATCGACTGGCGGGTCTTCGGGCGGACCGATCGGTACTACGTCAAGGAATTCGAAGCCGACACCAACGCCAACTTCACCGTCCTGCTGGATGTCTCCGCGTCGATGGGCTTCGGCTCGGCGGGAATCACCAAGCTGGACTATGCCAAGTACCTCGCGGCCTGCCTCACCTGGTTCTCCCGCCAGCAGCGGGACCGGGTCGGGCTGGTGACGTTCGCGGACGATATCGTTTCGATCATTCCTCCGTCGGCCAAACATCTCGATCCGGTGCTGCATGAGCTGGATCGGGCCCGGGCCGCCGGCAGAGGGAATCTCCACCCGCCGCTGTCCAAGGTGGCGGAGTTCCTCCGGCGGCGCAGCATTGTCGTGCTGATCTCCGATCTCTACGAACCGGCGGACCAGGTCATCCGCGCGGTCAATCTGCTCCGGGCCCGGGGCAACGATCTGATCGTGTTTCAGGTGCTGGACCGGGCCGAACTGGACTTCCCCTACGATGAGGCCAGCCAGTTCGAAGATCTCGAGAGCGGCGAGAGGATCCCGGTGGTTCCCGACAAGGTGCGGAGCGGATACCGGGAACTGCTGGAGCGGCATACCCGGTCCCTCAGGGAAGGCATGGTCCGGGACCGGATCGACTACCGGGTCTTCGACACCACCCGTCCGCTGGACCTGGCCCTGTTCGAGTTCCTGGCCTTCCGCCACCGGCTGGTGAAGGTCCGCTGATGGCGTTCCTCGCCCCGCTCTTTCTGGCGGGCCTCGCGGCCCTGGCGGTGCCGATCATCGTGCACCTGACCCACCGGCAGCGGAAAGACGTGGTGCGGTTCCCCTCGCTGTCGTTTCTGGAGCAGGTGCCCTTCCGGGCGGTCAAGCGGCAGCGCATCCGGGACCCGCTGCTGTTCCTGCTGCGGGTGCTGGCCGTCCTGCTCATCGTTGCGGCCTTTGCCCGGCCGATCCTGAAGCGGGCGGGCATCGGGCAGAGCGCCGAACGGGGCCGGGACGTCGTGATTCTGCTGGACCGCTCCTACAGCATGGGGGCGGCCGACCGCTGGAACCGGGCCCGGCGCGGGATCGACAGCGTGCTGAACGGTCTTCAGTCGAACGACCGTGTCGCCCTGGTGCTGTTCGACGACCAGGCCGAGGTCGCCGCCTCGTTCGACGACGATCGTACGCTGCTGCGGACGGCGCTGGACGGCGCAGCGCCCGGTGTTCGCGGCACCCGCCTCGGGCCGGCGCTGCAGATCGCCCGGCAGATCCTGAACGACTCGCCCAGGGAACGGCGTGAGACGGTGCTGGTGAGCGATTTCCCGGCCCACGGCTGGGACCGCACGGACGATCTGCGCCTGCCGGCCGGCGTGACGCTCACCCCGGTGGATCTGGCGCTGCCTCGGGTGGACAACGCCGCCGTGAGCGGGGTGACTCTCACGCCCGGCCGGCGTTCGGGCCGGAACGAGATCACCGTGGCGGCCCGGGTGCTGAACCTGGGCCGGGGACCGATCGACCGCACCGAGATCGTGCTGGAGGTGGAGGGCACGGTGGTCGAGCGCCGGACGGTGAGGGTGGATTCGGGTGCGGCTGCCACCGTGAGCTTCGCCCCCGTGCCGGCGCCGCCCCGCGCCACCCGGGCCGATGTGCGGCTGGCGTCGGACGCCCTGGGCGTGGACAACCAGTGGAACTTCGTGCTCGCGCCGGCACGGCCGGTGCCGGTCATGCTGGTCCGTTCTCTCGACGCGGGCGAGCGGGAGATGATCTACCTGCGCCAGGCGTTCGCGGTTGGAACGGAACCGGCGTGGGCGGTGACGGTCCGCGCGCCGGGACAGGTGACCCGCGAAACGCTGGCGGGTGTGAGCCTCGTAGTGTGGAACGATGCGGTGCCGCCCGGCGGCCTGGCGCCCGTGTTGCGGGCGTACCTCGAGCGCGGTGGAGCGCTGCTGGTCGTCCTGGGCCGGCGGAGCGGCCCCTGGCCCGCGGCCTATCGGGATCTTCTGCCGGGCATCTGGCGGGACCCGGTGGACCGGCCCGGTGGCCGGGGCGGAACGCTGGCATTTCTGGATTATGACCACGCCGCCCTGGCCCGGTTCCGGCTCCCGCGCAGCGGAGACTTCGCCTCGGCGAGCTTCTTCCGCTACCGGCAGTTGCGGCCGGACTCCGCGGCCCGGGTGCTTGCCCGGCTGGACGACAACGCCCCGATCCTGGTGGAGCGCCCCGTGGGAGACGGCCGGGTGCTGGTCTGGACCAGTTCGCTGGACAACACCTGGAACGACTTTCCGATCCAGCCGGTTTTCGTCCCCGTGGTGCATGAAGTGGCGCGGTATCTGTCGCGCTTCCGGCCGGCGGCGCCCTGGTACCAGGTGGGGCAGGTGATGGATCTGGCGGCGCTCACCGGGGATTCCCTCCCGGACGATGCCGGGATCGTTCTGGATGGGCCGGGAGAGGAGCGCGTTGCCGGGCCGCTGGCCGAACATCGGGCCGTGCCCGCCACCGCCCCGGGGTTCTACACGGTGCGGGCACGGGAGGCGCGGACCGGCCGGCCGGTGGCGGTGAACGTGGACGTGGCGGAGTCCGATCCCGCCGCGTTCGATCCGGCCGAACTGGTGGCGGCGGCCACGGTGCCGGAGGCGGGAACCGGCGAGCGGGCACTGGCGGACGCGGCGGCCGTGCAGGATCCCCGCCGCCAGCGGATCTGGTGGTATCTTCTGATAGCGGGTCTGCTGGTGCTGGCGGCGGAAGCCGTGCTGGCCGGCCGGACCCGGCATGTCATTCGCTGAACCCGGAGCGGACATGACCCCATCGTTCGAGTCGTCTCACCAGGACGTGCAGGAGGAGCTCCGGCGCATCGTGCGGTCGGCCCGGCGCCGGCGGCAGGCGCGCGTGGTGCTCAAGGGGAGCGCCGTCGTGCTGCTCGCCGCTCTGGTGCTGGCGATCGTCTCGGTATGGGGGATGGATCGGTTCAAGTTCAGCGAGGCGTCCATCCTGGTGTTCCGCTGGTTGAGCTACGGGGTGATCGCGGGCCTGGTGGTGCGGTTCCTGATCCTGCCGCTCCGCCGGCGGGTGACGGACGAGCGGATCGCGCTCTACCTGGAAGAACACGAGCCTTCACTCGAAGGCCATGTGGTGAGCGCGCTCGAAACCGGCGACGACCGGGCCGCGGCGCATTCCCGCATTCTCGCCCTCAAGGTGGCGGAGCTGGCGGTGAACCGGCTGCACTCGGTGGACGACGGCCGGCGCATCGATCGACCGGCCATCCGGCGTTCGGGCGGGGTCCTGGCCGGCGCCACGCTGTTCGGCCTGGCCGCGTTTCTGCTGGGCCCCGCGTTCCTGCGCCAGGGTGCGCCCTATCTCTTCCCCCGCTTCGGCGGCGAACGGCCCAGCCCCTATTCGATCGACGTCACGCCCGGCTCGGTCACGCTGCCCCGCGGCGCCGACCTGCAGATCCAGGCCCGGCTCAACAACTACACGGCGGACGAGGTCGAGCTCGCCGTCCGCCGGGGTGACAGTACCTGGACCCGGTTCCCCATGCTGCCCGACAGCGGCGCGGCATGGAGCCTGGAACTGTTCGACCTCGATGCCGACGCGGAGTACTTCGTGGAGGCGGCCGGCGTGCGGAGCCCGCTGTTCCGGGTGTCGGTTGCCGACCTGCCCGCCGTGTCCGGACTCGAGCTGGAGTATCGTTTCCCCGCCTACACCGGGCTGCCGGTGCAGCAGCAGCAGGACGATGGAGACATCGCCGCGCTGGCCGGTACCGCAGTCGAGATCCGGATCACGACCACCCTGCCGGCGCCGGGCGGCGTCCTGCTGATGAACGGCAACGACTCCCTGGCCCTGGAATCGGTGGACAGCGTCCACCTCGCCGGCCGGATCAATGTGCGGACGCCGGGTTCGTACCGGATCCTGCTCAATGCGCCGCGGGCGGGGTGGATCAACGCCTCGCCCGACTACGTGATCGACGTCCTGGAGGACCAGCCACCCATCGTCACGGTGGTGAAGCCCGGGAGGGACGTGACGGTGACGTCCATCGAGGAGGTCTTCACCGAGGTCACCGCCCAGGACGACTACGGCGTCCGCCGGCTGGAGCTGGTCTATTCGGTGAACGGCGGGCCGGAAAAGGTCGTGGACCTCAAGGCGGGTGGCCGCAAGGATGTGAGCGGGGCACACACGCTTTACCTCGAGGAGTTCGGCCTGGAAGCCGGAGACCTGGTCTCCTATTACGCCCGCGCCGTCGATGCCCGGGCCGGCTCGCCCCAGAGTTCGGCCTCGGACATCTACTTCATGAAGGTCCGTGCCTTTGACAAGGAATACCGGCAGTCGGACCAGGCCGGCCAGCCGGGCCAGCCGCAGGAGGGCATGGGCAACGCGCTCTCCAGCCGGCAGAAGGACATCATTGCCGCGACCTTCCGGCTGGTCCGGGACAAGGACAAGTACAGCGACCGTGAGTGGGGCGAGAACCTCGCGACCGTGGCCCTGCTGCAGGGACGGCTTCGAGAGGAAGTCGAAACGCTGCTCGGCCGGATGCGCAGCCGCGGTGTGGCGGCCATGGACTCCACCTTCGTGACCATCGCCCAGTCCCTGCCGGTGGCGATCGAAGCCATGAAGTCCGGCGAAGCGAAGCTGACCCTGCGGGAACCGCAGGAGGCCCTGCCCCCCGAGCAGCAGTCGCTCCAGTTCCTCCAGCGCGCCGAAGAGGCCTACAAGCAGATCGAGATTCAACAGCAGCAGGGCGGCGGGGGCGGCGGACAGGGTGGTGAGCAACGGGACCTGGCCGACCTGTTCGATCTCGAACTGGACCGGATGCAGAACCAGTACGAGCAGGTCCAGCGCGGCCGCCAGCAGACCGCCGACCAGCAGGTGGACGAAGCGGTGGAGCGGCTCAAGGAGCTGGCACGGCGCCAGCAGCAGCAGAATGAGCGGATGCAGGCCCGTGCGCAGGCGCAGGGGCGCCAGCAGCAGGCCCAGGCCGGAGGCGGGGGCGGGGCCCAGCGCCAGCTGGCCCAGGAAGCCGACGAGCTGGCCCGCCGGCTCGAACGGCTGGCACGGGAACGGCGGCAGCCCGACCTGGCCCGCACGGCCCAGCAGTTGAGGGACGCCGCCAACGCGATGCGCCGCGCCGCCGGCGGTGACCCCCGCCAAGGCAATGCCCAGGGGCAGGCCGCGCTGGAACGGATGCGGCAGGCACAGCGTCAGCTGGAGCAGACCCAGTCGGGCAGGCTCGAGCGGGACGTCGGAGACCTCGAGCGACGCGCCGCCGAACTGGCCGAACAGCAGAAATCCGTGGCCCGGGACGCCGCCGGTCTGGGCGCGCCCGGCTCACGCGACCAGGAATCCGTGCGCCGGCTGCAGCAGCAGAAGGACCAGATGGCAGGCGAGCTGGACGACATCGAGAAACAGCTGGACCGGCTGAGCCGGGAGTCCCGCGGTGAGCAGCGTGAGGCATCCCGGAAGCTCCAGGAAGCCGCCGAGGCCATGAGACAGAGCCGGCTCCGGGAACGGGTCCTGTTCTCCCGCGGGTTGCTGGACAACGGGGCCCCGAACTACGTCGAAGCGTTCGAGAACCAGATCACCCAGGGACTCGAGGGCTTGAAGGAACGGATCGAACAGGCACAGAGCGCGATCCGGGCCAATCCCGGTCAACAGATGGCCGGTGCCCTCGACCGGACCCGGGACCTGGTCAATGCGATGGAGTCGATGGGGGATCGACTCGACGCGGAACGCCGGCAGGGCCAGAGGCAGGACGGCCAGGATGGTCAACAGCAGGAAGGCCAGACCGGCCAACAGCAGGACGGACAAGGCGGCCGGCAGGAGGGCGGGCAGGCGGCGCAGGGACAGCCGCAGGGCGCTCCGTCGGATGCCGGCGGTCCGCCGCGGACGGGCGGCGGACGCGCCGGGGATCTGCGGGAGTTCGAACGCGAGCTGGAGGCACGGCGTCAGGATCTGCAGGGGCTGCGCCGGGACCTCGCTGGGCAGGGCGTGGATGTGAGCGATCTGGACCGGATGATCGCCGGGCTCTCCCGCGCCCGCCAGGCTGCCGGCGCGGGTGATCTGAACGCCGTCGCGGCACTGCAGCGCCAGGTGGTGCAGAGTCTCAAGGACTTCGAGTTCGCCCTGCGCCGCCGGATCGGAAGCGGTGGGAGCGAGCGGCTCTATCTGAGCGGTTCGGACGATGTGCCGCCGGAATACCGGACCCAGGTGGAGGAGTATTACCGGGGCCTCTCGGACGGGGGCGCGAGGCAGGAGTAGCGGGGGGCCGGTCGACGAGGGGCCGGCCCGCGCGGGGCCTGACCCGTCACCGGTCACCCCATCTCACTCCTCACTTCTCACCGTCTTTCTCTCCCTTGCTTTTCCCCCTTCCCGAAGCATTTTGACGAAGACCACTCGTTGACGCCCCTGGGGAGCCGGCGGCCTGTCGCTGCCGGCGCCCTTTTCGCCGAGGGTACCTACGTTGCCTGACCTGACGGACCACCCGGTCCAGGAGCGGCTGGCCGCCGCTCTGGGGCCGAAGTTTGAAGTCGCCGGCCTGCTGGGCCGGGGCGGGTTTGCCGAGGTCTATGAGGTCCTCGACCGGCAGCTCCACCGGCGGCTGGCGGTCAAGGTGCTGCGGCCGGACATGGCCTGGACCCAGGGCATGCTGCAGCGCTTCGAGCAGGAAGCGCGCGCCCTCGCCCGGCTGAGCCACCCCAATATCCTCCCGATCCATTTCGTCGGTGATGCCGAGGGCCTGGTCTACTATGCCATGCCCTTCGTGGTCGGCCAGTCGCTGGGAGACATCCTGCGGGCCGAGACCATGCTGCCGCCCGACCGGGCCGTGGCCATCGTGCGCCCCATCCTGCTGGCCCTGGCGCACGCCCACCAGCGAGGCATGATCCACCGCGATATCAAGCCGGACAACATCATCATCGAGCAGGAAACCGGGCGGCCCCTGCTGGTGGATTTTGGCATCGCCAAGGAGATGGATGACGCCGTCAACACGACCCAGTCCGGGTTCGTGGTGGGGACGCCGACCTACATGAGTCCGGAACAGGCGCTGGGCCAGGCCAACGTGGATCACCGGAGCGACCTGTACGCCCTGGGGGGCGTGCTGTTCCACATGGTGACCGGTCTGCCGCCCTTCCCGGGGGACACCTCGCAGGAGGTGATCGGCAAGCACATCAGCCAGCCGGTACCCCGGCCGGCGGTGATCAACGACAAGGTGCCACGCTGGCTCTCGGCGGTGATCGTCAAGTCCCTGGCCAAGTACCCGGACGATCGCTACCAGTCCGCCGCGGACATGGCCGAGGCGCTCCGGGAAGGCATGCAGTCGGGGCCGCGGCCCTCGATCAGCACCGCGGCCCTGGTCGACCGCATCCGGGAGGATGATCCCACCGCGATCATGCCCGCCGCCGAGGGTGAACTGCCGGTGCCGGACGCGGCGTACCAGCGGCGCAGGTCGGCCCCGGCGGCGGAGCCGGCCCGCCGGGCGTCGGACGAGTTCAGGCGGACGTCCCGCGCGGGCGGTGTCCTGCTCGGGTTCTCGATTCTGGTGGCGGCCGCGAGTCTGGTGGCGTATTTCGCGCTCATCCCGCTCCGGTTCTCGCTCCGGAACCGGCTTGCCGTCCCGGTACGGGTCGCCTGGAGCGTGGGCGGCCCCGGAGCCGAGACTCTGGTCGCGCCCGGCGCGGCCCTCACCCGGCCGCTGCCGGAGGACGGGCGGATCGTGGCGGGGTGGAGTCTGCTGCGCTCCTCCCTGACCGACGGCGGGGCGGAGCTGGGAGTCCCGCTGGGCGGCACCATCCGGAGCGACGGGCCGTCGGTGCTGCAGACCCTGCGTCGCCGGGTGATTGCGGACATCGACCGGTTCGGGACCGGGGGCGAACGCTACTTCGCGCCGCTCATCACCAACCGGACCGACCGGCCGGTCCGGGTGGAGGTGAATCCCGGGTTGGCGGGCCCGCATTGCGACTGCCTGGTTCCACCGGGGTCCAGGATCCGGATCGGGTACTACCAGGCGGCGGATGAGAGCATGGTCGAGATCTCCGCCATGGGACGCTTTGCGGTGTATCGCGACATCAACCGCGGGATCGATCCGGCCAGCGGGGCCGTGGAGATCGTGGTGGATTCCCTGGGGCTCGGCCTGGCCGGCGGCGAGGCCCGGGACTGAGCGGACGCAGATGACCGCAGTGCCGACCCTCGCCCGCCGGGCGCGGCCGGCGTCAAGTCGAATCTCCGGTGCCCGGATCCCGGTGATTGCTTTGTCGACTCCGTAGCGCGCAGCCGGCAGGACTCCGCCTGATCCGCAATCTTCCGGACAAACACCCATGTCTCGAATCGTCTGCTCTGTTTCAGCGTGTATCTGCGTTCTTGCGGCGGTCGCGGGAGTCTCCGGCGCCACCGCCCAGGAACGCCACCGGGCCCGGGATCTGGGCGTGGCCCCGGGCATCTTCCAGCCCGGCCCTCACAATGCGATCACTGACGTCACCGGGGTGCGCGTGGGCCAGACGACCGTCATCGAAGGAGACTCGGTCCACACCGGCGTGACGGCCATCCTCCCGCACGGCGACAACCTGTTCGGTTCGCGGGTCCCGGCGGCGATCGTCGTCGGCAACGGCTTCGGCAAGCTGCTCGGCGTGACCCAGGTCGGCGAGCTGGGTGAACTGGAAACCCCGATTCTCCTGACCTGCACCCTCTGCGTATGGAAGGCGGCTGATGCGGTCGTGGGCTGGATGCTGGCCCAGCCGGGCATGGAGCAGGTGCGCTCGATCAACCCGGTGGTGGGGGAGACCAACGACGGCTTCCTCAACGACATCCGGAGTCGTCCGATCCGGCCGGAGCACGTCGTCCGGGCGCTGGAGCGGGCGGATACCGGGGCGGTGGCCGAGGGAAGCGTCGGCGCGGGCGCGGGAACGATCGCGTTCGGCTGGAAGGGCGGCATCGGGACGTCGTCCCGGATCCTGCCGGCCAGACTGGGCGGCTGGAGAGTCGGGGTTCTGGTGCAGACGAATTTCGGCGGGATCCTGCAGGTGATGGGGGCGCCGGTCGGGATCGAACTGGGGCGCTACGCCTTCCGGGGCGCGGTGGACGCCGGCCCGGGGGACGGATCGATCATGATGGTCATCGCCACCGATGCGCCGATCCTCGACCGCAACCTCCGCCGCCTGGCGGACCGGGCGCTGATGGGGCTGGCCCGGACCGGTTCCTTCGCGTCCAACGGCTCGGGCGACTACGTCATTGCCTTCTCGACCAGTCCGGCGGTCCGCCGCCCATGGAACGCGCGCCGGCCCGAGGCCACCGAACTCACCAACGACGAGATGTCGCCGCTGTTCGAGGCCGTGGTCGAGGCTACCGAGGAAGCCATCTACAACTCGCTCTTCATGGCGACGGATGTCGCCGGCCCGAACGGGAAGGTGGAGGCGATCGACCTGCGGGAAGTCGAGCGAGTGCTGCGGAAGTACAATGTCGGCGGTGAGAGGTGAGAGGGAAGAGGTAAGAAGTAAGAAGCAAGAGGGCCCGCGTGACCGGCATCGCACGCGTTGGTACAGTCATCTCACCTCTCACCTCTCACCTCTCACTTTTTGCTCTCTATCCGGTAGATTCGCCCCGACGCCATCACCACGTAGATCTCCCCCGCGGCGTCTTCCCCGAAGGACACCACGTTGTCGTTGATGAGCGGGGCCTGCAGCGGGTCGTACTCGTTGACCGGCACGCCGCCGACGAGCCGGAAGCTCCGGACCCAGCCGGCGCAGTAGTCGCCGTAGAAGTAGGTGCCCCGGAGCTCGGGGAGGGCGGCGCCACGGTAGACGTAGCCGCCGGTAACCGAACAGGCCGGGTGATGCGGATAGCCGAAGACCGGCGGGACGAGGCCGGTCATGCTGCATCCGACGAGCGGGCGATAGCAGAGCGTGCTCTCCATCACGGGCCAGCCGTAATTCCTCCCGCCGGTACCCGCCGGCTCGTAGTCGATCTCCTCCCGGGTATCCTCCTGGACGTCCGCGATGTAGAGGTCTCCCGTGGCACGGTCGAAACTCCAGCGCCAGGGGTTGCGGAAACCGAGGTCCCAGATCTCGGGCAGCCAGCCCGGGCGGTTTACGAAGGGGTTGCCCGCCGGGACGGTATAGGGCGCGCCCTGATCCACATCGATGCGGATCATCTTTCCGTGGAGCGAGGTGCTGTCCTGGGCCGGGGAGGAGGGCAGGGAAGCGGTATTGCGGCCTTCCGCCGTGTCGCCGAACGCAATGTACAGGTACCCGTCGGGCCCGAACGCCAGCGTGCCGCCGTAGAGCACCGCCGCGGGATCCTGGGGCAGTTCGATGATGACCTGCTCGGAGTTGATGTCGGCGTGATCCCCGTCGGGGGTCGCGGTGAATTCCGAGAGGCGGCCGTTGCCGTTGGCGGGAACGTAGTAGACGAACAGCCGGTGATTGGCGGCGTACTGCGGATGAAAGGCCAGGCTGTAGGTCCCGTATTCGCCCGTGGCCGGCGTCGTCTTCGAGGTCAGATTCAGAAACGCCGAGTCCTGCCTGACGCCGTCCTTCCGAAGCAGGATTCTCCCGCCGCGCTGGACCACGACGAGCCGGCTCTGGTCGCCCGGCGGGGCCGTGACGAAGATCGAGAAATCATAGCCGCTGTCGACCGGGGCCAGGTGCAGGGACAGCGGCCCCGCCGGTGGGGATGTCGAATCGGTGCCACAGGCGGCCAGCAGGCCGGCGGCCAGAATGAAGAGTCGGCGCATGCCGACAATCTAGCGGGATGCACCGGGAATCGAGGGCAGTCCTCCTTCCTCAGCCCTCAGTCCTCAGTCCTCGGTCCTCAACCCTCGTTCTCAATCCCGCACCCTGATATATTTTTCTCCTTATGGATGACTCACTCTATTTCACCGAGCAACATCTGCAGGTCCGGGAGATGGTGCGGGAATTTGCCCGTCAGGAAGTCGCCCCCGTGGCCCGCGAACTCGACGCCTCCTCCGAGTTTCCCTGGGAGAATATCAGGAAAATGGGAGAACTCGGGATTCTCGGTGTGCCCTGGAGCGAAGAGCTGGGCGGGGCCGGGATGGATCAGCTGTCGTATTACATCACGCTGCACGAGCTCGCCAAGGTCGACGCCAGCCACTCCCTGACCGTCAGCGCGCATACCAACCTCGGAACCTCCCCGATCGTCGAGTTCGGGACCGAAGAGCAGAAACGCAAATACGTTCCCCTGCTGGCCTCGGGCCGGGTACTGGGCGGGTTCGGACTCACCGAACCCGGCGCCGGGAGCGACGCCGGCGGAACCGCCACGACCGCCGTCGACAAGGGCGACCATTACCTGCTCAACGGCTCCAAGATCTTCATTACCCACGCCGGCGTGGGGGAGATCTTCTCGGCCACCGCGCGTACCTCGCCCGGTACCGGCCACCGGGGCATCACCAGCTTCATCGTCACCAAGGATACGGTGGATCTGGAGAAGTGCGTCAAGCTGGGCGTCGGGCATGAGCCCGGCCTCCCCAAGATGAAGGGCGTCCGGGCCGGCAAGAAGGAAGACAAGATGGGCTGGCGGGCCAGCGATACCCGGGAACTCGTCTTCGAAGACGCCGTCGTGCCCAAGGAGAACCTCCTGGGCGAAATCGGCCAGGGGTTCGTCAACTTCCTGAAGACCCTGGATGCCGGTCGCATCGGGATCGCGGCTCTGTCGCTCGGCATCGCCGAAGGCGCCTATGAGCAGGCCCTCGAGTATGCCGGCGTCCGCAAGCAGTTCGGCAAGCCGATCGGCAGCTTCCAGGGCGTCAATTTCCAGCTGGCCGACATGGCTCTGGAGATCGAAGCCGGCACCCACCTGCTCTATCATGCGGCCTGGCTCAAGCAGAACGGGAAGCCGTTCAAGAAGGAAGCCGCGATGGCCAAGCTGTTCTGCTCCGAGCTGGCCATGCGGGTGACGACGGCCGCGGTGCAGATCTTCGGCGGGTACGGCTATACCAAGGAGTACCCGGTGGAGCGCATGATGCGGGATGCCAAGGTGTGTGAGATCGGCGAAGGGACCAGCGAGGTACAGCGCATGGTGATCGCCCGGCAGATCCTGGGAGACATCGTCCGGTGAGCGCGTCGCCCAAACTCGACTTCACCCCCCGGGTCCTGAGCGTGCAGGCAGGGCAGACCAGATACCAGGTGCTCAATCTCAAGCCGGTGCGCACGGCCATCGGCAAGGAGCCCCTCATCGGCCGGGTGGTGATCGGGACCCTCGGCATCGACGGGGATCAGCAGACCGACCGGCGGGTGCACGGCGGGGTCGAGCGCGCCGTGTGCGTCTACTGCGCCTCCAGCCTGCAGGCCTGGGAAGCCGAATGGCAGCGCAGGCTCTCGCCGGGCAGCTTCGGTGAGAACCTCACGGTCAGCGGATGGACCGAGCAGAGTGTCCACATCGGCGACCGGTTCCGGTTCGGCAGTGCGCTGCTCGAAGTGAGTCAGCCCCGTGAGCCCTGCGCCAACCTGGCCAACTGGCTCGGCGTGGAGGATCTGATCGCCCGGATCAGGCTCAACTACCGCACCGGCTGGTACTGCCGGGTGATCGAGACCGGTGAAGGAGCGCCGGGCCTGTCGCTCGAGCGGGAGTTCGAGGAGCCCAGCCGGGTCAGTGTCGCTGAAGCCTATCGGGTCCGGATCGACCGCAACGCCAGCCGCAGCGAGCTCCGGCGCGTGCTGGAGGTTCCCGCGCTGTCGTCCGGATGGAAGGTGAGTCTGGGAAAACGGTGAGCTGGGGTGGGGAGACGGGCCGGCGGGCGGACGGTCAGGCTGTCCGAGCGCCAGGGGTCGGCTGCAGCTGTGGCCGCGGCGCACGTGTCCGCCGGCCCGCACGTATTGCCTAAATCCAATCCCGATATATCTTTAGGGCCATGATGACGGCCACAGTGGCGAGATTGGCTCCTCGGACCGGCTGGTTGAGTCGGCTTTTCGGGGAGCTTTGGCTTGCCCGGCGACGCCCCGGGCGCGCCGGCCGTCCTGGTTTTGGCGCCTCGCACTCCGCCGCCCGTTCAGGCGGCCACGACGCGGGCGCCGCAGTGGATGGGCGTGCCTGGAGCCGAACGCCGGCGCAGGACCGTCCCAAAATCCAGGGCCGGGCGCTTCTGCGCCCCGCCCAAGGCAGGTCCGGCACTCATGTGGCCGACGGCTGGGCCGTCTGGCTTGCGGGTGCCGCGGGGTTGTTACGGAAGGGTGGGGCAGCCCGGTCCGGCTGGACCGGTTGCCCCGCGGAATTGCTGGCACGCGGCGTCCCCGCACGGGGCGAACCGGGTGTGCCCGCTCGACGACTGCGGGGGCGGGGATCGCGTGATCCCGGTGCGCCCCCGCTTCACGTTCTGGAGGCCCTGCCTGGTGCATGGGCCGATGGTGGACAGCTTGAAGCGCGAGATTCTCATCAACGGTGGCCCGCGCGAGAGCCGCGTGGCCATTCTGGAAGACGACCGCCTGGTCGAACTCATGTTCGACCGGCCGGATCAGCGCCGCCGGGTCGGCGACATCTACAAGGGCAAGGTCGAAGCGGTCCTCCCCGGGATCCAGGCCGCCTTCGTTGACATCGGGCTCGAAAAGAGCGCGTTCCTCCACGCCTCGGACCTGCTCGAGCCGGAGGAAGACGAAGAGCCCGAAGAGCCGGACGACATCGAGGACGAGGCGGACGCCCTGCCCGAGGATGCCGAAGCGGCGGAGGCTCCGGCCAAACCCCGTGGCCGGCGCAACGGCAATGGCGGCGGCCGGCGCGACCGCGGTCCACTCCCCAATATCAGCGACATCCTGAAGCGCGGCCAGACGCTGCTGGTGCAGGTCACCAAGGAGCCCATCAGTACCAAGGGATGCCGGGTGACGGCCCAGGTGTCCCTCCCCGGCCGGTTCCTTGTCTTCATGCCTTCGGCTTCCCGTGTCGGGGTAAGTCGCAAGATCGACAGCCGGGAGCAGAGAGCCCGGCTCCGGGAGATGGTCTCCCGGCTGGCCCCGAAGGACCAGGGCGGATTCATCGTGCGGACCGTGGCCGAGGGGGTGACCGAGGAGCACTTCAAGCGGGAGATCGACGCCCTGCTCAACCTGTGGCGCAAGATTACCCGCAAGGAGACCTTCGTCCGCGCCCCGGCGCTGGTGCACCGGGAGACCAGCATGACCCGGGGGATCATCCGGGACGTCTTCAGCGCCAAGGTCGACGGGCTCTCGGTGGACAGCAAGGAGCATTACAACGAGATCGAACAGTACCTGAACCAGGTGGACCCCGAACTCATGCAGCGGGTGCATCTGTACACCGGGAATGTGCCGCTGTTCGAGAAGTTCGACATCGAGAACGAAATCCGGGACCTGTTCAAGGCCCGCTGCGAGCTGCCCACCGGCGGGTCGATCATCATCCAGCCGACCGAGGCGCTGGTTTCGATCGACGTGAACACCGGCCGGTATACCGGCAAGAAGGATCCCGAGAAGACCATCCTCAAGACCAATATCGAGGCGGCCCGGGAGATCGCCCGGCAGCTTCGGCTGCGGGACATCGGCGGCATCATCGTCTGCGATTTCATCGACATGGAGACCCGCGCCAACCGGGAGAAGGTGCTGCAGGAACTCCGGAACCACCTGGGTCGCGACCGGGCCCGGACCAAGACCCTGGCGGTGAGTGAACTGGGCCTGGTCGAGATGACCCGGCAACGGGTCCGGCCGTCCCTCTACCAGGCCATGACGACCGAGTGCCCCACCTGCGCCGGGTCCGGTCGGGTATTCCGGCCGGAAGTGGTGGCCCGGCGGCTGGAACGGGCCCTGCGCCGGGCGGGCCGGGAGCGCCGGGAGCGCCAGCTGGCCGTCCGGCTGCATCCGGAGGTGGCCTTGCACCTGCTGGAACGGGAGCCGAAACTGATCCAGACCCTGACCCGCCAGACCGGGCTGTCCATCGAGCTTCGGGATGACCCGATGATGAACCTGGACGAATTCCGGCTCATGAGCCGCCCGGCGGGACGGGACGTTACGGAGCACTACGCGGTGGCATAGGACGGAAGGACGGAAAGGCGGAAGGGGACGGCCCTACCCCTCTTTCCGTCCTTCCGTCCTTCCGCCCTTCCGCCCTTCCACCCACCCCTAGCGCTCGGCCCTGTTCCGCTGCATATCTCCGGTAGAGACTCCCACCCCGGAGGCCCGCGATGGTGCACTGTCCGAAGTGCGGCTTCGAGTACCCCGATCAATACAGCTTCTGCCCCCGGGACGGCTTGGGCCTGGTCCAGTCCGACCATGCACCGGGCCGGGCCACCTGCCCCAGCTGTCATTCCGAATACCCGGCCACCTATCGCTACTGCGTCCAGGACGGCGCTGGGCTGGCCGCCCAATAAACGTGGAGTGGCAACCTGGACGGCCGTCTGGCCGTCCCGGCCGTCTGGCCGTCCCGGCCGTCCCGGCCCCCGCCCCCTCTTGATCTAACCCCCATCCCCACCTACATTTCCCGGCTCGATTGGATAGGCCTCCAGGATTTGAGGGGATCTCATGTACGCGATTTTCCGGGCTCTGGGTAAGCAGTTCCGCGCGGAGAAGGGCCAGACCCTTCGCCTGCCGCGGATGGAAGCGGAACCCGGCAGCAAGGTCACCTTTGACGAAGTACTGCTCACCTCCGATGGCGACACGGTCAACGTCGGCAGCCCCACGGTGAAGGGCGCCGCGGTCGTGGCCGAGGTGGTCCGGGAGGGCAAGGACCGCAAGATCTTCGTCTTCAAGTTCAAGCGGCGGAAGGGGTACCGGCGCAAGACCGGGCACCGCCAGCGGTTTACTGAAGTGCGCGTCACCGACGTGCGCGCCGGGTGAGGTGAAACATGGCTCATAAAAAGGGCGTAGGCTCCAGCCGCAACGGTCGGACTTCGAACCCCAAGTACCTCGGCATCAAGAAGTTCGGGGGGGAGCGGGTCCGGGCCGGCATGATCCTGGTCCGGCAGCGGGGCACCAAGTTCCACCCGGGCAAGAACGTCCTCCGGGCACACGACGACAGCCTGTTCGCCACCACCGAAGGCGTCGTCCGCTTCGAGTTCAAGGACAAGGGGCGGCAGAAGGTATCGGTTTACCCGCTCGAGGCCGCCGCGACGGCCTGAGCGGCGAATCGCCTGGGGAATGACTGACGGGGTGCCGGTTGACGGCACCCCGTTTTTGCTGGGCGTCCGCCGGGGCCGCTCAAACGCACCGCTTCACCACGGACGCACCGCTTCACCACGGAGCCACGGAGAACCCGGAGGGGGCACGGAGGGAGCTTGATGGGCAGGTGCTGAGCGCATCCCGCTCGGCACCGACAATCCGGCTCCCGACAACCTCCCCGTGATGGCTCCGCGTTCTCCGTGCCTCCGTGGTGAAGCAGTACGTTTGCGCCTCGACCCCCGATTTGTTCATTTTGAAACATACCGGTCCGTCCCCACGTCGTGTCGGGAGAACGCCAACCCGGAGATTCAGGCAATGCCCGGAATGATCGCGCGGCTCAATGAAGAACTGGAGAATATCGGGAAGCGAGCCCAGGCCGCCCTGGAGGAAGGGCGTCTCCAGGTCGAGCTGTACCGCCTCCGCCGCAAGCAGAACAACGCGGCCGGAGACCTCGGCAAACTCGTCCACGGGCGGGAGCGTGGCCGGGAAGTGGCCCAGGCCCGGATCGACGCCCTGCTCCTGCAGCTGGATGACCTCGAAGCCGCCATCGAGAAGGTCGAGAAGCAGATGGGGGCGGTGAAAGTGGAGGCGGAGACGGTGGAAGAGTTGAGAAGTGAGAGGTGAGAAGCAAGAAGGGTTGGCGCTTTCCGATCGAAGCGGAAAACACCACCCCTTCTCACTTCTCACGTCTCACTTCAATACTCCGGTGGCAGCGCCCGGTAGCGCTCCAGCAGCTCGGTCTGCCGGCTCCGGAGCGGTATTTCGTTGCCCCGGATGAGCACCAGGTCCGGCTTGCTGGAGAACTCGAACGGATCCCCGCTCCACAGTACCACGTCGGCGACCTTCCCCGGCTCCAGCGAGCCGTAGCGGTCGGCGATCCCGAACGCCCGGGCCGGTGCCAGCGTCACTGCCAGCAGGGCATCGTCCCAGCTGAGTCCGTTCCGGATCGCGTGGCCCGCGGCAAACCGCAGATCTCTCGGCCCGCCCGACTCTCCCTCGGCCAGAAGTACCGTGACGCCCGCCTGGCGGAGCAGGGTGGCGTTGTCGGACCGGGCGCCCAGGCCGTTGAAATCGGGGATGTTCTCCAGCGGGTAGGTGATCACGGGGACTCCGGCGGCCGCCAGTTCCGGCCCGATCTGCCAGGCTTCCCGCCCACCCCAGAGCACGAGCCGGAGCTTGAACTCCCGCATGATTCGCAGCGCGCTTTCGATGTCGCTTCGCTGATCGGCAATGCCATAGACCGGTACCGCCCCGCGGAGCACCGGGAGCAGGGCCTCGAGATCGGCCGCGGAGGCCGACAACTCCTGCATCTGGGCTTTCTGGAAGTCGCCCTTCCGCCGGTCGTATTCCCTCGCGTCCAGGAACAGCTGGCGCAGCCGCTGCAGCGCGCCCGCCCGGCTGCCGCCTCCAGCCGACTTGGAGCGGGCCGAGAAATCGATGACCATGGCGGCGGGTGACTTGACCAGCATGTCTTCGATCCGGTCTCCCGCCAGATCCACCAGCACCGCCTGTCCCGCGATGAGCCCGCCGCCCGGCCGCGTGAGCGCCGTCGTGACTCCCTCGATCCGGGCGACCGGGATGTTCACCGTCGCCGGGTTGATGCCTTCGGCGACATTGAACGCCGCGTCGACATCGCCCTCCATGCGCGACTCGTTGGTTTCCGACACCGACCCGACAGTCGCGAGACCCAGCGTGGTGGACGAGTGAATGAACCCCGGCGTGACCCACTTGCCCCGGGCATCGACCCGCCGGGCGCCGGCCGGAACCGCGACGTTCGCGCCCACCGCGGTAATCCGCCCGTTTTCGATCAGCACCGTCGCATTCTCGATCTTCGGGCCGCTGACGGGATAGACCGTTCCCCCGGTGATCGCGATCGCCTGGGCCTCGAGCCTGGTCGCGCCCGCCAGCAGCAGTGCCACGCCGGCCAGCAGGAGGCCGCCCGCCCGCCCGCCACTCCGCCAGTCCGCCCTCATTGTCCCACCCCCGGATCGGTGATGCCCAGATTGAAGTCGGTCTTCGGCTGGTGGGCCGGATCGTTCCGGTCGAAGACCAGCCAGCCGTCGTTGAATACCATCTCCGCCTTGGAGTAGATCGAGAACGGATCCCCGGTCCAGATGACGACGTCCGCGCTCTTCCCCGGTTCCAGGCTGCCTGTGACCGAGTCGATGCCCAGGACCCAGGCGGGATTGATTGTGATCCATTGAATCGCCTGGTCCCGGTTGACCGGGATGCCGGCCTGGATGCCCGCGTAGAGCGCCTTCGCGGCCTCATGGTTCAGCCGCTGGATGCCGTTGGGGTCGTCCGAATGGATTACCGTGCGGGCACCCGCCTGCTGCAGCAGGGCCGCATTCTGGGGTACCCCGTCGAACGATTCCATCTTGAAGCCCCACCAGTCGGCCCAGACCGACGCGGCGACCCCTTCCCGGGCCAGCACGTCGGCGATCTTGTACGCCTCGACGGCGTGGTGGAAGGAACGGATGTGGAAACCGAATTCCCGCGCCAGATCCAGCATCTGGATCATCTCATCCGCACGGTAGCAGTGGTTCTGCACCCGGATGTTTCCCCGCAGCACCTCGGCCAGGGTCTCGAGCCGGAGGTCGCGGTCGGGTGGGTTGCCTTTCCGGTCCTTGAGCCACTCGTCCCACCGGCGGCGGTAGCGCTCCGCGGCGATGAACGCCTCACGATAGCCCGCCATGTTGCCCATCCGGGTCGAGGGCCCCCGGTTGCGGTACACCCGCTTGGGATTCTCGCCGCAAGCCATCTTGAGACCGTAGGGCGCTCCCGGGAACTTCATGTCCTGGACCGAGCGCGACGGGACCAGACGCAGCGTGGCCGAGCGGCCGCCGATCAGGTTGGCCGATCCCGGCAGGGCCTGGATGACCGTCACGCCCCCGGCAATCGCCAGCGGGATCTGCGGGTCCTGGGGCCAGAAGGAATGCTCGGCCCAGACGTCCGCGGTGTTCGGGTTGGTGGCCTCGTTGCCGTCACTCTCGGCGAACGTTCCCGGCGCCGCGTACACGCCGAGGTGGCTGTGGGTGTCGATCAGGCCGGGGGTCACGTACTTGCCGGTCCCGTCGATCACCACGGCACCCGCGGGCGCGGTCAGATTGTCTCCGATAGCCACGATCCGGCCATCCTGAAACAGGATGGATGAGTTGCGGCGCTCCGGGCCGGCCGCGGTCATGATCGTGGCGTTCCGGATCAGGACCGGAGGATTGGGATGGCGATGGTAGGTCGAAGGGTACTGGGGCCGGTCGACGCTGGTGGTGTCCGCCGGCGCCGCGGTGGCCCGGTTCGCCGGTACTGCGGTCGTGGCCGGTGCGCCGGCACACCCCGCCAGCAGGCCGAGGACGGCGAGGCTATGCCATCGAATCATTGATGCTCCGAGTCGATTGGTTCGGGTACTGATCGCAGATTACGCAGATTACAGCAGATCGGAGCAGATGGGAAGATCAGCGAGGCCACGCTTTCCCCGGGGTTCCCCCCGGCCGGGTTCCGCCGGGATCAACCCGTTTCTGCGCCTTCAGCGTCTCTTCCGGCCGACACGTCAGGAGCCTGGCGCCCCGCAACCGGGAAGAGCCGGAGGCTGTTCTCCGAGAGGATACCCCGCTGCTGCTCCTCGGTGAGTGGCAGCCCCAGGAACTGGTCGATGTTCTGCCGCAGGTCCTTGACCCCTGGACTGGGCCAGTCGGTTCCCCACAGCGTCTTGTGGGCGATGTCCCCCAGACGGGGGAAATACTGCAGCAGTTTCGCCGGGGGGATACCCGAGACTTCGAGGTGGACATTCCGATGGCGCCGCAGCACGAAGAACGCCTCCTCCATCCAGAAGGGCCGCCCGCCGTGCGCCATCAGGATCCGGAGATCCGGGAAATCGATCGCTACGTCGTCGATTTCCAGCGGATTGCCCCACTTGGACCGGGCCCCCGGGAAAATGCTGGTGCCGGTATGGATGGTCACCGGCAGGCCGCGCTCTTCGCAGCGCCGGTAGATCCGGCCCAGCGCCTCCAGCCCGTCGGTGTAGGCATTGGCGGGGTAGAGCTGGTGGGGTGGATGGATCTTGAGGCAGCGGATCCCCAGGTCGATCAGGCGGTCGACATCCCCCTCGGGGTCCCGGGTGAACCGCGGGTGAACTCCGCCGTAGGGTACGAGCCGCTCCGGGGCCGCCGAGGCATACCGGGCCGCGAACTCGTTGGTGGAATCGTCGAACCCCATCAGATCCGGGCTCGGGTAGTTGATAAGCCCGACCCGCCAGACCCCCGAGGCATCCATGACCTCCAGCAGCGCGGCCGGATCCCGGGTCAGGGCCATGAGACGCTCCCAGTGAGCCTCCTTGCCCTTGCGCATCACCTCCTGCACCGCGGGCTTCATCTGCTCGAAGGGCTGGATGTGGATGTGGAGGTCGGTGATCGCGTAAGACATCGATACGGCGAACGGTGAACGGTGAACGGTGAGCAGTGAGCAGTGAGCAGTGAGCCGTGAACGGTGAACGGGCCGTGGCCGCCTCGATCCGATTCTGAAGGGCAGCCCGGTTCACCGTTTACCGTTCACCCACTACCTGGTTACCGCCCGGTGAATTCCGCCTTGCGCTTCTCCAGAAAGGCCTTCACGCCCTCCGCCTTGTCCTGGCTGGCGAACGCGATGCCGAACAGCGTGGTCTCCTGCCGCAGTCCCTCATCCAGCGACCCGCGGACCGAGGCCCGGACGGCTTCCTTGATCAGCTGCAGGGCGACCGGACTCTTCTCGGCGATGGTTCCGGCCAACGCCATGACCCGCTCCCGGAGTTCGGCCGCCGGGACGACCTCGTCCACCAGGCCGATCCGCAGCGCCTCCGCGGCACTGATCAGCTCGCCGGTGTACAGCAGCTTGAACGCCGTGCCGAGCCCGACCAGACGGGGGAGCCGCTGGGTGCCTCCGCCGCCCGGGATGATTCCCAGGTTCACTTCCGGCTGTCCCAGCTTCGCGCTGTCCGCCGCGATCCGGATGTCGCAGGCCAGGGCGAGTTCGCACCCGCCGCCGAGCGCGAATCCGTTGATCATGGCGATCACCGGCTTGGGAAAAGCGTCAACCGCCTCGAAGATCGTGGGTGCCTGCATCACCCGGAACTGATCCACCGGCGTGCGGCCCTCGAATTCGCCGATGTCCGCTCCGGCCACGAACGCCTTGTCTCCGGCGCCGGTGACGACCACGACCCGCACCGCGGCGTCGGTCCGGAATGATTCCAGTGCCTCGAGGAACTCTCGACGCGTGGGGCCGTCCAGCGCGTTGCGCTTGTCCGGCCGGTTGATGGTCAGCAGGCCGACGCGGCCCATGGTGTCGCGAGTGACGAGTTGGTCCTGGGACATGGCTTGAGCTCAAGGTTGGAAAGCGTGCCGGTCAGTTCCTTCGCCCTTCCCCCTCCTCACTTCTCACTTCTGACTTCTCACTTCTCACTCCCACCGGTGGAATCCTTCTCCGGTTTTCTTTCCCAGTTTTCCTTCCGCGACCAGGCGGCGGAGTATGGCCGGGGGCTCGTACTGTGCGCCCCCCAGGGTCCGGTGGAGGTACTCGGCGATCCGGAGCCGGACATCGAGTCCGACGAGATCGGTCAGGCGGAGCGGGCCCATGGGGTGGTTGTACCCCAGTTCCATGGCCCGGTCGATGTCGGTCGCGCTGGCGACGCCCTGTTCCAGCATCCGCATGGCCTCGAGCCCGAGCACGATGCCGAGCCGGCTGGAGGCGAATCCGGGGGAGTCGCGGACCATGATCGGGTCCTTGCCCAGCGCCTCGACCACCGCCAGGGCATCGTTCCGTACCCGCTCGCCGGCCCCGTCGTGCACCACGATTTCGACCAGGCGCATGAGGTGCACCGGGTTGAAGAAGTGGAGCCCGAGGAAACGGTCGGGGTGGGGCAGTTCCCGCGCAAGTTCGGTAATCGAGAGAGACGAGGTGTTGGTGGCCACCAGCGCCCCGTCGCTCACCACCCGCGCCGCCTGTCCCAGCACGTCGCGCTTGACCGCCGGATCCTCCACCACGGCCTCGATGACCAGGTCCGCGTTGCGGCAGGCCTCGGCTACCGACGCGGCCGTACCGATCCGGCCCCGGATTGCCTCGCGGTCCTCTGCCGTCATCTTGCCGCGCTTGACCGCGCCGTCGAGCGTGCGGCCGATGGCGACCAGCGCGGCCGGCAATGCCTCGGGCCGGGTGTCGGTGATGACCGTGTTCCAGCCGGCGGCGGCCGTCGCCTGGGCAATCCCGGCGCCCATGGTGCCGGCTCCGATGACCGCGGCTCGATGGACCTGAAAGGTCATGCCGAGGATTCCTCCAGCGCTGCGCGCAGCTTGTCGGGGTAGTTGGTGCAGAGCCCGTCGACCCCGGCGCGCACCAGACGCCGGGCCTCGGCGGGATGATTCACCGTCCAGGCGATGACCCGGTGCCCGGCGCGGTGCATGGTATTGACCATGCCGGCGTCGATGAGCCCCTGGTCCTGCCACAGCATGGTGGCCCCGGCCGCCCGCATGAGGCCCAGCGGGTCCAGCGGATACGAGGCCAGGAGAATCCCCCGCCGCAGGGCCGGGCGCTTCTCTCCCAGCCGGGCAATGATCCGGTGATCGAACCCGTGGACCGCGTACCGGGCCGGGAACGGCCCCTGGTCCAGTACCGACAGCAGGATTGAATCATGCGCCTGCGGCAGGGTCTTCACTTCCACGTACACGTCGAGGTCGCCCAGGATGTCCAGTACTTCAGGCAGCGTGGGCACGGTCTCGCCGTTGGGCAGCCGGTATTCGCTGACCGCGGGGAAATTCAGGTGGCCGATGGGCCCGAGGCCGGGCAACTCGGCATCGTGATGCACCACGATGATCCCGTCGCCGGTCGAGTGGATGTCCAGCTCCACCCCGTCGGCCTCCAGTTCGACCGCTCGGGTGAACGCCGCCCGGGAGTTCTCGTATTCCCGGCCCGAGGCGCCGCGGTGAGCGATGATGGAGGGCATGTGATCTTCTGTGAGACGGGGTCGTGGCTAATGGATGAGGAACTGGATAGGTGGACAATTGGATGATGGATGATTGGAGTTTGGATGATTGGGGTGAAGAGTCCAGCCTCGTGGCGGCGGCAGACCAGGGTGGACCGTCACGCGCCCGCCCCAATCATCCAATCATGCAATCATCCAATCACCCAATTGCCTCAGTCTTCCTCCAGTTTCTTGGCCTCGATCCAGGCGTTCTCCTTCATCAGGTCGTTCAGGAACGTCCGGTCCTCGTCGGTGGGTGTGACCGAGGCGAGGTAGGCCTGGTACCTCTCCTCAGAGATCTCGTCACCCTCCACCGTGAAGCACTGCCGCGCCCAGGTGCCGATCTTCCGGTTGAACTTGATGTCCGGCAGCTTGAGCTGGCGCTCCTTTTCCGGAATGGCCAGGTTGAGCCGCTGGACCAGCCGGGCGATCTCCTGGCGGTACAGCTCACGGCTCGCCTCGTTGAGGTGGGCGACATCGGCGGCTTCGTCGGTTTCCCGCTCGTTGAAGCGGCCCTTGAGCCCCCAGACGTAGGCCCAGTGGGCGCTGGAGGAGTTGTCGGTGCCGAAGAGGTCGAACGCGGTCGGTACCCACTTGTTGAAGTAGCGCTGCATGATCTCCGGCGGAATCAGTCCGGCCTTCACGATCCGCAGCAGGCCGTTATTCCCGGTGCCGAGGTGGAAGCTCTCTTCCTTGAGCATCGGCCCCATCGAGAGAGCCAGCGGCTGGAACGCCGAGGTGGACAGCATCTTGAGCTGGAACTTGCCGTCCCGGTCGATGAACTGGGTGTAGGTGTAGAAATCCAGCCAGTTCTCGACGATCTCGTTGAAGGAGCCCAGCAGCCGCTGACCTTCCTCCGCCCGGCGCTCGAGCAGTTTGGCGGCCTCCCGCCGGCCCTCGTCACCGAAGTGCTGGCAGAGCAGGTAAGACATCTGCCAGCCGTGCCGCATCTCCTCGCTCATCACCCGCACGATGGCGAAGAAGTCGTAGTCGCTGGGAGCGTTGTGCAGCAGGTTCCGTTGCTGCTCCACCGAGGCGAACTCGGTGTCGCCCTGGTAGACTATCAGGTTCAGCAGCGCGTCCCGGATCCGCTGATCCGGGATGTGCATGACCGTGGGCCACTTGAGGTTCCCCTTGTAGTGGCCGAACTCGATCGCGTCCACGTCCGGCGATGCGAACAGGGCGTCGAAGCTGAAGTTCTTCGGTTTGCGGGCCTCGAAGTCCTTGAGCGGCAGCCCGATGGACTCCTGCCAGTAGTGGAAGTAGTCGATCCAGTCGTCAAAATTCATCAGCCGTCGCATGGTCTTCTCCTTAACGTCCCTGAAAGCTGGGCGGTCGCTTGGCATTGAACGCCGCGAGTCCCTCCGCGGCGTCCGCGCTTCGGAAACACCGGTCCTGATATTCGATCTCGCGGGCCAGGGCGGCCGGGAGGCCGTCACCGTCGCCCGCGTACACCGCCTGTTTGACCAGCCCCGCGGCGATCGGGGGCAGGGCCGCAAGCCGCTCGGCCCAGGCCGCCGTTTCCGGGGCCAGCCGCTCGTGCGGAACCACCCGGTTCACCAGTCCGAGTTCGAGGCAACGCGCCGCCGGGACCAACTCGGTGGACCAGATCAGCTCCAGCGCCCGGCTCGGGCCCACCAGGCGGGGAAGAAACCAGGTCCCGCCCATGTCCGGATGCAGCCCGATCCGGTGAAACACCTGCCCGATACTGGCCTGGTCCGACGCGATCCTGAGGTCGCAGGCCAGGGCCAGGTTGGCCCCGCCGCCCGCCGCCGCGCCGTTCAGGCTGGCGAGGACGGGCTTGGGCGTCTCCCGCAGCAGCCGGACCAGCTCCGATCCGGCCTGCACCAGTCCATTGGCCTCGGCCACATCGTCCGTGCGGAGGCACGCTTCCATGAACTTGACATCCGCCCCGGCGCAGAAGGCCCGGCCCGCGCCGGTCACCACAATCGCACGTACCCGCGGATCGTCGGTCAGTTCCCTGGCTGCCGGGACCAGCTCCCGCCGCATCGCGCCGTCGAACGCGTTGAGCCGGTCGGGCCGATTCAACGTCAGCGTGCCGACGCCGGACGACACGGAAGTTGTCACGAAGGTGTAGGCCATGGTCCGTACCAGAGTGCAGAGTGCAGAGTGCAGAGTGCAGAGTGCAGAGTGCAGGGTCCAGGGTGCAGAGTGCAGAGTGCAGGCTGCCCCTAGTCCCCAACCCGTTCAACAATCATCGCGATTCCCTGTCCCACTCCGATACACATGGTCGCCAGGCCGTACCGGCCGCCGGTCCGGTGCAGCGCGTGGATCAGCGTCGTCAGAATCCGGGCGCCGGATGCCCCCAGCGGATGGCCCAGGGCGATGGCCCCGCCGTAGATGTTGACTCGTTCCGGGTCGAGGCCGAGTTCGCGGATGCAGGCCAGACTCTGGGAGGCGAACGCCTCGTTCAATTCGATCAGGTCCAGCCGGTCGATCGTGAGGCCGGCCCGGGCCAGCGCCTTGCGGGTGGCGGGGATCGGGCCCAGCCCCATGCAGCTCGGGTCCACGCCGGCCACGGCCGACGCGACCACCCGCGCCAGCGGCCGGACCCCGGTCGCGGCGGCGGCCTCCGGCGTCATCACGCTCAGCGCCGCGGCACCGTCGTTGATGCCGCTGGCGTTCCCGGCCGTCACCGTCCCGCCCTTCTCGAAGGCCGGCTTGAGCTTCGCCAGTCCGTCGGCGGTGATCCCGGCGCGGGGATGCTCGTCGGTCGCGAATGTCCGGATCTTCGCGTCCTTGAACGGCGGAAGCTGCACCGGAACGACCTCGTCGCCGAAATGGCACGCGGCCAGTGCCTCCTGCGCCCGCCGCTGGCTCAGTTCGGCAAACTCGTCCTGGTCCCGCCGGCTGATGCCGTACTGCTGCGCCACCCTTTCCGCGGTCTGGCCCAGCGAGATGGTCCAGTCCGCCGGCATCTTCGGATTGGTGAAGCGCCAGCCCACGGTGGAGTCCGCCAGCGGCGGCGGCGTGCGGTTCCATGCCGCGGCGCTCTTCAGCATGACATACGGCGCCCGGGTCATGCTCTCCACCCCGCCCGCCAGGAAGGTCTCGCCCTCGCCCGCCTTGATCGCGTGCGCGGCGCTGGCCACCGCCTGCAGCCCCGAGCCGCAGAGCCGGTTGACCGTCTGGCCGGGAACCTCGATCGGAAGCCCGGCCAGAAGCAGCGCCATCCGCGCGACGTTCCGATTGTCTTCTCCCGCGCCGTTGGCACAACCGAGGATGACGTCGTCCACCTTGGCGGGATCGAGGTTGGCCCGCTGGACGACGGCCTTGAGAATGCCGGCCGCCAGGTTGTCCGGCCGGATCTCGGCCAGCCCACCCCCAAGCCGGCCGATGGGAGTGCGGAGCGCGGCGGTAATGACGGGGGGGATCATGCTCTTGAGGCCCCGGGCCTGGACGGACCGACGGACCGGCGGGCCGTCGACCGGA